>NZ_JBFUKB010000002.1:0-407461 GCF_056401065.1 Rhizorhabdus sp. P4_G5 | reverse complement strand
CGGTTCGAGCCCGTCACCGCCCACCAGATGCAAAGGGCATTCATGGCCGCCGGCGTGCGCGCGGATCAGTTGCTGGTGGATCGCGGGCTCGTCGAGAGCCGCGCCCGCGGGCAGGCGTTGATCCTGGCCGGGCTGGTCTTCTCCGGCGAACGCAAGATCGAGAAGGCCGGGCAGGCGCTGAAGCCCGATGCCGCGATCGAGGTGCGCGGGCGCGATCATCCCTGGGTGTCGCGCGGCGGCGTGAAGCTGGCCCATGGGCTTTCGCATTTCGGCTGGAGCCCGGAGGGCGCGGTGGCGATCGACGTCGGATCGTCGACCGGCGGCTTCACCGACGTGCTGCTGAGCGGCGGCGCGGCGCGGGTCTATGCGGTCGATTCCGGCACCAACCAGCTCGCCTGGAAGCTGCGCAGCGACCCGCGCGTGATCGTCCTCGAGCAGACGAACGCGCGGCACCTGACCGCCGCGCACGTCCCCGAGCCGATCGACATGATCGTGTGCGATGCGAGCTTCATCTCGCTGGCGAAAGTGCTGGCGACGCCGATCGGCTTCGCGCGACCCGACGCGCGGCTGATCGCGCTGATCAAGCCGCAGTTCGAGGCCGGGCGCGAGGAGGTGGGGAAGGGCGGCGTCGTGCGCGATCCCGCGATCCACGCGCGCGTCTGCGCCGAAGCCGTCGGCTGGATCGAGACGCAGGGCTGGCGCAGCATGGGCGTGACGCCGAGCCCGATCACCGGCCCCGAAGGCAATGTCGAATTCCTGATGGGTGCGGTGAAGGCCGCGGCCTTGCCGTCAATGTCGATCTGAACAGGAGCGCGGATGTCCACAGCCCAGCCCCAGCCGCCGGGCCGCCCCGAGCCGGCAGCCCAAGCGGTGAAGAGCGGATGGCTTGCGCATCTGCGCAGGCGGAAGGCCGCCTATGCGGCCGCGGCGCTGGTGGTGATCATCACCCATGGCGCGGCCTATCTGCACCGCCGCCACAACGTCGCCATCCTGACCGACGGCGGACGCGCCGCCGCGCAGATCACCAAATTGCATGTCACGCGAAAGAAGACATGCCATGTGACCTATCAGTTCAGGCTCCCCGACGGCCGGACGATCGTCAATCACTCGCGCAAATGCCCCGAAGGCGCGGCGAGCAGGGTCGGCGGGACGATCGCGATCGCCTATGATCGGAAGAATCCCAGCAAGAATTTCCCGGTCGGCGCCAATCTGTGGCATCCGGCGGCGCCGCTGCTGATCTCGCTCGATTGCATCATCCTGCTGATCCTCTACGTGGTGCTGGGATGAGCGGGCCGGGCGAGGCGGCAAGGAACGGTTGATGGGACAGATCGCATCGGCAGGACAGTTGCGGATCGCCTATATGCGCTGGGCGCTGGTGACCGTGCCGGCAATCCTGCTGCTCGGGCTGCTGTCCGCGAAGATCGGTGATTCGGGCTATGGCAATGTCTGGTTCGACCGGCTGGCCAAGCCTGCGATGATGCCGCCGGGCTGGGTCTTTCCGTTCGCCTGGTCGATTCTCTACATCATGATGGGCTTCGCGCTGGCGATGATCCTCAACGCGCGCGCCGCGCGGGGGCGGGGCATCGCGATCATGCTGTTCCTGGTCCAGCTGGCGCTCAACCTCGCCTGGTCGCCGGTATTCTTCGCGATGCACCGGATCATGCTGGCGTTCGGGCTTATCGTCGCGATGCTGCTGTGGGCGGGCGCGGCCACCTGGCTGTTCTGGCGGATCCGGCGCACGGCCGGGCTGTTGATGCTGCCCTATCTGGCGTGGCTGATCTTCGCGGCGATGCTGAACTGGCAGGTCCACCGGCTGAACCCCGACGGGCTGACCCTTGTGCCATCGGCCGGCGATACCCAAATTGTCATTCAATAACCCGCCCCCGCGCGGCAGCAGATCAAGGAAGTAGCCATGCAATCCGAAAACCGCCTGTTCGACGATTTCGTAAAGATGGTGAACGGTGCCGCAGGAACCCTGGCCGGCGTCGGGCGCGAGGCCGAGGCCACGATCAAGGAGCGCGCCAAGGACTGGATCGGTGGGCTCGATTTCGTCAGCCGCGAGGAATTCGAAGCGGTGAAAGCGATGGCCGCCGCCGCGCGCGAAGAGGTCGAACTGCTCAAGGCGCGGCTCGATGCGCTGGCGGCTGCGAGCGGCAAGTCCGAAGGCTGACGGGCAGCTATCCACAATTTTATGGCTGTCACGGGTTGAACTGTCTGGCGTTCCGGGCCACGGAAACATGCCTGGGCAGCGGAGTTTGGCCCCAATGAACGTGGACGACTTTGAATCCTCGCGCGACGTAAGCGCTCCGATCGACATGCTCGAACAATATTTCGCAGCACGTGGATGGGATTCCCAGCGCGCCGGCGACGAGGAGATCGTCGCCCAGTTCCAGGGCAGCTGGGCGCAATATGAGCTGCGCGCGGTGTGGCGCGAGGAAGACCGCGTGCTCCAGTTCCTGGCGCTGCCGGACATCCGTGTCACCGCCGACAAGAAAGCCGCGATGTACGAGACCATCGGGCTGATCAACGAGCAGCTCTGGCTCGGCCATTTCGAGATGTGGACCAGCTCGTCGATGGTGCTGTTCCGCCACGCCGCGCTGCTCGATGCGCAGGGCGAGGAGGCGGCGCTGACACTCGACCAGGCGGAAACGCTGATCGAGACGGCGATCGACGAATGCGAGCGCTTCTATCCGGTGTTCCAGTTCGTGCTGTGGAGCGACAAGACCCCGCAGGAGGCGATCGCCGCCGCCATGATCGAGACGCAGGGCGAGGCCTGAACCGCGTGTCCGCGCTGTGGCTGATCGGCGCCGGCAATATGGGCGGCGCCATGCTGAACGGATGGCTGGCATCGAGCGGCCCCGAGCGCGCGATCACCGTCATCGATCCCTTCATAAAGTCCGTACCCGATGGCGTGGCATTGCTGCGCGAGATCCCCGCCGGGGCGGAGCAGCCCGACATAGTGGTGCTCGCGGTGAAGCCGCAGCAGCTTGGCGATGTGCGGACGGCTTTCGCCGCGAAGGCGGGAGCGCCGCGCCTGCTGCTCTCGATCCTGGCCGGCGTGGAGACGGCGACGCTGGACGAGGCGTTTTCGGCGCAGTTCACGGTGCGGGCGATGCCCAACCTGCCGGTGTCGATCGGCGAGGGCGTCACGGCGCTCTACTCCTGGAACGCCGACGAGGACGTGCGCGCAGAGGCCGCCGGCCTGGTGTCGCCGCTCGGTCTGGTCGAGTGGATCGACGACGAGGCGCTGTTCGATGCGGTCACCGCGCTGTCCGGCTGCGGGCCCGGTTTCCTGTTCCGCTTCATCGAGGCGATGGCGGAGGCCGGCGAAGCGCTGGGTCTGCCGGCCGATCAGGCGTTGCGGCTGGCAACCGCGACCGTCAAAGGTTCGGGGCTGCTCGCCGCGCGAAGCGAAGACAGTCCTGCGATCCTGGCTGACCGCGTCGCCAGCCCCGGCGGCAGCACGCGCGAGGGGCTGAACGTGCTGGACGATGGCGACGCGCTCAAGGCGCTGATGCGCGCCACGCTGGCGGCGTCGGCGCGGCGCAATGCCGAACTGGCGGCAGCGGCGCGAGGTTAGAGCGGCTTTTAGTCGGATGCGCCTTCCGCCTGCTGGATGAGCTTGTCGATCATCCAGTATTCGTCGATCATGCTCGAAGGAATTCCGCTCAGGGTCGGCTCCTCGATTTCGGCAAAATGCGCCGCGATGTCGTCGACCGACGCGACCAGGTCGCGCGGCGCCAGCCAGCCGTCGTTGACGCCGAGGAAGACGCGGGCGAAGCGGTTGCCGACTGCGCTGAACATGGCGTGGGTCGACTGGCATTCCCGACTGATCAGGTAGAGCGCCAGCGCCGTGCAGTTTGCGCCAGTGTTGGTTTCCCCGAAGCGGGACGTCGCCTTGCCGATTTCGACGAAGCTTTCCGGGTTCATCACCTGCGCCATGCGCGTGGCCGCGGCAGGAAGGATCGCGTTGCACAGGACTCCGTGCGGCGCGCCTTCAACTGAAAGACCGTTCATCAACCCGGCGATCGCACCCTTCGCTGCGCCATATCCGGTCTGAGTCGCGCTGCCGAAGGTGGCGCCAGAGCCGGTGAAGAGAATGCGTCCGCCGCCCCGCTGCTTCATGTGCCGATAGATCGGCCGCGTCACGTGGAAGGCGCCCATGACGTGGATGTCGAGCAGCGAACGCGCGGCGGCCGGGTCGGCATCCTCGAAATCAAAGACGCGCATGTTGCCGGCGTTGTTGATGAGCGCGTCGACCTTGCCAAAGGCCTCGATTGCCGTGCTGAAGATCGCTTCACCGCCGGCCTCGTCGGCAACCGAATCGTGACTGGCCACGGCCTTCCCGCCGGCGGCGCGGATTTCGGCGACCAGAGCATCGAGTGCGTCGGTCGAACGACCGGACCCGGTGGGATCGGTGCCGAGGTCGTTGGCCACGACCAAAGCGCCCCGCCGCGCCAGTTCGAGTGCATAGGGCCGGCCGAGCGCGCCGGCGGCGCCGGTTACGACGACGACTTGATCATCAAAGCGAATGGTCATGCTGTCTTCCTCGAAGAGAATCTCTGTGAAAGGGTGCGCCGGTCAGGCCCTGTCGAAGCGGACCTGGAGCCGGATCGGACCCTGGGCAAAAAAATGAAGCAGCCGTTCGACCGGCTGCGGATCGTCGGCAAGGGTGATGGCGCGTGATCGCGATAGAAGCGCGCGGAACCCGTGATAGAGTTCGGCCCGGGCAAGCTGGTTGCCCAGGCAATAGTGGATGCCCGCGCCGAACGCGAGATGCTGCGCGGCATTGGCGCGCTCCAGGTCGATCTCGGCCGCGTTCGGAAAGCGTTCCTCGTCGCGATTGCCCGCCGCCCAGCGCAGGTGCAGGATGGCCCCTTCGGGAATGTCGACCCCGCCGATCGCGACCGCCTTGGTGGCGCGACGGTAAAGACCGGCAAGCGGCGCCTCCAGGCGGAGAACCTCTTCGACGAAAGCGCGCACCTTGTCGGGGTCGGCGCGAAGCTCGTCCTGCAGGTCGGGGCGGGTCGCCAGGTAATAAGCGCCTGAGGCGAGGGCGCTTGTCGTCGTTTCGTTGCCGCCCACCAGAAGCTGGATCATGATCCCGCAGAATTCCGACGGGTTCAGCGGCCGTCCATCATATTGGGCATTGGCGATATCGCTGATCATCGTATCGTCCGGGGCGTTCTGCCGGGCGCTACGGTGCTTCAGGAAGAATTCGAACATCTCCCGCTTCTGTGCAGCGAGCTCGATCTGGCGATCGGGGGCAAGCCGGGGATCGGTCGATTCGATCGTCGCGTCAGACCAGCGTTTAAATGTGTCGATCATTGTCGGCGGCACGCCGAGCTGCTCGGCGATCATCCGGATGGGGAGAGGAATCGCGAAGGCCTTCACGAAATCGAACGCGTCACCTGGGAACGCATCGATCAGGTCGTTCGCTATTTCCTGGATGCGCGGTTCGATCGCGGTGATCCGCTGGTCGCGAAATGCCATGTCGACCAGCGCGCGATAGGACCGATGGGACGGCGGATCGTTGGTCACCAGCGTGTTGACCTCGGTCACGTCGATTTCCGCATACATCGCGGTGATGCGCTCGGTCGCAGGCGTCTGCCGGGCAGACAGAAGCTGGGTGTCGTTCGAAAAGGTGCGGGGGTCGAGCGCGATCTTGCGGATGTCGGCGAAGCGCGTGACGTAATACATCCCGGTGACCGGATCGAGATTAACGGGCGCCTCCTCATGCAGCCGGCGATAGGCCGCAACCGGGCATTTCAGCACCTCAACGTCCGTAAAGCTGATGTTGGCGCCGACGGCCGCGGCGCTCTCGCTGTTCATGATGAACTCTCTGGGGATCGTGGTGGGCAGCTTATCGTTCACGAAAACTGGTAAAGCAAGCTTTACTGTATTGTGCTTGCCAAAGCTCCCCTACGGCTCGATATCCCGCGGTCATGACCGAAACCCCAGCGCGTGCAGGCGCCACGACCAACGATGAACGATTGGCTCGGCTGAAGCAGCGGTTTCCTGATTCGCTGTCGCGCCATTTGCGGCTGGTCAGCGACTGGACGATACGCTGGATCTACGATGTAGTCCGTGCGCGGGGGCACCCCGGGATTCGCCTTGTGCACGAAGCGGTGGTTGTGCCGCTGGAGCTTTCGGGCACGCGGCTGGTGGATATCGCCCGCTACAACCAGGTTTCGAAAAGCGCGATCGGTCAGCTGGCCAACGAACTCCAGACGCTCGGCTATGTCCAGCGTGACGCGGACCCAGACGACGCGCGCGCCAAGCGGCTACGCTTCACCGACGCGGGGATCAGGCTGATGCTCGATGCCATGGATGCGGAAAGCATCCTGGAGGAAGAGATTGTGGCGCTGATCGGCGCTCGCAAATGCTCGCAGTTCAAGCAGCTTGTGGCGGATCTCGCAGCCGCCATCAGTGCGCGCCAGCAGGAGGCTCCCTGACGGCGGCTTTCGCGGGCGGCGCCCGGCGCCCGGTTCGATCGTCAAAAGCCCCGTCCGCCCACGATCCCCTCCCGCAATAACGTCGGCCCAGAGGGAATTAGAAATCGCTCGGAATCAAGCACGTACGTCTCTAGTTCGCCAGGTCGCGCGCGCGGTACATCAAACCGCCCGGACCGTAATAATGCAGCAGGAAATCGCGCCACAACCGCGGCGGATCGTGGCGCGGCCGCCCGCGCAGCCGGGCGAGCAGGGCACCGGGCGGCGATGCCAGCAGCCAGAGCAGGTTGGCGAGATGTGTCGCCGCAAGCCCGTGACGGCGCAGCAGGAAGCGCGCCCGCGAGGCGAACCAGTAGCGCGGCCGGCGCGCTCTCTCCCGATTCTCGGTCATCCCCGTGGCCTGGCCCCCGATATGGGTGACGCGGCTGGCCGGGACATGCCACGTCTCGAACCCGGCATCGGCTGCGCGCGCGCAGAGATCGGTCTCCTCGAAATAGAGAAAGTAGCGCGGATCCAGCGCACCGATCCGATCCAGCAGCGTGCCGCGGATCATGAAATGGGCGCCCGACACCCAGTCGACGCGTTGGGAGCTGTCGCCGACGGGCACCACCACATCGTGCCGCCACAGCAGGCGGCGCAGCGGGCCGAGGTCCAGCGCAGCGGTCAACTCGCCCAGCGGCGAGTGAAAGCGAAAGGCACTATGCCGGACGGTTCCGTCCGGCCGCAGGCATAGCCCGCCGGCAATGCCGGCCTCGGGGCGGCTGTCCAGGAAATCCACCAGAGTGCCCAGCGCGTCCGGCGCGGCGACCGTATCCGGGTTCAGAAACCAGACGAAGTCCGGTGGCCGGCCAGCGCCCGCGGTACGGGCATGATGCGCGAGCCCGGCATTGTTGCCACCGGCAAATCCAAGATTGTCGTCGAGCGCGAGCACCGAGCAGAGCCCGGTATGTTCCGGCGCGATGGAGGCTGCGATGATCTCGGCCGATCCATCGCCGGAGCCATTGTCGACGACGAGTATATGCGCGTCGCCGCGTGCCCGCACCTCATCGGCGATCGCCTCGACCGCACGCACCGTCAGTGCTGCGGTACGATAGTTGACGATGAGCACCAGAATCGGCGCGGTCATCATGCGTCGCCGGTCGCTCCCTGATCCGGCTCCCGATGAGCGGCGGATGCCCGACACATGCCCGGCATCACGCCCGATGGCAATCTTGGCGCCCCGGCCTCAGCCGAACACCCGCGCGAAGATCGTGTCGACATGCTTGAAGTGATAATCGAGGTCGAATTTGTCCTCGAGCTCCTTCGCGCTCAGCTTCTCGCCGACCTGCGGATCCGCCTTGAGTAACTCGAGCAGCGACAGCGCGCCATCCGATTCCCACACCTTCATCGCGTTGCGCTGGACGATGCGATAGGCGTCTTCGCGGCTGATCCCTGCCTGGGTCAGCGCGAGCAGGACGCGCTGCGAATGAACCAGTCCGCCCATGCGATCGAGATTCTTCTGCATCCGCACCGGATAGACGAGCAGCTTGTCGATCACCCCGGTCAGCCGAGCCAGGGCGAAATCTAGCGTCACCGTCGCGTCCGGGCCGATCATTCGCTCGACCGATGAATGGCTGATGTCGCGTTCATGCCACAGGGCGACATTTTCCAGCGCAGGGGTGACGAAGCCTCGCACCAGTCGTGCGAGGCCGGTCAGATTCTCGGTGAGCACCGGGTTGCGCTTGTGCGGCATCGCCGACGAACCTTTCTGGCCCGGTGAGAAATATTCCTCGGCCTCGAGGACTTCGGTGCGCTGGAGGTGGCGCACCTCGGTTGCCAGCCGCTCGACCGACGAGGCGATCACGCCCAGGGTCGCGAAGAACATCGCATGGCGATCGCGCGGGATCACCTGGGTGGAGACCGGCTCGACCGTCAGCCCCATCTTTTCGGCGACATATTCCTCTACGTACGGATCGATGTTCGCAAAGGTGCCCACCGCGCCCGAGATTGCGCAGGTCGCGACATCCCTGCGCGCCGCGATCAGCCGTTCGCGATTGCGCGCGAACTCGGCATGGGCCTGCGCCAGCTTCAGGCCGAATGTCACCGGCTCGGCATGGATGCCATGGCTGCGGCCGATCGTCGGCGTCAGCTTGTGCTCGAATGCGCGGCGCTTGAGCACGTCGAGCAGCGCGTCGATATCGGCCAGCAGGATGTCCGACGCACGGGCGAGCTGCACTGCGAGGCAGGTGTCGAGCACGTCCGACGAGGTCATGCCCTGGTGCATGAAACGCGCCGGTTCCCCGACATGCTCGGCGACATTGGTGAGGAAGGCGATCACATCGTGCTTCACCTCGGCTTCGATCGCGTCGATCCGCTCGACTTCGAACGCGCCCTTCTCCCAGATCGCCCTGGCCGCCTCCTTGGGCACAACGCCGAGTTCGGCGAGGGCATCGGTCGCGTGCGCCTCAATCTCGAACCAGATGCGAAACCGTGTCTCCGGCTCCCAAATCTTGACCATCTCGGGCCGGGAATAGCGGGGAATCATCGAACGTCCTTGTCTTGAGCTGGCAATCGACCGGGCGCCTAGCAGAGGGGGCGAACAGCGGCAATCGAGTCGGGCGCCTCCTCCCGATCGTCCCGGCAACCGATTCGTCGTGGAAATGATCCGGGCGAACCGTTGCGGCCACCATCGGGGAAACCCTGCACGGCGTCGCGGGTTCGACTTTCTCGGGACGCTTGCGCCCGAAGGGATTTTGACCGAGTCGCTGTCAGGAGAGACGATATGAACAAGTTGATGCTTTTGGGTGGCGCCGCGCTGCTCGCCCTGTCGGGAACCGCCATGGCGCAGACGACGGGCAGCGAGCCCGCACCCGACGCGGCTGCTACCCCCGATGCCACCACGCCGTCCGCCACTGCCCCCAGTGATGCCACCGCATCGGCGGGTACGCCGGCTGCGTCGGGCACGACCCCTTCGACCGGAGCCCCGGGTTCCGATGCTGTCGCCCAGACCACGGCGCCGGCTGCCGATGCCGCCGCCACCACGCCCCCGGCGACCGACACCGCCGCGGCAGGCGCCGACGCTGCCGCAACCGTGCCCGCCGCGCCTGCTACCGTCACGGCGAGCGCCGATGCCACGGCCAAGGTCAACGCCGACTGGGCGAAATACGACACCGGCAACAAGGGCAAGCTTACGCCGCTCGAGTTCGGCAGCTGGGTTCTCGCGGCGCGTGGCCAGGATGTGACGGCGCAGGTCGAGAAGAGCAAGACCAGCAAGCGCGCCAACCTGCCGGCGGTCAAGGTGCTCAATGCCACGGCCGGCGATTTCGCCAAGGCCGATACCGACAAGGATCACATGATCTCACCGAACGAGCTGGCGGTATATCTGTCGGCCTGATTGGACCGAAGCAGATGACAGGAGGGGCGGTCGCTCTGGCCGCCCTTTCTCTATATGAGTCCTAACGCGCGAAGGCTCGCCTGCGCCTTGGCGCCTACGACGATATGGTCGTGGACGCTGATCCCAAGGGGTTTGGCCGCGGCGATCAGTTCCTTCGTCAGGGCGATATCCTGCCGGCTGGGCTCGGGATCGCCCGAGGGATGGTTGTGGACTATGATGAGCGCCGCCGATCCCAATTCCAGCGCGCGCTTGATCACTATGCGGACATGGATGGCCGCCTGATCGATCGAGCCCTCTGACACCAGTTCGTCACGGATCAGGACATTTTTGCTGTTGAGGTGCAGGACGCGGACGCGCTCAACGGCCCGATGTGCCATGTCTGCGTGCAGATAGGCGTTCAGTGCCTGCCAGTTTGACAGGACATCGCGCTGGCTGATCTCGGTACGGAGCAGCCGGAGCGCGGACGCCTCCGCGATCTTCAGAGCGGCGACGACGCCGTCGGTGAGGCCGGCGCGAGCCAGCGCGCCGGCATCCGCTGACAGCAACGGTCCGAGGCCGCCAAATTCGGCGAGCAGGGCGCGGGCCATCGGCTTGGTGTCCTTGCGCGGGATCGCCAACGCCAGCAGATATTCGATGAGTTCATGGTCGAGCAAGGCCTCCGGGCCGCCTTCGATCAGGCGCGCGCGCAGCCGGGCGCGATGACCGCTGGCGTCGTTGGCCGGATCCGGTGGGCTCATGGTCATCGTTGCACAGGCTATCGGATTTTCAGCGCAATGCCATCCCGGGCGCCGGGCTTCTTCGCAGCGTCAGTTCAGGCCTAGCCGATTGAAGTCATGGATATGCACCAGGCCGATTGGCACCTCGGGCGCATCATGGTCCATGACGAACAGCGCGGTGATCTTCTTCGCCGTCATTATCGCCAGCGCGTCTTCGGCATAGGTGCCATCGGGCACGGTCTTGGGGCTCCGCGTCATCACCTCGGTGGCCATGCTGATCAGCAGCCGGTCGATGTTGCGGCGCAGATCGCCGTCGGTGATCGTGCCGATCAGGCGTCCCTTGGCATCCACGACACCAGCGATGCCGAGGCTCTTTTCCGTCATCGTCACCAGCACGTCGCGCATCGGCGTTTCCGCGGTGACCAGCGGCAGCTGATGCCCCGCGTGCATGATGTCGTTGACCGGCAGCAGGCGCGAGCCGATCACCCCGCCGGGATGGAGCAGTTCCAGATGCTCCCGCGAAATGCCGCGCACGCTCATCGTCGCCACCGCAAGGGCATCGCCCAGCGCGAGCATTAGCGTGGTCGATGTGGTCGGCGAGATATTGAGCGGGCAGATCTCGCGCACCTTCGGCAAGGTCAGGCAGGCGCTGGATATCTGGGTGATCGGCGAATCCGGTTGCGATGTGATGCCGATGATCGGGCAGCCCAGCCGCTGGGCATGATGAGTGATCGGCCGTAGTTCCGGCGTCGCGCCCGAATTGGAGAGCATGACCAGCAGATCGCCGGCGATGACCATGCCGAGATCACCATGCGCGGCTTCGCCGGGATGTATGAAGATTGCCGGCGTCCCGGTGGAGGCGAAGGTTGCCGCCATCTTGCGCGCGATATGCCCCGACTTGCCCATGCCGCTGACGACGACCCGGCCGCGCGTATCGACGATCAGTTCCACCGCGCGTGCGAATTGCTCGTCGAGCAATTCGCCGAGCGTGGCGAGCGCCCGCGCTTCGACCTCCAGCACGGTCCGGCCATGTTCGAGGATCGCCTCGCGCGCCGAACGTGCCGAATGGAGCCTGGGATCGTGAAGCATCTCAGGGCTTCATCGCGAACCAGGTCGGGTACATCGAGTTCCATGTGTCTTCGTGGCAGTCGATCACGTGGAGCTCGAGATCGTTCTCGACGACGAACCGGTCGACGGCGGCCATGACCAACGGCCAGTCGGGCGCATAGTCGTCGCCCGCGATGATGCCGCCGCGGCGCAGCTTCGGGAGCCAATCCCGGAAAGTCGCGCCGTTCAGCTCGCCATCATGGGCATAGCCATCGACATAGATGAAATCCAACGACTCGTCGCCGAACAGATGGAGCGCCTCGTCGAAGCGCATCCGCAGGATGGCATTGCGGTCGCGATAGGGGCTGAGCCGCGCGACAGCCTCGCGATATTGATCCACGCCATGGCCGCGGTCGCCTGCCCACATGTCGATGCTGAACAGATAGCCGACATGGTCATATTGCAGGATGCGCTCCGAGAAATCACCGGCCGCAACGCCAAGTTCGACGCCAACCCCGCCTTCGCGGAACAGGGTCGCCACGTCGTCCCGCCGGGTGAAGGTCCTCGCCAGCGTCTTCAGGGTCCGGCTCATTTCCGCATCGTAGCAGGATCCGGCCTCGGCCATCGCTTCGGAGCGGTATTCCTGGCCGCGAATGTAAAAGGTCAGCGCGATCGAATTGCGCGGCTTCTCGTCAGGCCCAAGCGCGTCGACGCTGTGCCAGCTCTCTTCGGTGCGCACGAAGCCATAAGCCGAATTCGGCTTGAACGCGTTGGTCTTCAGCCGCTCGAAGCCATCGCCCGCCCGCCGATGGAAGGAGGTTCCGAGGTGGATCTGCGATTCGTCCTCGGGAAGGTAGAATTGCAGAGTCGCGATCTTGCTGGCGGCGTCCGGATGAACGCCGATGCGATATCCAGGACGATCGCGGTAGAGTATCGGCACCGCGACGAGGTCCGGCAGCCGATCGCCAAACCGCTCCCTGAGGGCCGGTTCGAACTTGGCGATGATCGCCTCGGCTATGGCCGGTGCGGTGAAGACATCGATCATCGCCTGCCAGAATGGTTGATCGTCGGACGCGATCCGCGACAGCGACGCTGGGGTGAGATCAAGCAGGAAGCGGGTCGGCTTGCCATCGGCATCGATCGCATCGGGATGGTCGATCGGATCGAGCGCCTCGTCCCCGGGCAGGCGCAACAGCAGCTCGCGATAGACATTGGCGGGCAGCATATCCTCCATGAAGATATTGCCGCTGGGGACGGGGTCGACCGGTGCCGCCGCGATCCTGTCGATGATCCGCCCGATGATCTGGTCGATCGTCACGGGCGCCTCGTCAGCGGCAGGCGGCGTCGCGCATGTCGGGGACCGGGCTGCGAGCTTCGCCGGGTCGCGATGGAACAGATAGTTGAGCACGTCGCGCGTTTCGGCTGTCGCGAAAGCCGCGTTCTGCTGCTTGTGGATGAAGTGCAGTCCGGCGCCTTCGAGGATCGCGGTCACCGTCGCGACCTGGTCCGCATCGCTCTCGATCAGTTCGATCGACACCGACTGCAGCTTTTCGCTCGCCAGCGTCCGCTGCGCGCCCTTCACGATCGCGAGCTCGATGCCGTCGACATCGATTTTCAGGTGGGTCGGTATCTCCAGGCCGAAATCGGCGATGAAGCTGTCGATGTCATAGCCGATCATCCCCTGTCGGAACGCCGGTTCGAACGGCTGGCCGCGAAAGTCCAGTGCCGCCCCGAAATTGCTCATCGACGTGCCGATATCGAGGCTCGCCAGGTTCATTGCTGCGATCGACTTGCCCTCGGCGAAGGCCAGGCAGAGCGGGGTCACGAGATCCTGCAGGCCGTTGACGGCGATCGTGATGCAGAACTGATGATAGTTGGCGAAATGGGGTTCGAACGCCACCGTCCGGATGCCGCGCGCCCCCGCATAGATGCTGTAGATGCCGACATTGGCGCCGATATCCCAGAATGTCTCGCCCGGCTCGAACGTATCGATCCAGGCGATCGTCTCCGGTTCCTTGTCGAGCAGCGTGTCGTAGCGCCAGCCGGCGCCCTGTTCGGCATAATGGATCAGATGGCCGTTGGCGTTGAGCGTCTTGAAGCCCGCCGCCGCGAAATCCCTGGCCATGACGTTCATCGATCAATCTCCAGCCGCCGATCGCAACGGCCTAATCCGAATTGCTGAAGCCTTCGTTAACCATGTTCGGCATCACGCCGCGCGCAGCCGCTCATTCTCCCGCTCCAGGTCGCGCGCCCATGAGGCCAGGCCGAAACGCCTTATATCGACCTGCCGCCAGAACAGGCCGGGGTCACGATGCCACAGATCGAAGTGCGCGACCGCATTGGCGCATTGCGATCCCATGTCGATCACTTCGGCCAGCTCCGTCAGGTAGAAGGGCAGGGGCCGGTCGGTCGTTCCGATCTGCGTCTCATGCGGGAAGGCCGCGGCCTTCAGCGCGGTGTCGACGCCCTGCTGGAAGCGGGCGAGTGCGGTCTGGCTGTCGCCATCGGCCAGGCACAGCCGCGCTTCATAGAAGGATGCCGCGATCGCCTTGGTCGCCAGCAGCGGCGAGAAGACCTGCCATTCGCCCTCGGCGGCGGCGCGATACCAGCGCCTGGCAGCATCGCGTTCTCCGATCAGCTCGCTGAGCCGGCCCGCGAGGAATGCCAGCGAGATCCGCCAGCGCCGCACATGGACGGGCGTGCTGTCGTCGAGCGGCTGATCGGCATAGGCTGCGATCAGCGGCAGGATCGAGGGCGCGAGATTGTCGAGCCGCAACTCGAGCACCCGATAGCCCAGCACGGCTATCGCGGCTCCACGATCGGCCGAGCCTTCCCGCGAATCCTCGATCACGCACTCCGCGAGCCGGGCGAGCTTAATATCGTCGCCGAGTCTTTCGCCCATCTGCACCATCGAGCGGTAGAGATAGGGATTGTCATAGGCGGCCCCGAAATCCACCAGCGCAGGCTGCGGAGCCGCTCCCTTCGGAAAAGCCGGATGATCATATTCGGCTGCTCGGCCTTCGCCCATCAACGGGTTGGCGGCCGCCACGAGCAGCAGCCATCCGCTGTCACCGGCCTGGTCGAGCGAGACCGGGAACAGCGCGTGCGGGCCTTCGGGATCCGAGCTGACCGGCATCTGGACATAGCGGATCTCCGGCAGGAAGCGCTCGGATACCGCCTCGATCAATGCCGCCCAGTCGCGCGGCTGCCTGCTATCCGCCCCGTTCTGGCGAAAGCCCAGGATCAGCCGCCCGTCGAACTTCAGGACGCGGGCATAGTCGTCGAGCCGCGCCATCCAGTCGGCTGGAACGGCAGGCTCGAAGGCGACGATGAGGTCGAGCATATTGTCCGCAAGCTGCGCAAGATCGGCGTCGACGCGATCGATGTCGCGACGCCCGCCCCAATGGTCGGGCTTCGGCTTCGGCCCGACGCGCGTTATCGATCCGGCCCGCGACAACGACATCAAGACAGCGGCACCGCCCGCCGATCCGATGCCGTCGATCAGCACATGATCGCCGGGCCGGACATGATTGGCCGCCATCGCGTAGCGCGCGATGGTCGCGTCGGCTTCGATGCTGCCCTTCTGCAGCTCGCCGCCGCCACCATGCGGCGCACGCTGATAATAGCTGATCGCCGGCAGCGCCCGCCCCGACCAGTTCGAATATTCACCGAGCGTCATGCCGCCGGCATGGCGCTGCCAGCCGGCATCGAACAACACGCGTTCCAGCGAGCGCCGATCATGCCCCGCCGATTGAAGAACAAGGGCGTTCATCCGCTTGAACGGACGAATGGCATCCGCGAAAGACATCGTCGGCGCGGCATCGGTCCAGCTCAGCAGGCCTGCGGTGGGGCGGTTGTCGGTCGGCGAGGTTCCGCCCGCCGGCAGGTCGACCAGGTCGCAGCCCATCAACGCCAGCTCGCGTGCGAGATCGAGATGCGCCGCCTGGTCCAGTGCTATCCGGCAAGGACCCAATCGCTGCACGATTGCGTTGGCACATTGAATGGTCACTCGCTTCTCCCTGAACCTCGGGCGTTCGCCAGGTCGCTGCCGGATTAGGCTCCAAGCATTGAGGGTTGGTTAACCATGTTCGGCCGCGGGATCGGCGGGGTGACGCGCGCGGAACGACAGGGTAAGCGTCGCGCGATGGACGAAGCTCGGAGACGCCGCTCGCGCCTTTTGCTCGCCGCTGGCCTGGCTGGCCTGGCGGTGGCTGGCGGGGCCGTCTGGCTGTGGAGCGAGCGAACCCCGATCGCGACATCCTATATCGACGATTCGCTGAGGACGAGCGGGGTTCCTGCCAGCTATCGGCTTGCCCATGTCGGCCTCCGCACGCACCGTATCGAGCGCATCCGGATCGGCGATCCCCGCCATCCGGATCTGACCGCCGATTGGGCCGAGATAGAGCTGGCGGTCGGATTGACGGGCGTGAGCGTCCGCGCTGTCGATGCCGGCGGGGTGCACCTGCGCGGCCGGTTGGTCGATGGCAAGCTGTCGCTCGGGACGATCGGCCGCTTGCTGCCGCCGACCAGCACCGGCCAGCCCTTCGCGCTCCCCGATATCCGGCTGACGGCCCGCACGATCGGACTCGATCTCACGACGCCGCAGGGCCTCGTCCGGGCCACGCTCGATGGCAAGGGCAATCTCCACGATGATTTCAGCGGCAGGCTTCGCGTCGCATCCGGCGGATTGGCCGCCGGCGGCTGTGCGATCCTCGCGCCGGTTGCAGACCTGGCCCTCGCCGTCGAGGCAGGCCGGCCGCTCGTCCGCGGGCCGGTCGAAGCGAGCTCGGTCACATGCCCCGATGTCAGGCTCGTCGCGCCGCGGATGGCGGTCGATGCCCGGGGCGACGCCGATCTGGCGCGCTGGCGCGGCGACATCGGCCTCCAGCGCGGGCGGTTCGCGGCGGCTCAGGCCGACATAGGCCGGCTGGGCGGCCGGATCAGCTTCGACGCTTCGGCGCGGCAGGTCTCCGGCAAGGCCGATCTCCATGCCGATCGGGTCCGCCATGCCGCAGGCACTGTCGGACGGGTTGGCCTCGTCGGGTCCTACCGGCTCGATCCGGCGACGCGCCGCATCGCAGTCGATGGCGATCTCAAGCTTTCGCAGGCGCGCCTGAACGCAGTCCTGGCCGACCGCGTGGCGCGCCTGCCGGCGATGGCCGATGGAACGCCGATCGGGCCCATATTGGCCGCCTGGGCGCGCGCCGTCCGGCAGGCCGGGCGCAGCGTCGACGGAACCGCGCGATTTGCGCTGGAGCACGCTCCGGAAGGCGGCGCGTTGCGGGTCGAGCGGGTCGACGCAGCGGCATTCGGCGGGGGGCGCCTGTCGATCCGCGCCGAACGGACGGGAGGACTGGGCTGGCGCTGGCCTGTGGCCGGCCCCGTCGTCAACGGCAGCCTGGAACTGGCGGGCGGCGGCCTGCCCCATGTCTCGGTGAGCCTGCGGCAGGCCGCGCCGGGGGCGCCGCTCGAGGGTTCGGCGACGATCGCCCCCTATCGGGCCGGCGATGCGCTGCTGCGGCTGGCGCCGCTGCGTTTCGGGCCGGGGCGCCAGGGCGCGACCACGATCGCCACGCACATGACGCTCGATGGTCCGCTCGCCGACGGAAGGATCGACGGGCTCGACCTGCCGGTTGCTGCCGCCATCGGCCGCAACGGCGGCTTCGCGGTCAACGCCACCTGCGCGCGCCTCAGCTTCAGCCGGCTGGCCATCGCCGGCACCGTCATCGCCAATGCCCGCTTGCCGCTGTGCCCGATCGGCGGCGCCCTTGCCGGACGACGCGCCGGCGGCACGCTCTACGGCGGGGCCAGCATCGCGGCGCCACGGCTGCGGGGCCGCGTCGGCGATCAGCCCCTGACCATGGCGGCGCGCTCGCTGGCGGTCGGCCTAGGCCGGCCGGGCTTTTCCCTCGATACGCTGGCGATACGATTGGGCGATCCGGCGTCGCCGACGACGCTCGACGTCGCGACGCTCGGCGGGGCAGTGGGGGCGAAGGGATTCTCGGGCCGTTTCGATGGCGCGTCGGGCAAGATCGGCGCGGTGCCGCTCCTGGTTTCGGGCGGCAGTGGCGATTGGCGGCTGGCGTCGAGCGAACTTGTTCTCGGCGGCGCGGTGAAGGTCGACGACGCGGAGCGGACGTCACCGCGTTTTCACCAGCTGGTCGCCAACGATGTCCGCCTGACCCTGAAGAGCGGCCGGATCGGCGCCACCGCGACCTTTCGCGAACCGCGATCCTCCGCAGCTGTCGCACGCGTTGCGATCCGCCACGATCTGTCGAGCGGAGCGGGCGATGCGCTGCTCGATGTCGCCGATCTGCGCTTCGGCAAGGCGCTCCAGCCGGAAGCGGTGACGCCCCTCACCCTCGGCATGATCGCCAATGTGGAAGGCACGGTGACGGGCCAGGGGCGCATCCGCTGGTCCGGCGGCAATGTCACCAGCGACGGTGACTTTCGAACCCAGAAGCTCGATTTCGCAGCCGCCTTCGGCCCGGTGAGCGGCCTCAAGGGATCCATCCACTTCACCGATCTGCTCGGTCTCGTCACCGCGCCCGATCAACAGGTGACGATCGCCGAGATCAACCCAGGCATCGCCGTCAACGATGGCACCATCCGCTATCGCCTGCTGCCCGATCGCATGCTGGCGGTGGCAGGCGGGGCGTGGCCCTTCGCGGGCGGGACGCTCACGCTGGAGCCATCGATTCTTGACATGGGCCAGCCGGTCGCCCGTCGCCTGACCTTCCGTATCGCCGGACTCGACGCCGCGACCTTCGTCCAGCAGCTCGAGTTCAAGAATATCGCCGTCACCGGCAAGTTCGACGGCGTGCTGCCGATCGTCTTCGACGCGCGCGGCGGCCGCATCGAAAATGGGGCGCTGACGGTTCGGCCCGGCGGGGGCACGCTCTCCTATGTCGGCGACGTCACCAATGCCGATCTCGGCCGGATCGCGCGGATTGCCTTCGATGCGCTCAAGTCGATGCGCTACGATCGGCTGACCATAGATCTCAATGGTGATCTCGATGGCGAGATCGTCAGCAAAGTCCGTTTCGACGGGACCAACGACAAGCCCGAGCAGACCGCGCGATCCGGCGGGATCGTCGGGCGCCTGCTCGCGCCGGTCACCCGCCTGCCGTTCCGCTTCAACATAACGATCACCGCGCCGTTTCGCGGGCTGGTCAATTCGGCGCAGACCTTCGTCGATCCGTCGATCGTGCTCCGCAACGCCACCTCGGGCGCCGTCGAGGCGGCGCCTGTGCAGCCGACACCCATTCAGCCCCGGTAAAGCGAGATCATGCGATGAACACCCCGACATTGACGACGAAGCGTTGCGATGCGAGCCTCAGGCCATGAACAAGATGGTCCCTGCGTCTTATGGCGCCCTGCTGTTCGCGTTGATGCTGCCAGGCTGTATCCAGGTCTCCGCGCCCGACAAGCCGATCGAGATCAACCTGAACGTCAACGTCAAGCAGGAGGTGGTCGTTCGGCTTCAGAAGGATGCCGAGGATTTCATCGCCAACAATCCGGAGCTGTTTCCGCAATGATGAAGCTTTCCAATATCATCGCTCTCGCCGCGGCCCTCGCTGTCGCCGCGCCTGTGCTTGCCGCAGACCCGGTCGTTGAATCGGCGCTGTCGAGCGGGACGGTCGGCGAGCAGTGGGACGGCTATCTCGGTTTCGTCTCGGCGCCTTCGCCCGATCTCAAGGCCGCCGTCGATGCGATCAACATCAAGCGCCGCGCGGGCTATACCCAGATCGCCGCGGCCCGGAACGTCACGGTCGACCAGTTCGCGCAGACCACCGCCTGCTCGACCCTGCGCGCCGTCAAGCCCGGCCAGGCCTACAAGCTCAAGGATGGCGGCTGGCGCAAGCGGCAGGGATCGGAATCGATCACGCCGGATTATTGCGGCTAACGCGATTTCTTGTCAGGTGAAATCATCTGTCGAGTCGAAAATAACGGAAAACAAAGACAATTCAGACGATAGGCCTGATCGCTCATCGCTCTGATATCAAGAAGCGTTGATCGTGACTCATCACCCCTCCCCTGAAGGCTAGGGCATTCGCACATTGCTCTTTTTTCCGTCATCCCAGCGAAAGCTGGGATCTCTCTGCAATGCAACGCGGTATGAGCCGATCATACCCTGGCGCTGGCCATCGCTTCGTCGACCGCCACCGCCAGGGTTTCCATGCGATAGGGCTTGCGGACCACCGGAAAGCCTTGCGATCCCGCCGCTATGATCCGGTCGCTGTAGCCGGTCGTCAGGACGATTGGCAGTTGCGGGCGGCGCAGCTGAAGCGCGCTCGCAAGCTCCAGGCCGCTCATCCCGGGCATGACGACATCGCTGAAGACGATGTCGAACTCGGCGCCGTCATCCGCAATATGCAGCGCTTCGGGGCCATTGCGCGCCCGTACCACCGCGTGACCCAGCTCGCCCAGCAGGCTTTCCGCTAGATCGCCGACCTCCTCATTATCCTCGACCAGCAGCACGCGCCCGCAATTGTTGCGTACGGCCATTGGCTGTTCGGTGCGCTCGCGCTGGGGCAATGGCTTGTTGCTTGCCGGCAGCAGCATCGAAAGCGTGGTGCCCTTGCCGACGACACTGTCGATCCGCGCTTCGCCCCCCGATTGCGCGGCGAAGCCATAGACCTGGCTGAGGCCCAGTCCCGTCCCCTTGCCCACCACCTTCGTGGTGAAGAACGGCTCGAACACATGGGAAAGTTGGTCCGGCGCGATCCCTGTCCCATTATCTGCTATCGCAACGACCACGGCGCGCTCGCATCCCTCGGCTTCCTCGGGCGTCGCGTTGCGCGTGCAGATCGTCACTTCGCCGCCGTCAGGCATGGCATCGCGGGCATTCACGACGATGTTGAGCAGCGCCGCCTCGAATTGTCCTGGATCGACCTCGACCGGAAGCAGCGCTCGTTCGAGATGCGTGTTGAGGATGATGTTCGCGCCCAGCGTCGGCTGCAGCATCACCAGCATCTTCAATATGCTGTTGTTGAGATCGATAAGCTCTGGCTTGAGCGGCTGCCTGCGGGCGAACGCCAGCAACTGCCCGGTCAGCAGCGCGCCGTGGGTCGAGGCGTCGATGATCGTCTTGGTAAACCGCATGTGGCGCTCTTCGGACAAGCCCGGCCGCTGCAGCATCTCCGCCGAGCCCTGGATCACCGTGAGCAGGTTGTTGAAGTCATGGGCGACGCCGCCGGTCAATTTGCCGAGGGCCTGCATCTTCTGGGCCTCGCGGAGCTGTTCCTCGGTGCGGCTGCGCTGCTCCATCTGGAACTGGAGTTCGCGGTTGGCCTCCTCCAGCGTTTGGTTGACTCGGCGTAGCGCCGCCTGCCCAAAGCCCAGAACCGCCATGATCAGGGACGTCATGACCACCAGGAGCGCAATCATCGCATAACGCGTGATGCGCCGTGACAGCGGCTCGATGTCGCCGGCGAGATAGACCGTGCCGATTCTCGTCCCGCTGCGCATGACGGGTACGGTGACCTCGATCGGCACGCTCTCCGATGGTCGGATATCCGAGAACCGCGTCGGCAGCAGCGTCGGCAGGCGGGCATAGCCGGCGAACCGAGCCCCCGCTGAATCATAGACGCCTGCGGCCAAGATCTGCGGGCTGACCCGCAACGCATCGGTGGACTCCTGCGCGGCGGTCTGATCCTGGAAGTCGAGCGCGGCGGTCACGCTCGCCGCCAATATCTCGCCTTGTATCTGGGCAGCGCTCTGCCGCCCCTCACGATAGTTCCGCTCGTTCTGGAAGATGATCCACAAGCCGGCGCTCAACAGCAGTAGCATGGCCAGCGACACCAGCGCCATCAGGCCTCGACGGCTTAGCGGACGCAACAGGCTCATGATTGCCGAACGCGCGATTTGACGCTGAGCGCGAGGCTCAGCAGGCGGGCACTGATCGACAGGTTGCTGCGCGCGGCCATGGCGTCGTCGATGTGGAAGCGCACGCGACCGTCCTTCAGCGCGAAGTGCACCATGCCTCGCCCGCTACCGAGGCTGGCATCGGTGACGGTTAGGATCGGCTGTCCACGCAATGCTTCCTGCATCGCGGCGACGCTCTGCTTTGCGGACCCACCGAGAAAGGCGACATGGCAATCGGCAGCGCCCGCCGTGCTGTCGAGCCGGCGCACCACAAGCGCATGCTGGTCGACATGCTGGCCAACCACGGCTTCGTCGACATCGGCGCCGAAGGGATCGCGGCCGATGATGCACAGCTCGAGCGGAGCTGTTGCGGCGCCCACCGCGCTAGGCGGCCAGTTCACATAAGCCGCGAACTTGGGAAGGAAGGCGGCCTTGACCTGCGCCTCCAGCGATTTCGGCGCCGCGTCGGCCGCCGTCGCCGCGGCGAGGCTGGTGGCAGCCATCACCAAGCCAAGGCTGCGGCCGAGGCGGTGGAGAGTCCTGCCGGCCATGTTCACAATCGCCACTGCGCGGCAAGGAAAACGCTTCGCCTTACCTCGACGCCCACGGGCCCGACCTGCAGCGTGTTGCTCGTCGTGCCGAACTCGGCATGATAGTCGTGGAGAAGGTTGGAGCCGGTCAGCGAAATCTCGAGCGTGTCTGAGGGCGCCCAGGCGATCCTGGCGCCGAGTTCGACATAGGCCGGCGAGGATGGGGCGGGCAGGGCGCCGATCCGGCGCAGATCCAGAGTCAGCAGGACACTTCGGCTCAGTTCCATCGTGGAGCGTAAGGAGAGCTGGTATTTCGGGTCGTTGCCGGCAATCTGCAATCCGCCGAGCCCGGAACTGCCTCGCTTGAAGCGCAAATCCTTGTGCAGCCAGTTCGCGCCCGCCGCGAGGCGCCACCAGCTGCTTGCGCGGTAGTTCGCCCAGGCTTCGACACCATAGGTCTCACCTTCCATGCCGTTTTCGAAGGTCAGCGGAAAGCCGCCATTGGTGAACTCGGCACTGCGCAGATCCGAATAGACATTGTAGAAGGACGAGACGGAGAAGGAGAGGTCCGCCAGCGGCTGTGAGCGATAGCCGAGTTCGTAGGCGGTCACCTTGACCGGCTGCATATTGCCGCCGGTTATCGCCACGAGCGACCCGATCCGCTGGGTCACGTCGCGATCGAGCCGGGACGGCACGCGAACGGCGCGCGATGCCGCAAGCCAGAGCAGATTATTGTCGGCGATGGCCCAGGAGAGGCGCAGGTTCGGCATCAGCTCGATGCCGGTGTACGGCTCATGCTCCGCCTTCATGCCGACGACGAGTTTGAGCTTGTCGGTAAGCGAAACCGAATCCTGCAGGAAAAAATTCCAGAGCGTGAGCGTGCGGCCTTGTGGAACGAACTGCACCGTCTGGGTCGCGGAGAGGATGGTCGGAAAATCGTCCTTCATCGCGCGATATCCGCCGCCCGCGACGATGGCATGGTCGCCGACGGCGAAGTCATACTGCGCCTGGATGTCGTAGCTATCGAGATGGTTTGCGAACCGGCCGGGCACCGAGAGATCGATATGATCATAATAGGCCTGGACCTGCAGGCTCGAATCACTGCTCATCGATCGTGTCCATCGAGCGACCAGGTTGCGGCCGCTGACGTTCCCGTCCGGGGGCATGAGCTGCTCCTCCGACCCGTCATAGATGTCGCCCTGGACGGTGATCACATCATCGACCGACTCCCAGTCGGCCCGAAAGCCGCCCTGCACCTTGTCCCAGGCGTCGCGCACCCTCGCGCCCGTGCCGCTGCGATCCTGGTTGCGGTGCCTGAAGCCCAACACATAGGCGCGGTAGGTCAGCGCGTCGGTCAGTTTGCCGCCATATTGCAGCCGGCCTTCGACTTCGGTGTTCCCTGCGCCAAGCTCGACTGCAGCGCCCAGCGTGTCGCTCGATTTCTTGGTGATGATATTGATCACGCCGTTTACGGCATTGGCGCCCCATAGGGTTCCGCCCGGCCCGCTCACCACTTCGATCCGCTCGATATCGCTCGCCGGGACTTCCTGCAGGTTCCAGTTCACGCTCGACGAGAAGGGCGTGTAGATGCTGCGGCCGTCGACCAGCACGAGCAGCTTGTCGGAGGCGCCGCCGTTGAAGCCGCGCGCCGAGATCGCGTAGTGACTGGCGTTGACCTGCGCCACCTGAAGGTTCGGCGCGAGGCGCAACATCTCGGGCAGGCGTCGAGCGCCGGATCGCATGATATCGTCATGGGTGATGACGTAGATCGCTGCCGGAGCGTTGCTCAGCGGCTCGGCGCGTTTGGACACCGAGGTCACCTCGATCTGGGCGAGTTCCTCGATCGACAGGCTGTTTAGATCGAGCACTGCCGCAGCGGGCGTCGAGAATGAGGGCAGGCCGGCCAGCACTGCCGTCCAGACGCACGCACACCACGAAAATCGCCGCCGACCAACCGATACCATGTGGCTCCAGCCCCTGTCCTGGATGTCCCATCAGAGGCAATGCGCGTTCGCGATCAACGACATCAAGCCATGGAAAACACGTAGAGTGCCGACAAGGGCATGAATCACCCCGTTGGAGAGCTACGGGCTGTTTCGGCCTGTGCCATCTGGCAAAGGCGATTTCCTGCACGCCTTGGCGTCCGATGGCCCTTTGGCTGCACCCGGCTGACCTTGCCGTCGTGCTCGCTCATGGGGCGTCCGGCGGCACGGCCAGGCTTTTTGCGAACGCCTGTTTCTGCGGACTTTCAAATATCGTAACGATATCCGCGCTGCGCCATCGGGTAAGCGCGGTTGACTCGGGAAGACCCCCTTCCTAAAGGGGCCTCGCCTTGGCGGGATGGCTCGTCGGCATGGCGTTCGCTTCCCGATAATAGGAGAGGCGGCGACATGGCGGCGAAAGATCCCGGGCAAGACCCGGAAAGCACTGAGGATCAAAGGCTTACGTCGCTCGATGAGCGGCTGCGGACGATCCAGCAGGCTGAACAGGTCAGGACGGCAACAGCGCAGAAAAAGCCTGACAAGGGATATTCCCAGGGCAATCGCGTGCTGACCGAACTGATCGCGGGAATTGCCGGTGGTGGTTTGATGGGCTGGCTGTTCGACGGCTGGTTCGGAACCAAGCCCTGGCTCCTTTTGGTGATGCTGTTCCTCGGGATAGCCGTCGCCTTCAGGAACATCATACGGATTTCTCAGGAGCGCCCGAAATAGCTTTCGGACGCTTTTGGCATAAGCAGGGGTAAGGCAAGCGTGGCAGCCGAATCGGGCAAGATCGATCCGATGCACCAGTTCCTGATCGAACCATTGTTCGGGAAGGATTGGGCAATTGCGGGCCATAACATCGCTTTCACGAATTCTGCGATGTGGATGGTGGTGACTCTGGCGGCGATGCTGCTGTTCATGGTTGGTGGGATGAAGCGCGAGCTCGTCCCCGGCCGCTGGCAGGTCGCGGTTGAAAGCTTCACCGGCTTCATCTCGAACATGATGGCGACGAACATCGGCCCGGAGGGCAAGAAGTTCACCCCTTATGTCTTCTCGCTTTTCATGTTCATCCTCATCGCCAACATCCTCGGGATGATGCCGACCGGCGTCGTCGGGGTGCATCCGTTCACGATCACCAGCCACCTGACGGTGACCGGCGTTCTCGCTGTGATCAGCTTCTCGATCGTGCTGATCGTGGGCTTCGCGCGGCACGGCTTCCACTTCTTCTCGCTGTTCGTGCCCCATGGCACGCCCGGCTACATGATCCCGCTGATCTTCCTGATCGAGCTGTTCTCCTTCCTGATTCGCCCCTTCTCGCTGGGTTTGCGACTGTTCGTCGCGATGACCGCGGGGCATATCCTGATGAAGGTGCTCGCCGGCTTCGTGATCAACGGCATCAACGCCGGCGCGCTGACGGTCGCGATCGTCTCGATCCCCAGCTTTATCCTGATGATCGGCATCACCCTGCTCGAACTGCTGGTGTGCGCGATCCAGGCCTATGTGTTCGCACTGTTGACTTCGCTCTATCTGAACGACGCGGTCAACCTGCACTGATTTCCACCTACGACCACCATCAACCTGTTTAATGCTAAGGAGTTTATCATGGACGCAGAAGCCGCAAAGCTGATCGGTGCCGGCCTGGCCGCGATCGGTGTTGGCATGGCCGCACTTGGCGTGGGCAACGTGTTCGGCTCGTTCCTCGAGTCCGCACTGCGCAATCCCGCCGCTGCCGATGGCCAGCAGGGCCGTCTGTTCATCGGCTTCGCCGCTGCCGAGCTTCTCGGCCTGCTGGCGTTCGTCGTTGCGATGATCCTGCTGTTCGTCGCCTAACAGTTGCATGGCGGGCCGGTGCGCCGGCCCCCATTTGCAACGACCACAGGGAATATCGATGCCTCAGATCGCCCAGATCGCCGCGACCTATGCTTCGCAGATCTTTTGGCTGCTGGTTGTCTTCGGCCTGATCTACTTCGTGATCGGGCGCGGCATGCTGCCCAAGATCGAAGCGACCGTCGACGCGCGCGACCAGAAGATTGCCGCCGATCTTGCCGCTGCCGAGGCCGCTCGCGCCAAGGCTGACGAGACCGAGGCCGCCTATCGGGCACGGATCGAGGAAGCGCGTGCTGCCGCGCTGAAGGCGACGCAGGAAGCCAAGGCCGCTTCCACGGCCGAGGCCGAAAAGCGCGTCAAGGCGGTCGATGCCGAACTCGCGGCGAAAGCCGCAACGGCAGACGCATCGCTCAAGGCTGCGCAGTCCAGGGCCCTTGCCGAGATCGAAAGCGTCGCCGCCGAGGCTGCGCAGGAGATCGTCGCCAAGGTGTCCGGCCTGACCGTCGACAAGGCTGCCGCCGAGAGCGCGGTCAAGGCCGCTTTGGCGGCGTAACGGAGACCCATGATGTCTGTAAACGGCTCCGAACTCGTCGCCGATAATCTATCCGATGCCGCCAAGCTCGAGGGGCTGCCGCAGAACGTCAGCGCCGAGCATGCCGCTGCCGGCACCGAAGAGCATCATGTCGACCCCACGGCGCTGGGGATGACCGCGACCGCATGGGTGTCGCTGGCGATGATCGTCGTCATCGTCCTGCTGCTGTGGAAGAAGGTGCCTTCGGTCATCGGCTCGTCTCTCGACAAGAAGATTGCCTCGATCCGGGCCAATCTTGATGAGGCGGCTGCGCTCCGTGCCGACGCCGAGAAGATCAAGGCCGAATATGAGGCCAAGGCCAAGGCTGCCGCGCAGGAGGCCGAGGCTATGCTCGTCCACGCCCGCGAGGAAGCGGATTCGATCGTGACCCAGGCCCGCGCCGACGCCGCATCGCTGATCGAGCGCCGCGGCAAGATGGCCGAGGACAAGATCGCCGCGGCCGAGCGAACCGCCATCGCCCAGGTTCGTGCGACCGCGGCATCGGTCGCAGCCGCCGCTGCCTCGCAGCTCATCGCCGAGCGTCACGACGCGAGCTCGGACAAGCCGCTGGTCGATGACGCGATCACCGCGCTCGGAACCGCCCGGCTCAGCTGATCCAGCTGCATGATATCAAAAGGGCCTGCCGGCTTCGTCCGGCGGGCCCTTTTTCTTTGACTCAGGCATGCCGGTCGATGCCGGTGATCAGCCGCGCGCCCCGATCGAAGGTGAGGTAGTTCCAGGCCCAGTTGGCGCAGACGACCAGCCGGTTGCGGAAGCCGATGAGGAAGTAGACATGCGCTGCCGACCAGAGCAGCCACGCGAGCAGGCCGGATAGCTTGATCCATCCAAGATCGACGACCGCGCATTTGCGGCCGATGGTCGCCAGATTGCCGAAACTGCGGTAGCGGAAGGGTCCGGGTTCCTTCTGTCCCAGCAGCCGGGCGGCGATCACGCGCGCGGCGTACCGCCCCTGCTGCTTTGCGGCAGGCGCGATGCCGGGCACGGCGCGGCCGGTGGCATCGGTTACGGCCGCGGTGTCGCCGATCACGAACACGCGCTGATCGCCCGGCACCGCAAGGTCGGCGCCGACGATCACCCGTCCGGCCCGATCCGCCGAGCTGCCGAGCCAAGCGGCGGCGGGCGAGGCGCGGACTCCGGCTGCCCAGACGATGGTGCTTGCCGCGATGCGCTCATCACCGATGATCACGCCGTCCTCGTCGATCGCCGATACGCGCGTCTGCAGGCGAACCTGCACCCCGAGCCGTTCGAGTGCTCGCCGGGCCGCCGCTCCCAACGACGGGGGGAACCTGGGCAGCAGCCGCTGATCCGATTGAACGAGGATGATTCGCACGCAGCGGCGCGTGATATGCGGGAACTCGCCTTCGGCCGCTGCCCGGGTGAGCTCGGCGATGGCGCCTGCCATCTCCACGCCGGTCGGCCCGCCGCCGACCACGACGAAGGTCAGAAACTCGCTGCGTTCGGCCAGGCGTTCCTGCCGGTTCGTTTCGGCGCGCTCGAGCGCGAGCAATATCGTCCGCCGCACCGCGATCGCGTCGTCGATCGTCTTGATACCCGGCGCGCGATCGGCCCAGTCTTCCCCGAAATAGCTGTGTCGCGCGCCGCTGGCGACGATAAGTGCGTCATAATCAATCCGGGCGCCGCTCGCGAGCTCCACGCAGCGCGCCGCTCGATCGACCGCCACGACGCTGTCGAGCAGCACTTGCGTTCGCCGCTGTTTCTTGACGATCGCGCGGATCGGCTGGGCGATGTCGGCGGGCGACAGACCGGCGGTCGCGACCTGATAGAGCAGCGGCTGGAACAGATGATGGTTCTGCTTGTCGATCAGGACGATATCGACGGCATGCCGGGCCAACTCGCCGGCTGCCGCCAGCCCGCCAAACCCCGCGCCCACAATGACGATGCGCGGTCGGCGCGAGGGTTCGATCCCGCTCATGGCCGTGGCCAGCGCTCATCGCCCCGCGCGAGGGCATGGTCGATCGACCAGGCGCCGCCGCCCTTGGCGATCAGCGGCAGCAAAAGTCCGGCCCAGCTCAGATGCGTGGGCCATGCGTCTGGATAGACGAAGATCTCGATCACCGTCGTCATGCCTAGCAGCGCGAGTGCGGCGGGTCGCGTTGCCAGCCCCAGCACCAGCAGGATCGGGAAGAGATGCTCGGAATAGGTCGCGACATGCGCGGCGATCTCCGGCTTTACGAGCGGCAGGGCATAATCGGTCCGGAACAGCTCGTAGGTGCCATCCGTAATCGTGAGCAGGCCCTCCACCTTGGTCCGACCGGACAGGAAGAAGACGGCCGCTATGCCCAGCCTGGCGACGAGCAGCAGCAGTTTCTCGGGCAGCAGGCGTTCGGCGAGGCGAGCTGCGCCCGAATAGAATGATATCAGCGCATTCATGGCATTTCTCCTGGCGGCGCCCGCGCGGGCTGTGGGCAGGCGCGGGCGCCGAAAGCTCAGCTCTTCGGGGTCAGCGAACCGGGACCCTGCGGGGTCTTGATCGCGGTGCAGGTGCCGGCCTTCACATATTTCCAGGCGTCGCCCTGATAGTCGTGACGCGAGGTGCCGGCGCAGCTGGTGCCGGCGCCGGCCTTGCAGTCGTTCTTGCCGGCGAGCGAGATGCCGTAGCACTTCTCCATTTTCGGGGCATCGGCGGCATGCGCCGCGCCGGCGACGAAGGTCAGCGCGACGGCGGCGGCGATGGCGGCATGGGTCTTTGGGGTCTTGGTGGTCATGATCGTCTTCCTGTGAATCGTGCCTCGCGCGGGGTGCCGCGCGGTGATCCCGAGGCGGAAGGAGCGGATCACGGGAAGCCAGTTCGGCCCCGTTCAGGCGATCGTTACACGACGCCGACCGAAATATTTTTCGCTTTACGGCCAGATCGCTGTAACTTCCCGCCGTTCTGCAGCGAAGGCGTTTGGGGGAGCGCATATGAGAGCGGATGAAGATCAACTACGGCGATGGATGATCAGCGGCCTCGCGGGCCATGCTGGCGACCATGCCGCGTTGCTCGCCGCGCTCGTGCCGCTCCTCCAGGCTTTTTATCGGCGGCGTATGCGAAATGCCGTCGAGGATGTAGAGGATCTCGTGCAAGAAACCCTGATCGCCGTGCACAGCCGTCGGGCGACCTATGACCCCGACCGTCCCTTCGGCGTCTGGCTGTTCGCGATCGCGCGCTACAAGATGATCGATCATTTCCGGCGCCGTCGGCAGAGTTGCCCGATCGAGGATGTTGAGGAGCTGCTGGTCGCCGAGAGCTTCGAGGGAGCTAGCATCGCGCGCATGGACGTCGATCGGCTGCTCGACACGCTGCCTGCCAAGCAGGCCGCGGCCATCCGTGACACGCGGCTGGATGGGCTGAGCGTGACTGAGGCCGCCGCGCAAGCGCGGATCGGCGAATCCGACGTCAAGGTGTCAATCCATCGCGGGCTGAAGGCGCTAGCCGCACGCGTGCGGGGGGAGCCATGATGGATACCGAGGCCTTGATCCGGTCGCTCAGCACCGATGTGAAACCGGTTCCACGCCATGCGGTTGGTCGGCGCGTTGCCCTTGGCCTCGGCCTGGGGGCGGTGGGTACGGTCGTGTTGATCGGCTGGTGGCTCGGCTTTCGACCGGATTTTGGCACCGCCATGCGCGGCTATTCCTTCTGGATGAAGTGGATCTACACCAGCATGCTCGCGGGCGCGGCGATCGTTGCAACGGTCCAGCTCGCCCGGCCGGAACCGAGCAGCTTGCGCTGGCTGCGGATTCTCGTGGTGCCGATGTTGCTGCTCGCCGCGATCGGAGCCGTGGAGATGATGCGGGTGCCGTCGCGCGACTGGCTGGCGATGTGGCTGGGCAGCAGCTGGAAGCTATGTCCGATCATCGTGCTCATCCTGGCCGCCCCGATCTTCATCGGCCTGCTGTGGTCCTTCCGGCGGTTGGCGCCGACGCGGCTGCGCGCGGCGGGCGCCGTCGCCGGATTGGCCGCGGGTGCCTGCGCCGCCGCGCTCTACTGTTTCCATTGTCCCGAAGTGTCTGCGCTGTTCGTGCTCACTTGGTACACGCTCGGTATCGCGCTCGCGTCGGCGATGGGCGCTCTGCTCGGTCCGCGCGTGCTCCGCTGGTAAAAATCCGCGGCGGTGTAACCGGGCGACAGCGGCCCGCGTATTCCTGATGCCATCCCGGCTATGGAAGGAAAATCCGACGATGATCACCGTGAAGACTGGCGTCAGCGCCGCCACCACCGCCGCCTTGCTCGCGATCGCCGCGATGCAGGCTGCGCCTGCGCTGGCGGACCGGCACCAGGACGCGAAGACCGTGCACTGCTATGGCGTCAACAGCTGCAAGGGCACGTCCGACTGCAAGACGGTCGAGCATGACTGCAAGGGTCAGAACACGTGCAAGGGCCACGGCTTCAAGGAGCTGACGCCTGCCGCGTGCACCGCGGCGGGCGGCAGCACGACCGAAGCGAAGAACTAGTCCAATGCCCCGGTGCCGGCTCCTCGCCGGCCCGGGGTGTATGTCCGCGAGGTTGCCATGCACGCTCTGCCAGCGCACGTCCCGACATTTGGCCTCGGCTTGCGCAAGCCCCATTATCCGGACTTCCTCGATGGCGAGCAGCCCGTTCCGGTCGACTTCGTCGAGGTCATCTCGGAGAACTTCATGGTCGCGGGCGGGAAGCCGCGGCACATCCTGCGCAAGGTGCGCGAACGGCATCCGGTCGCGCTGCACGGCGTCTCGCTGTCGGTGGGCTCCGCCGACGGGGTCGATCACGATTACCTGCGCCGGTTGCGCGCGCTGGTGGACGAGATCGAGCCGATGATCGTGTCCGATCATCTCTGCTGGACGCGGATCGAGGGCTTCAGTTCGCATGATCTGCTGCCGCTGCCCTATACCGAAGAGGCGCTCGACATCGTGTGCGCCAATATCGCGCTCGCGCAAGACATGCTCGGCCGCGCGCTGCTGATCGAGAATCCGTCGAGCTATATCTGCTTCGACGACGCGCCGATGCGCGAGTGGGAATTCCTCGAGGCGATGAGCCGGCGTACCGGATGCGGTCTCCTGCTCGACGTCAACAACGTCCATGTCAGCGCCACCAACCACGGCTTCGATCCGGAGGATTATCTCGCGGGGATCCCCGCCGATCGGGTCGGCCAGATCCACCTCGCGGGGCATAGTCGCGGCCGCGCGCTGCTGATCGACACGCATGACAGGCCCGTGCCGCCCGTTGTCTGGAGTCTGTACGAGGCGGCGCTCGCCCGCACCGGGCCGGTGCCGACGATGATCGAGCGCGACGATGCGATCCCGCCATTGTCCGAATTGCTCGACGAACTTGCCATGGCGCGCCGGATCGCCTGCGCCGACGCGCGGAGGGCGGCATGAGCCTGCTGGCCTTGCAACGCGATGTCCGATCCTGGCTCGCCGAGGAGTCGGAGGCGGCGGCCGGCCGGCTCGGCGCCGGCGCGCGGCCCGGGCTCGACGTCTACCTCAACAATTATCGCAGCCAGCTGATCGCCTGTCTCGGCGAGGTGTTCGAGCGGGTGCGGCTCTGGCTCGGCGAGGAGCGTTTTCTCGGCGTCGCCGCCGCACATATCGATCTGACGCCGCCGAGCGGCTGGACCCTCGATGCCTATGCCGGCGGCTTTCCCGACACGCTGGAGCGGCGGTTCCCGGATGATCCGGCGGTGAGCGAACTCGGCTGGGTTGATCTCCATCTTGCCGAGGCGTTCGTGGGTGCGGATTCCCCCGCGCTCGACGGCCAGGCGCTTGCCACGGCCGACTGGGACGGCGTCGTGCTCCGTGTGGCGCCCACGCTGGCGACCAGGCTGCTCGTCACCAACGCCGCGGCGATCTGGTCGAGCTTGTCGGCCGGCACGCCGCCGCCGCCCGTCGAACATCTGCCGGAGCCCCGCTTCCTTTTGATCTGGCGCAAGGATCTGCTGTCCTGCTTCCGCACCGCCGAGCCCCATGAGGCGGAACTGCTCGACAGCGCGGCCGGTGGCGCCCCCTTCGCGGCACTCTGCGCGCAGCTCATCGCGCGCCTGGGGGAGGAGGCCGGCGTGGCTGCGGCCGGAACGATGCTCGGGCGCTGGCTGGGCGACGGCCTCGTGGTCGACCTCGTTTGAGAGAGGCGCCGGCGTCCGGCCGTCATTTACCATTTCATCATCGGCGGTCCGCTAAAACGCCGACCATGGGCGCGATCGGCTGGATCTGGGCGTGGGTGATGTTGCTGGGCGGGGTGCGCGCGCATCTCGCCCACGCGCTGCCGTCGGGCGTGATCGCGGCGATGATCCTGTCGGGAACCGCCGCGCTGCCCCTGTTATGGAACCGCAAGGACGGCCTGTTCGCTGCCGTCGCGCCCTCGGGCTTCGTCCGCGCCGGGCTCGCGGTGCTGGTGCTGGTCATCGCGGCCATCGGCCACCCGGACGCCATGGCCGGCCTGACCGCCGCCTGAATCCGCCGATAACGCGCCCATGGGTCGAGCCGGGTGATCCTGCCGTTGCGGCGGCCGGTTGCGCGACCTAGATCAGCAGGGTGAGCGACACCATCCCCACCGACAGATTCAACGAAGAGAAGAGCGTCTACACGGTGCGCGGTTCGGACGCGCCCGACCTGGAGGCGGGCATCGCGGCCATCCGCAATGTCCTCAAGACGCTTCCCGCCCGTCCCGGCGTCTATCGCATGCAGGATGCGCGCGGCGATGTCCTCTATGTCGGCAAGGCGAGGGCGCTGAAGAACCGGGTTGCCAACTACACCCAGGTCGGGCGGATGCCCAAGCGGCTGAGCCGCATGGTCGCGCAGACCCGCTCGATGACGATCGTCACCACCAACAGCGAGGCCGAGGCGCTGCTGCTCGAGGCGCAGCTGATCAAGCGCTATCGGCCGCCCTACAATGTCCTGCTGCGCGACGACAAAAGCTTTCCCTTCATCCTGCTGCGCGAGGATCACGACTTCCCGCGCATCCAGAAGCATCGCGGTGCGCGGCGCGCCAAGGGGCAATATTTCGGCCCGTTCGCCAGCGCCGGCTCGGTCACCCGCACGCTGAACGCGCTGCAGAAGCTCTTCCTGCTGCGCTCCTGCACCGACAGCTTCTTCGCGAACCGCGACAGGCCCTGTCTGCTCTACCAGATCAAGCGCTGCTCGGCGCCCTGCGTCGGCCGGATCGACGCGGCGGCCTATGCCGAACTGGTGGAGGACTCGAAGGCTTTCCTCTCCGGAAAGTCGACACAGGTCCAGAAGAAGCTCGGCGAGGCGATGAGCGCGGCGGCCGAGGCGATGGATTACGAGCTGGCGGCGGTCTACCGTGATCGCCTTCGTGCGCTAACCTATATCCAGGGGAGCCAGGCGATCAACGCCGAGGGAGTCGCCGATGGCGACGTCTTCGCCTTCGACACCAAGGCGAACACCGTCTGCATCCAGGCCTTCTTCATCCGCGGCGGCCAGAACTGGGGCCACCGCGCCTTCTTCCCCGCGCACACTGCCGACGTGCCCGAGGACGAGGTGCTCGCGAGCTTCCTGATGCAGTTCTACGAGGAGGTGCCGCCGCCCCGGCTGGTGCTCGTCGACCGCGAGCCGGCGGAATGCGCGCTGCTGGCCCAGGCGCTCGGCGAGCGCGCCGGCCGCAAGGTCCAGATCAAGGTGCCCCAGCGCGGCGAACAGCGCCGGCTGATGGACCAGGCCCGCCGCAACGCGCATGAGGCGCTCGACCGCCGCCTTGCCGAATCGACCACCCAGGGCCGCATCTTCCAGGAAATGGCCGACCTGTTCGAGCTGGAAGGCCCGCCGGACCGTATTGAAGTCTACGACAATAGCCATATCATGGGCACCAATGCGGTTGGCGCGATGATCGTCGCCGGCCCCGAGGGTTTCCGGAAGGGCGGCTATCGCAAGTTCAACATCAAACGTCCGGAGACCGCGCCGGGGGACGATTTCGCCATGATGCGCGAGGTGCTCGAGCGCCGCTTCGCGCGGCTGGAGAAGGAGGACCCCGAGCGTCGCAGCGGCGAGTGGCCCGATCTGCTGCTGATCGACGGCGGCAAGGGACAGCTGAGCGCGGTCTGCGAGGTGCTCGAGGATCTCGGCGTCCATGACGTGCCGGTCGTGGGAATATCGAAAGGCCCCGACCGCAACGCCGGCCGCGAGCATTTCCACCTCCCCGGCGGCCGCGAGGCGATGCTGCCGCTCAACTCGCCGCTGCTGTTCCATCTCCAGCGACTGCGCGATGAGGCGCATCGCTTTGCGATCGGCGCCCACCGGACCAGACGCGCCGCCAATTTCACCAGGAGCCCGCTCGACGACGTGCCCGGCATCGGCCCCGCGCGGAAGAAGGCGCTGCTGATGCACTTCGGCACGGCGCGGGCGGTGCGCGCCGCATCGCTCGAGGACCTCGAACGCGCGCCCGGCGTTTCGAAAGCGATGGCGCGCGCGATCCACGATCATTTCCACGCGGCCGGATGATGGCGACCGGCGCGCCTTCCTCCGGTTCCCCCGCCGCGCCCGCTGCGCTGACCCGCGTGCTGCTGACGATCGACACCGAGCTGACATGGCGGCCGGGCCCGGGCTGGGGCCGCTGGGAGACCGCCTATGAGCGCTCCTACGAGGCGGCGGGGGTCGGCGTCCGCTACCAGCTTCGCGTGCTGGCGCGCCATGCCCTCAAGGCCTGCTTCTTCGTCGATCCGATGCCGGCCTGCGTCTTCGGGATCGAGCCGGTCCGGCGCATGGTCGAGCCGATCCTCGAGGCGGGGCAGGAGGTGCAGCTCCATCTCCATCCGCTGTGGGTTGGCGCGCGCGACGGCCAGACCGGCAGCGAGCGTCAGCTGGCGCGCTACGGACGGCAGGCGCAGCGCGACCTGATCGCCCGCGCCCGCGACATGCTCGTCGAGGCGGGCGTTCCCGAGCCGATCGCGTTTCGCGCCGGCAATTACTCGGCCAATGACGATACGCTGCGCGCGCTGGCGGAGCTCGGCTTCCGGTTCGACAGCAGCCATAACGGCCACCAGAATCCCTGGCCCAGCGCGATCGATCTGCCGCGCGATCACATCACCCCGATCGTCCATCAGGGCATGATCGAGATCCCCGTGACCCTGATCGCCGAGGGCCGCGGATCGCGTCATCTCCAGCTCTGCGCCGTATCGTTGGGGGAGCTGAAGGCCGCGATCGCGCATGCGGGCGCGCTGGGGCTGCCGATCGTCAACATCGTCACCCACAGCTTCGAGCTGGCCAACCGAGCCGGGACGGCGCCGAACAAGGTCCACGTCAAGCGCTTCGAGGATCTCTGCGCCTTCCTGTCCAGCGAGCGCCGCCTCTATCCCACCGTCTATTTCAGCGACCTCGACGACATGCCACTCGACACGCCCTCGACGATGCTGCCCCGCGCCCGCTTCCGCCGCGTCGGGCGGCTGATCGAGCAGATCTGGTCCAACCAGGTCGAGGAGCGGACGCCATAGCGGCGTGCCGTGCCTCATGACGCATCCGGGATGCCGGCCGCACAGGCGATAGGGCGATGCAGCTGAGAAGCTCCGCGATCATCTGCGCGATGCGCCCCCATGGCGAGCATGGCGCGATCGTCCGCGCGCTCACGCCGGACCATGGCCTGCTCGCCGGCTATGTCCGCGGCGGCCGGTCGCGGCGCCTGCGCCCGGTGCTGGTGCCGGGCAACCTGGTCGAGGCGGAGTATCGCGCCCGCACCGCGGAACAGCTCCCCGGCCTGACGGTCGAGCTGTCGCACAGCCGCGCCGCCCTGCTCGCCGAGCCGCTCGCCGCTGCCGCGATCGACTGGCTGTGCACCCTCACCGCCGTCTCGCTGGCCGAGGGGCAGCCGCATCCCCGCCTCTACGAAACCCTCGATGCCACGCTCGCCGCGGTCGAATATGCCCCCTCGGCGCGCGGCTGGGCGGCGGCGGCGGTGCGCTATGAGCTGCTGCTGATGGCGCAGCTCGGCTATGCGCTCGATCTCACCGCCTGCACCGTCACCGGCGCCCGCGACGATCTCGCCTTCGTCAGCCCGAAAAGCGCCGCCGCCGTGTCGCGCGGCGCGGGCGCGCCCTATGCCGATCGGCTGCTGCCGCTGCCCGCCTTCCTGATCCAGGCCGGCGTCGAGGCGGGGTGGCCGGATATCCTCGACGGCCTGCGCCTGACCGGCCATTTCCTGGCGCGCGACATCCTGGTGGAGCGCCGCGCCGATGCCCTCGACGCGCGCGAGCGGCTGGTCGATCGCCTGCGTCGGCTCTGCTGACGCCAAACGCCATTGCGCCGCGAGCCGCATCAGGGCAGGGGGCGGCGACGATTCAAAAGAGGGTGGAATATGCTCATTGCCTTGCTGCCGGGAGACGGCATCGGTCCCGAGGTCATCACCGAAGCGGTTCGCGTGCTCGAAGTCGTATGCGGCGATACGCTCGAATATGAGATCGGGCTGGTCGGCGGTGCCGCCTACAAGGCGGGCGGTCATCCGCTGCCCCCAGAGACGATCGAGCTTGCCCGTCGCGCCGACGCGATTCTGTTCGGCGCGGTCGGCGATCCCGACTGCGACGCTCTGGAGCGCCATCTGCGCCCCGAACAGGCGATCCTCGGCCTGCGCAAGGCATTGACGCTGTTCGCCAATCTGCGCCCGGCCACCCTGTTCAAGGAGCTCGCCGACGCCTCGGCCCTGCGCCCCGAAGTCGCCAGCGCGATCGACATGGTGATCGTCCGCGAACTCAACGGCGATGTCTATTTCGGCGAAAAGGGCATGCGCCAGACCGCCACCGGCCGCCGCCAGGGCTATGACGTGATGGCCTATGACGAGGACGAGGTGCGCCGCATCGCCCGCGTCGGCTTCGAAACCGCGCGCGCGCGCCGCGGCAAGCTCTGCTCGGTCGACAAGGCCAATGTGCTCGAGACCTCGCAGCTCTGGCGCGACGTGGTGATCGAGACCGCGGCCGAATATCCCGATATCGAGCTCAGCCACATGTATGTCGACAATGCCGCGATGCAGCTGGTGCGCAACCCCGGCCAGTTCGACGTGATCGTCACCGGCAACCTGTTCGGCGATATCCTGTCGGACCAGGCCTCGATGTGCGCGGGCTCGATCGGCATGCTCCCCTCCGCCTCGCTCGATGCCGGCAAGAAGGGCCTCTACGAACCGATCCACGGCTCCGCGCCCGACATCGCCGGCCTCGGCAAGGCCAACCCGCTCGCGACGATCCTCTCCTCGGCGATGATGCTGCGCTATTCGCTCGACATGCCGGCCGAAGCCGACCGCATCGAGGCGGCCGTCGCCAAGGCCCTCGCCGGCGGCGCCCGCACCGGAGACCTCGGCGGCACGCTCACCACCTCGCAGATGGGCGACGCGGTGCTGGCGGCGCTGTAAACCGGAGCAAGGACAACCTTCATTTTCGTCATGCTGAACTTGTTTCAGCATCCACCCAGCCACCAACCGCGCGCCGAGGCTCCTGGTGGACCCTGAAACAAGTTCAGGGTGACGGCGGAGAGATGCTCTAGCCTGACGTCGAAACTCGGGGCCGGCTTCAACGGCGAGGCGTGAATCCGGTAGCTTTCAGGCAACCGCCTTCACCCACCTCACCCCAGCATCAAGGACATTTCGCAAACTGCCCCTTCTTCGGCCCAGCCGCGAACCGGCATTTCCCATCGCTGCCCTTGGTCACGGTCGCCGTCGTGCTGACCTTCGTCGCCGACGAGCATTTGATGAACTGCTTCTTCTCGTTGCGACAGGTCGCGGTCTTGCTGGCCGCATGCGCGCTCATGACCTTGCCGTTCGTCACGGTCTTGGTCGAACTCGCGACATGGCTCGTCGCGCTCTGGGCCCACGCCCCGGAGCTCATCAGCATCAGCGCGGCCGCCGCGCCGCTCATATATCTTGGCATGGCATCTCTCCTGCGTCGCCCATCGACAGCGGGCGAAACGCCCGAACGGCGCTTTGGATCAACTTCATTTGTCGGAAATTACGCGGTCAAGCTGACATCCAGGCACGAAGCCGCTAGAGTTCGCAGTGCGGAGGCCGCCGGTCTAATCGGGCGGAAAAAGGGGACGGGCGAGTTGGCGAGCGACGAACAACAGGGCGAGGATTATGTCCTGAATAAAGCATTCTGGCAGAACGGCCAGGCTCTGGGCTTCCCAATCCAGTTCGGCCTCGTGCTAAAGCATCTTCGCCAAGACATGCGCGACGACTGGTATTACGACTGTCTCCAATATAATGATCTGTTCGATGATCCAGACGAGGCCAAGCGGATCATCATCTCAATGCTTCAGGAATGGAACGGGGTTTACGCCGGCACGCGAAGCGTTGTGCGGAACATCCCTAAGAAGGGGTTTGGCGAACGTTACGGACTAGAAACCGATTTTTTCGACCGCTTCATCTACCAGGCCATCTGCAGCTTCCTGATACCTCACTACGATAAACTGCTTGGACATCGGGTACTCAGCTATCGGTACGACCCAGATCCCCAGAACAAAAAGTACCTTTTTAAGAATAAGATCAGCCGCTGGTTCACCTTCGAAGGGGTAACGCTAACCTTTATCCGGTCAGGAAAATTCCTGCTCGTTACGGACCTTAGCAACTTCTTCGAGAACATCTCTCGTGAGCAGATTATCGCCGCGCTGGAGAGGGCGGTTCCCGAAGTGGAAGCAACGGGGCCCGAGAAGCTACAGATTCGAAACGCAATCGGCACCCTCGATAAGCTGCTAAAACAATGGACGTTCAGTGGCAGTCATGGACTGCCACAAAACCGCGATGCGTCCTCGTTTCTGTCCAACGTTCTGCTTTCATGCGTCGATCAAGTGATGACAAAAAAAGGGTACGACTACTACCGGTACGTAGATGATATCCGCATCATCGCCGATACTGAACTCCAAGCACGCCGCGCGCTGCAGGACCTGATCCGGCAACTCAGATTGGTCGGGCTGAACATTAACGCTAACAAGACCGCGATATTGCCTCCTGACACCTCGAAAGCGGATTTAGCCAAGTTCTTTCCTTCTCAAGACAGCACGACGACGGCAATCGCTCAGATGTGGCAGTCGCGAAGCCGTCGCGTTGTCACCCGCTCCGTCACCTACATCTTCGAAATCCTTACCAAGTGCATCGAAGCGGGCGACACGCAGACGCGACCGTTTCGCTTCGCGGTTAACCGCATCGCGCAGATCGTCGAGTCCGGTCATTTCGACGTGGGCGACGCGTTGTCGACCTCCCTGCTCAACACCCTATCAGCTTCTCTGTCGGATCATGCCGTGACGACTGATCAATACTGCCGGCTTATCGCTATTCTTGACCGAGATGGGCGTTGTCTCCCCGCACTCGAGGCCTTCCTGCTGGCCGAAGACGGAGCCATCCACGAGTGGCAGTCTATGGCTGCGGGGATCGCGATCAACGCCAGCGGTCTGTCGGCAAAGCGCTTGGAGGCAGAGCATGACTATTTCTTCTGCCTAAAAAACTATTCTGCGAAGCACGATATGCCGCTTGAGACGCCATCAAAGTCGGCGATCGAGAAAAGGTTACAGGTCGCGGGCTTTGAGCTCGATGGCGTCTCCATGGAGTACGTGCTCGAATTCGTGCCGCATGCACGACGCGCTTTTATTCGAGCATCGTCGGACCGAAACTCCAGCGCAAGTGGTCGCAGCGTTCGAGGCCACAATGACCGCCACCTTGAGCGGCAAGGTGATCGGAAAGGCATCGATCGCCGAGTTCGCACCGGCCTGAGAATGCTTACCCAGGCCGCAAAACCGGTTGGCAGAATCGACCCAATTTGTGCCGCCCGGCACAAGGGCTCCCAACCACGGGGAAGCAGGCAAAACCGGTCGAGGGCGACGCTAGAGAGCAAGGAATCACAGGCCAACGATGCACACGCTGCTTTTTGTTCCTTATATGTTCTTGCGGTTTTGCCTTCTTTCCGCTACCTCTCTCCCTTGAAAAACCGGGCGTGCGCGCCCGTAGCGGGAGGTGGGCAAGAAACAAAAAATGAAAAAACGGCCGAACAACCCCATGCACCCGGAAAAACGTCACTTTCATGTTGACGATCTGCCCTCCGGCGCGGTCGCCTGAAGCCGATGGGCCCCGACAGCTTTCCCATCGACCTCGCCGCCTTGTTCGAGAGCGAGGCGGTGCAGCGGGAGGTGCTGAACGAGGCGCTCGCGAGCGGCCATGCGGGGACGATCGCCGGCGCGCTCGGGCTGGTCGCGCGGGCGCGGGGCATGTCCGGGCTGGCGGCGGCGACGGGCATGAAGCGCCAGCAGCTCTATCGCGCGCTTGGGCCGGACGGCAATCCGACGCTCGATACGCTGGCCCGGGTGATGACGGCGCTGGGCTACCGGCTGGCGGCCGAAGCTGCGCCGGGCCCTTCGAGACGCCGCTTCGGCAAGCTCAGTGGCACCTCAGGGTGAGCGGGTGTCCGGAAAGCGAACGGGCCGGGTCGATCGCCATGAAACGGGCTTCAGCGCCCCATCAGCGTCCGTGCCGCCGGCAGGTAGGTCCGGCCGATCCGGATGCGCTCCTCGTCGGTCATCACCGCGTGCCACACGCCCATGCCGTCATGGCTGAGCTTCGCGATCCGGTCGCGCCGCACGATCGTCGAGCGGTGGAGGCGGATGAACTGGGCGGGGTCGAGCCGCCGCTCCAGCTCGGTGATGGTCTGGTGCAGCAGGAAGCTGCGCGTGCCGACATGGAGCCGCATATAGTCGCGCTCGGCCTCGATCCGGTCGATATCCTGCGCCGCGATGCGGATCATCTCGGAGCGGTGCGGCACCCAGAATTCCTGGGCATGCTCGGACGTCTCGGCCTCCTCCACCGGCGCCCGCCGCCGCTCGACCACGCGGCCCACCGCGCGGCCGAGCCGGTCCTGCGCGACCGGCTTCAGCAGATAGTCGGTCGCCGCCAGGTCGAAGGCGGCCACCGCATATTGATCGAAGGCGGTGCAGAAGACGATGGCGGGCTTCCTGTCCAGCTGGTCGATCGCCCTGGCGACGCCGATGCCGTCCAGCCCCGGCATGGCGATGTCGAGCAGCAGCATCTCGGGCTCAAGCGCCTCGAGCAGCCGCAGCGCCGCCTCGCCGTCCGAAGCGGTGCCGACCAGGTCGATCATCGGCTCGCGCGCGCACAGGATCTGCAGCCGCTCGATCGCGAGCGGCTCATCGTCGACGACCAGCGTTCTTATCGGCGAGTCAGTTCTTATCGGCGAGTCAGATACCATGCCTGATCAATGGCATGAAAAGCGTCACGCCAAAACCACCATTGGCCAGCGGACCATAGCGGCAGGCGGCCTCGTCGCCGAAGCGCGCCTTGAGCCGGTCGGTGACGTTCTTCAGGCCGACCCCGGCGCCGCGCAGCTTGGCATCCTCGCCCAGCGGCTCGCCGTCATCCTCGACGGTGAGCACCAGCCCAAGCGAATCCTCGCGCGCGCCGATCCGGATCGTCACAGGGCGCTTGGCCCGCGACACGCCATATTTGATCGCATTCTCGACCAGCGGCTGCAGGATCAGGCAGGGCACGCAGGCATTGGCCAGCGCCGGCGGCACGCTGATGTCGACGATCAGCCGCTCCGGAAACCGCACCGCCTCGATGTCGAGATAGAGCCGCTGCAGCCGGATTTCCTCGGACAGGACGACATCCTCGGTCGGGTCGGCGGTGAGGCTGGTCCGGAAGAAGGTCGACAGGTTGAGGATCATCGACTCCGCGTCGTCGCGCCGGTCCTTGAGGATCAGCGTCGACAGCGAGTTGAGCGTGTTGAACAGGAAGTGCGGGTTGACCTGGTAGCGCAGCGCGCGCAGCTCGGCGTCGCGGGCCGCGGCGCGGTAGCCTGCCGCCTCGCGCTCTGCGGCGCGGACCGCCGCGGCATAGGACAGTGCCAGGAACAGCGCCCCCCACGCGGCGAAGAAGAAATAGCCGTTGAGCGCCTGGTCGCCGATCTGCCCCATGACGGACAGGTCCTTGTGCTTGTCCGGCGGCTCGCCGACCTGGATCATCACCGTGCCGGGCGTCGGTTCGCTGATCACCGGGGTCGGGACCATGATGGGCTTCGGCGGGGCCGGGGCGGGCGCGGCCTTAGGTGCGGGCGCGGCCTTGGGCGCGGGCTCGGTCGGTGCAGCTTGTGCCGGGGGTGTGGACTTGAAGGGCCAGCCGGGCGTGCCGGCGCCGGGCGGGGCCGGCGGGGCGGGGGGCGTCGGCGGCGGGGGAATGCTCGCCACGATGCTGCCTATGTCGATGTTGACGCCGTGCCGCTTGGCTTCCTCGGCCGCGGCGCGCGCTTCCGCTATGCTTTCCCTGTAGCTGTCATAGGCTTCGCGATAGGCTTCGCGGCGCTCCTGATAGGCCTCCTGCTGCGCCTGATAGGCTTCGCGGGCAGCTTCGCGCTTCGCCTCCTCGGCCTCGCGCAGCGCGGCGGCCCTGTCCTCGCTCCAGCCAGGCTGCGCGGCGACCTTCTCGCGCTGCATCTCGACCTTTTTCCGGGCGATCTCCTGCTTCGCCGCGGCGGCCTCGCGCTGCGCCTCGGCCTTGGCCTCGGCGGCGTCCTGCGCCTGTTCGGAGGCCTCGCGGATGGCGTCGCGGGCGGCGGCGATCGCGATCTGCGCCTGCCGGCGCGCCTCCGCGACGCTGCGGTCGTTGATCGTCGTCTTGAACATCGCGGCGTCGCGCGCCTTCTCGGCCTCGATCTGCTTGTCGACCTGCCGGAACGCCATCCAGTTCATCGAGCTGTAGGCCACCGCCGCCGGGATCGCGAGCAGCGCGACCGCGGTGACATTGGCGACGAGCGACTTGCCGGCCAGCGGCCGCATGGCGAGATAGACGATATAGGTCGCGACCATCGAGCCGGCGGTCACGAAGGCGCGCGCCGCGAGCATCTCGGTCTGGTGACCCCAGTCGATCATCAGCGACCGGACCGTGGCGACCGCGAAATAGACCAGCCAGAAGCACAGGATCGACAGCAGCGCCACGCGCGGGCTCACGGTCGAACCGCGCGGACCTTCAGAGTTCAAAGTCATGCATCCTATATATATTCACGCATGTAAGTATGCTGCTGCCGCCCGGTGGCGTTGGTCGAACCGGCCATGGCGTTCATCGAAAGTTCAGCTTTCTAGCACCGATTCCAGCCCGGAACAGCGCTCATCGCGGGACGTTGGTGAAGTCCGATACCTGCGAAGGAGCCAGGGCATGACCACCGACATATCGACCGACACCGACATATCCGGCAAGGACAGGACGACGCCGCATATCCGCACCGCCCATGACGCGTCGGAAGATCCCAAGCTGGCGCGCAATCCGGGCGACGAGGATGCCAAGCTCGATGTCGCGCTGGACGAGAGCTTTCCCACCTCCGATCCGCCGTCCAACACCCAGCCGGGCAAGGGCAAGGATCCGGCGCCATCCTCCGGCTATGACGTCGAGGCCGAGAAGGCCCGCATGAAGGGAGGCGAATGAGGGGCGCGAATGAGGAGAGGCGAATGCCTCGAGCGCTCTGCTGCACGCCGCGCCGCTGCGGCGGGGCGCAATGGGAGTAGGCATTTATCCACAGAATAATCGGCTGCTCGGAACCCTTACGCCTTATTCTTTGTTGCATTGCAGCAAGAAAGATGTTCCGATCCTGAACAGAGGCCTTCAAAGGGCTTAAGCGTCCATAAACCATATGGGTGCATGATCCCTGACTAGGCTTCCATTTGAAGGGGGTTTGGTATGGGCACGCATATGAAACCTGCAGACGGCGCAATGACGCTGGCGGAAATGAAAGAGTTCGCCAGCTTCCCGGCCGCCACGCAGCGATACATCCGCCGGTCACTCGACATAGGGCTCGGCCGCGACGATGCACTCACGCGCTGGTCGCGCGATGTCATCGAGTCGGCCAGCATCATGGCGCAGGCGCGGATCTATCATCGCCTCGATCATATCCGCGATCTCGTCCCCGACGACAGCGGCCTCGACGCCGTCGAGCCGTTCCTCGCGCCGCTGGTGACGATTTCGGCTTTCGATCTCGGCCAGGATCGCCTCATCAGCTTCGGCGCCTATCGCTTCCTCTACGAGCGGCTGATCGGCGCGAATGTGCGGCCGTGGCTTCCCGGCGCCTTCTGCGCGGCCGCGGCGCTGCCCCATCTCCATCCCGAGAAGCGGCGCGTCCTGCTGCAGTCGATCAGCGAGGCCGCGGCGACCGCGCCGGGCTGGTCGAACCGCGAGCCGGTCTTCTATCCGGAGTGGGTCGACAAGGTCGAAGTCCGCCTTCCCAACTGAGGCGGCCTGCTCGAAATGACCGTCGCCGCGCGCGACGCGGCGGGTCTTCGCGGGCGAAATCCCGGGCTTTTCGGTTGGACATGCGGAACAAATCCTCGCATCCCAAATTGTGCCGACGGCTGCGGGGAGAATGATATTGCCGGCCATTAAGCTCACCAACCACCGTGTCGAGAAGCCCTGGGGTCGCCACGATCTCGCCCCGCTGTTCGAGGACCAGCCCGCCGACCGGCCGGCGATCGGCGAAATCTGGTACGACGATCCGGCCGGCACGCCGCGCGAACTGCTCGTCAAATATCTGTTCACCAGCGAACGCCTCTCGGTCCAGGTCCATCCCGATGATGCCGCCGCCCAGGCCTGCGGCTTCCCGCGCGGCAAGGACGAGGCGTGGATCATCCTGTCGGCCGAACCCGATTCGACGATCGCGCTGGGCCTGACCGCGAAGATGGACGGGGATAGCGTGCGGGCGGCGGCGCTCGACGGCTCGATCGAGCAGATGCTTCACTGGAAGCCGGTCACGGCCGGCGAGGTCATCTATTCGCCCGCGGGCACCATCCACGCGATCGGCAAGGGCCTCAGGGTCGTCGAGATCCAGCAGAATCTCGACCTCACTTACCGTTTCTACGATTATGGCTCGGACCGGGAACTGCATCTCGACGAGGCGATGTCGGTGTCAGACTTCGGTCCTTTCGCGGGCAATCCGGCGCCGCGGGAGATCAGCCCTGGCCGCATCATCCTGGCCGAGCGGCAGAAATTCGTCCTCGAGCGCTGGACGATGGGCGGAAACTTTCTGATCGCCGCGGGTGCCGCTACCGTCTGGGTGCTCCCGGTCGAGGGGCAGGTCGTTCTGGACGGCAAGCCCGCTGCGCTTGGCGACGCCATCATCGTCGAGGGGGCTGCCGCTATCGCTATCGACATCGCCCCGGGCAGCACCGTGTACGTGGCCTATCCTGGGCTGTCCGTCATCGCTGGCCTGCTCGGGCCGGATCCGCGATCCGCCCTGCTGAGCGACTGAGTCGTCACCGGATATCCCAGCCCTTCGGGGATGCACAGCCAGTCGATCTCGTCCCGCCGTTCGATCCAGGGCGTGATCACCTCGACGCTATGCCGGCGGGTGAGTTCGACGGCGTTGTCGAAGTCCTCGGCGAGCGCGATTCGCTCCAGGTTGCACATCGTCGGGAAGATCAGGCTTCCGGAAGCGAGATGCGCTTCGGCGGTGCCCCAGACGCAGTGGCTGCTTTCCACGCCATCCGCCGTCGCCTCGCCGATCGCGGGTGCGCGCGCGATGTAGAAACGGGTGTCGAACCGCCGCGACATCGCATGGTCCGGACGCCACCGCGCGAAGGGATGGATGGCACGGGGGTCGATGCGCAGCGATCGTTGCGCGAGACTCCCGCTCAACGGCTGCCCTGCATGGAGCTCGGCACGGATCGCACCGAGCGTTTCGACATCGCGCAGGTCGTCGATGCCCGGCGCAAGGCCGATCTCCTCGATCGTCTCGCGGACCGCCGCGATCCGATGGGCGAGGTCGTCGGGATCGATCGCCTCGCCACCGACGAGCAGATCCGCGCGCGTCGCAAGCAGATAGTCGTCCGAGTCCACCCGCCCGCCCGGAAAGACCATTCGGCTGGCTGCGAAGGCCAGGTGCGCGCCTCGTCCTACCATCGGTATTTCGGGCGCACCGCCGGGCACGTCGCGCAGCAGGATCAGGGTGGCGGCTGGGATGGCGTTGGTCATGGCGCTTTCGTCAGTTTCGGCCGGGGAGGATCGTGAGGGGCCAGCGGATCGTCCGGAAGGAAGCCGATTCGCCCCAGGCCTCGGCCAGTCGCGGCCGGTGGGCGGCATAGGCGGCGGCATGCGACGAAAAATGGTCGGCGAACGCGATCACCGGACCGCGGTCAGGAAGTAATCGAGAGTCAGGTTATCGCTGAGGTGAAAACCCTTCGCAGGCGAAAAGCTCAGGCCCATGCGTTCGACGACATGCAGCCCGGCCTCCTCGAGGTGGCTCGTCAGCTCGTCGGGGGTTAGGAACTTGTTCCAGTCATGGGTGCCCTTGGGGACGAGGCCCAGGCCTTCCCCGGCCTGGATCATCGCCAGCCTCGAGAGCGGGGTTCGGTTCGGCGTCGACAGGATCATGATCCCGCCCGGCGCGAGCAGCGCGGCCAGTCCTTTGACGAAGGCCGCGGGATCGGCGACATGCTCGATCACCTCCATCGAGGTGACCAGATCGAACGTCTCGCCGACCAGCCCTTCGACGCCGCCGATGCGATAGTCGATCGCGAGACCCTGCCGCTCCGCATGATCCCTGGCCACCATGACATTCTCGGGGGCTGCATCGATCGCCGTAACCCTGGCGCCTAGCCGCGCCAGCGGCTCGGCGAGCAACCCCGCGCCGCATCCGACATCGACCGCGCTGCGGCCGGCAAGCGGCTTCAGGGCTGCGGGGTCGCTTCCCCAATGCGCATCGATCGTTGCCCTGATGTGGCGGAGCCGTGGTGGGTTGAGCTTGTGCAGCATCGCCGAGGATCCCTTCGGATCCCACCAGTCGACCGCCAATTTGCCGAAATGGGCGGCTTCATCCGCGACGATCGAGCCGTTCTGTTGTGCGCTTGCGTTCATTGCGGCCCCTCTCTATCAGGACCGCGCCCTCGAACCCAAGGGCTTTTCCGGCCTTTCGGGCCCTGCTGAGGACAGACTTTCCACATGGCGCGCATCGTTATGAAATTCGGCGGAACCTCGATGGCGGGGATCGAGCGAATTCGCAACGTGGCGAGCCGCGTCAAGCATGAGGTCGATCTCGGCAACGAAGTGGCCGTCGTCGTTTCCGCGATGTCGGGCGAAACCGATCGGCTGGTGAATTTCTGCCGCGAGGCGTCCCCGCTATACGATCCGCGCGAATATGACGTGGTGGTGTCGTCCGGCGAGCAGGTGACCAGCGGACTGTTGGCGATCGTGCTCCAGTCGCTGGGCGTCAATGCGCGCAGCTGGCTGGGCTGGCAGCTGCCGATCCGCACCAGCGACGCCCACGCCTCCGCCCGAATCGAGGTGATCAATTCGGAGGCGATCGGCCTGGCGATGGCGGCGGGCGAGGTGGCGGTGATCCCCGGCTTCCAGGGCCTCACCGAGGACGAACGGATCACCACGCTGGGCCGCGGCGGATCGGACACCTCCGCGGTGGCGGTCGCTGCGGCGATGAAGGCGGATCGCTGTGACATCTATACCGATGTCGATGGCGTCTACACGACCGACCCGCGCATCGTGCCCAAGGCGCGCAAGCTCGCCAAGGTCACCTATGAGGAAATGCTCGAGCTCGCCTCGGTCGGCGCCAAGGTGTTGCAGACCCGCTCGGTAGGCCTGGCGATGAAGGAGAAGGTGCGCGTCCAGGTGCTCTCTTCGTTCGACCAGCCGACAGATAATCCCACCCCCGGCACGATGATCGTCGGCGAGGAAGAACTTGAAGGAAGCGCCATGGAACGTCAGCTCATCACCGGCATCGCCTATGACAAGAACGAAACCAAGGTCACGCTGATCGCGGTGCCGGATCGCCCGGGCGCAGTCGCCTCGATCTTCGCGCCGCTCGCCGACGCCAGCATCAATGTCGACATGATCGTCCAGAATGTCGCGCATGACAGCGGCTCCACCGACGTCACCTTCACTGTGCCATCCGCCGAACTCGCCCGTTCCCTCGACGTTCTCGAGCGCGAGCGCGGCGCGATCGGCTATGAGCGGTTGATCCACGACGCCAGCGTCGCCAAGATTTCGGTGGTCGGCGTCGGCATGCGCAGCCATGCGGGCGTCGCATCGAAGATGTTCAGTGCCCTCGCCGCGCGCGGAATAAACGTGCTCGCGATCACCACCTCGGAGATCAAGGTCTCGGTGCTGATCCATGAGGACTACACCGAGCTCGCGGTTCGCGTCCTTCACACCGCCTATGGCCTCGATGCGGAGGACGCCGCTTGACCGGTCACGGGCGCCTTTCCTCGTTGATGGCGCGCGGTGCGGCCTTTTTCGGCTGTGAGCATGCGATCCTCGCCGGGGCGATGAGTTGGGTGTCCGAGCGCAACCTCGTTGCCGCCATGTCCAATGCGGGCTGCTTCGGCGTCATTGCCTGCGGGGCGATGACTCCGGCGTTGCTCGATGCCGAGATCGCTGGGACCAAGACGCTGACCGCCAAACCGTTCGGCGTAAACCTCATCACCATGCATCCCGATCTTGATGCGCTGATCGATGTCTGCGCGCGGCATCAGGTTAGCCATGTCGTGCTCGCCGGCGGCCTGCCGCCGGGCGGGGCGATCGAGAAGATCAAAGCGTCGGGCGCCAAAGTGATCTGCTTCGCCCCAGCGCTCGCGCTGGCGAAGAAACTGATCCGTTCTGGTGTGGACGCGCTGGTCGTCGAGGGGATGGAAGCCGGCGGCCATATCGGCCCGGTCTCTACCTCGGTACTCGCGCAGGAAATCCTGCCGACCATCGCCGATCAGCTGCCGGTCTTCGTTGCAGGCGGCATCGGCCGAGGCGAGGCGATTGCGGGCTATCTCGAAATGGGCGCTGCGGGCGTCCAGCTTGGCACTCGTTTCGTCTGTGCCCATGAGTCGATCGCGCATCCCAATTTCAAGAAGGCCTTCATCCGCGCTTCAGCGCGGGACGCCGTCGCCAGCGTCCAGATCGATCCGCGGTTGCCGGTGATCCCCGTTCGCGCGCTCAAGAACGCGTCGAGCGAGCTGTTCACCGCCAAGCAGCGCGAGGTTGCGCAGCTGCTCGACGAGGGCAAAGTCGAGATGATGGAGGCCCAGCTTCAGATCGAGCATTATTGGGCTGGCGCCTTGCGCCGCGCGGTTATCGATGGCGATGTGGAACATGGTTCCCTGATGGCGGGCCAGTCGGTCGGCATGGTGACGAAGGAGGAACCGCTTTCGGAAATCGTGGCGACGCTGCTAGAAGAGGCGGCGACGGCGCTGGAGCGGCGCGCCGCCTGATGGATCTCGGGGGTGCGTCGGCGCCCCGGCAGATTCCATCATTGGAAACCGCACTCGCTTTCTGATAGCGGGCCATGATGGCACCGCTGACCGCAACCTCCGCTGCGCGCGAAATTCTGACCCGCCTGCACGATGTTATGGCGTCGCGCTCGGCTGCCCAGGCGAAGCTCAACCGGGTGGTGCAGATCATCGGCGAGGCGCTGGGCACCGAAGTCTGCTCGATCTACCTGTTGCGCGACGGCGTCCTCGAGCTGTTCGCAACCCGCGGCCTGAAGCAGGAAGCTGTCCACGTCACCAAGATGGCGCTTGGCGAGGGACTGGTCGGCACGATTGCGGAGGATGTTGAGACGCTCAATCTCGACGAAGCCACCAGCCATCCTGATTTCGCCTACAAGCCGGAAACGGGCGAGGAGCTGTTCCACAGCTTTGCAGGCGTGCCGATCGTACGACGTGAGCAGGCCGTGGGCGTCCTCGCCGTGCAGCATCGCGAACAGCGCAAGTTCGACGAAGTGGAGATCGAGGCGCTGCAGACCGTCGCCATGGTGCTGGCCGAACTGATCGCCGGCGCCGGGCTGATCGATGACAGCAGCACCGGAGCGATCGGCACCCGCGACACCGGCCCGGTTCGGCTGGCGGGACTCAAGCTTGTCGAGGGCATGGCTCGGGGCAGGGCGGTCTATCACCAGCCGCGGGTCGAGATCGAGCATACCGTCGCCGAGGACATCGAAGTCGAGCGGCACCGCGTCAAATCGGCCTTCGCGAAAATGCGCGACCAGATCGAGCGGATGACGAGGGAGGCCGACTTCGGCGTCGCCGGCGAGCATCAGGACATCCTCGCGATGTACAAGATGTTCGCCTATGACGAGGGTTGGATACGCCGCATCAATGAGGCCATCGAAAGCGGCCTGACCGCCGAAGCGGCGATCGAGCGCGTCCAGCAGCGAACCCGCATGCGGATGCGGGAGATTGGCGATCCGCTGCTCGCCGATCGCATGCACGACCTCGAGGACCTGTCGAACCGGTTGCTGCGAATCGTGTCCGGGCAGCTCGGGACCGCGGCGCAACTAGGGCTTCGGCAGGATTCCATCCTTGTTGCGCGCAATCTCGGCCCTGCCGAACTGCTCGAATATGATCGTCGGCGCCTGAAGGGGGTCGTGCTCGAAGAGGGTTCCCTCACCGCGCATGTCACGATCGTCGCCCGCGCCATGGGCGTACCGGTGCTTGGCCGCGTCAAGGATATCCGCCGCCTTGTCGCCGAGGGCGATCCGATGCTGCTGGACGGAACCATGGGATCGGTCGTGGTGCGCCCCAACCCGACGATGGACGAGGCGTTCGAGGCGAGAATGATGGTGGGGCAGAAACGCCGCGCGGAATTCGCCGCGATGCGCGACCTGCCTGCCCAGACGAAGGACGGGCTGCGCCTGGAATTGATGGTCAATGCCGGCCTGCGCGACGACATGGCGGCTCTGGACGTCACCGGCGCCGATGGCGTCGGCCTCTTCCGTACTGAGTTCCAGTTCCTCGTTTCGGCAACGCTGCCGCAGCGCGAGCGCCAGCAGCGGCTGTACAAGGAAGTGCTCGACGCCGCCGGCGACCGGCCGGTGGTGTTCCGCACCGTCGACATCGGCGGCGACAAGGCGCTTCCCTATATGAACACCGATGGCGACGCGTCCGAGGAGAACCCGGCGCTCGGCTGGCGCGCGATCCGCCTCGCGCTGGAACGCGACGCATTGATGAAGGTGCAGGCGCGCGCGCTGCTGGAGGCGGCAGCGGGACGCACGCTCAACGTCATGTTCCCCATGGTGTCGGAGCCGTGGGAGTATGACGAGGCGGTTGCCCTGTTCGAAGCCCAGCGCAAATGGATCCACGATCGCAATCGTGCGGTGCCCAACATCATCCGCTACGGAACGATGCTGGAAGTGCCGGCGCTTGCCGAGAGTCTCGACATGATCCTGCCGCGGCTCGATTTCCTGTCGATCGGCACCAACGACCTGACCCAGTTCCTGTTCGCCGCGGATCGCTCGAACCCGAAGCTGGCAGAGCGCTATGACTGGCTGAGCCCTGCGATTCTGCGCTTCATCGCCCGCGTGGCGAAGCAGACCCGCGCCGCTGGCGTTCCGATCGGCGTCTGCGGGGAAATGGGTGGTCGTCCGCTGGAAGCGATGGCCCTGATCGGCATCGGCATCGACCGGCTCTCGATCACGCCGGCGGCGATTGGACCGGTCAAGGCGATGATCCGCTCGCTGGACGCCGCGGCACTGCGAGCGGAGATGGATGGCTTCCTCGCGCGTCCTTCGCGCAGCCTTCGTGATGACCTGACCGGCTGGGCCGAACGCAATGGGGTTGCGATCACCTGATTTGCGCGGCAAACCGTGCGTCGCCAGGGGGATGGTGACGCCGATGGCGCGTTTGCGGGCCGATGTTTGGTCGCTTGCGTGATCGTGCCGAAGCGTGAAGGAGAGCTCGATGGGCGAAAGCGCGGACGAACGGGGCTTGTTCCCACAGAATGTGGGTGAGCAACTCGCTGCCGAGCGGTTGCGCCAGAAGCTCGAACTGAGCGAGGTTGCCGCACGCACCCGCATTCCGTTGCGTCATCTCCTAGCGATCGAGAGCGGCGATCACGGTGGGCTCCCTGCCATTCCCTATTCGGCCGGCTTCGTCAAAAGCTATGCAACGATGCTGGGGCTTGATGGCCAGGCGCTTTCGCGGGCGTTTCGCGACGAGATCGGCGACGCGCGCCGCGCCTATTTCGAGCCGGAGGCTTATGAGCCGGTCGATCCCTCCCGGGTGCCGTCGCGACTGCTTGCCATGATCGCGCTAGGCGTCGCCTTGCTTCTCGGCATGGGCTATCTCCTGCTTCGCTTCGAGGGCGACAATAGCGACTTGGCCAAGCTTGCTGCCGATACCGTGCCGGACGCACGTCCGGTCGTGCCACGACCCGTCGCGCCGCCGCCGACCAGCCTTCCGGTCCAACCTGCGGCGCCTAGCGGTCCCATCAGCATCGCCGCTGCCGAGGATGTCTGGCTGAAGATATCCGAACGTGACGGCAGCAAGATCTATTATATGGACGTGCTGAAGGCCGGGCAGAGCGTCGCAATTCCGGACACCGCCGTCGATGCGATCCTGCGTACCGGCCGGCCCCAGTCGGTGAAGGTGCTGATAGGCGAAACGGCACTGCCGCCGGTCGGCGCGCCGGACCGGATCGTGCGCGACTATAGCCTGAAGCGCGACGCGCTGGTGGCGATCGCCACCACGCCGCCAGCCGGTCCCCAGGATGGTGTCGTCTCCGCAAGCAATGCAGCGGCCGAAGTCCCCGCTGCCGCGACCGTCGGCGCGCCGGCGCGCCGCCTTGTGCGGCCTGTGCCGCCGGGCGATGATCCGACGGGTAGCCGTCCGGACCCGGCTCGGCCTATAAGCGACTCCAATCAGCTTCCTTAGCCTTGATCCGGGCTGTACTCGCGCTGCATCATGCTATCGAACCGATCCCACGGAGATCCACCATCATGAAGAAGGCGATCGTCGCCCTCCTGCTTCTGTCCGGCACGTCTTTCCCGTTGCTGGCCGCCGAACCGCAGCTGCCGATCGAGGGCCGTGTCGGCAAGCTCGAGAAGGAAATGAAGGCCGTGCAGCGCAAGGTCTTTCCCGGCGGCGCGCAGCAATATTTCGAACCGGAGATAAAGGCGGAGACACCGGCGCCTGCGCCGGCCGGCGCGCCTGCGGAGACGCCAGTTGCCGATCTCTCGCGCCGCGTCGATGCCCTCGAAAGGGCGCTTGCCGGCTTGACCGGCCAGGTCGAGCAGAACAGCTATAATCTGCGCAAGCTCGAGGATCAGTTCGCCAGGATGAAGGGCGATGCGGAGTTCCGCCTCAACGCGCTCGAGGGCAAGGGTGGCGCCCCGGTCGCCGGCGGCGCGGCGAGCGCAACCCTGCCATATGTCGTGCCGCCCGCAACCAAGGCGCCGGCCGGCGGTACGAGCGCCGCTGCGCCCGCACCCGCGGCGGCAGCGGCTGCCCCGAGCGGCGATCCGGGCAAGGACGCTTACATGGCCGGCTATGCGCTGTGGGAGCAGAAGAAATATCCCGAGGCCGTCGCCGCGCTGAAGGCGATGGTCGCCAAATATCCGAAGCACAAATATGCCAGCTATGCCCGCAATCTCGCCGGTCGCGCCTATCTCGACAATGGCCAGTATAATGAGGCGATCCGGGAGTTCTTCGACAACACGAAGGATGAGGCCGGCGAGCGTGCTCCGCACAGCTACGTCTATATGGCACAGGCTCTGATGAAGCGGAAACCGCCTCTGCCCGACAAGGCCTGCCAGGCCTATGAGGTGCTCATGGCCAAATATCCCGACAAGGTGACCGGCGGACTTGCCGACCTCGTCGCCAAGGGAAAGGCCGATGCCAAGTGCCAATAAGGATGGGGTAGCGGGATCGGTTTCTGGTTCGTTGCCGTTCGAAGGGGCGGCCACTCCGTCCCTGGTCGAACGCTTCCGGAACGATCTCGCGCGCCTGCTGCAATCGGATGACATCAGGCTGGGGCTCGCTGTTTCCGGGGGGCCGGACAGCATGGCGCTCCTGCACCTCGCCGCCGCTGCTTTCCCGGGCCGCATCCAGGCCGCAACGGTCGACCACGGCCTGCGGCCCGAGGCCGCTGCCGAGGCGCATCTCGTCGCTCGTGCCTGCGTCGCGCTGGGCGTCGCGCATCATATGCTCAGCGTGACTGTTGGGGGGGAGGCCAGCGTTCAGGCTGCGGCGCGCCGCGCCCGATATGAGGCGCTTGCCGGCTGGGCCCGCGATCATGATCTGGGCGCGCTCCTCACCGCCCACCATGCCGATGATCAGGCCGAGACGCTGCTGATGCGCCTCGCCCGCGGCGCCGGATTGTCCGGGCTCTCCGGCATCCGCCAACGCCGCGATCTTGGCGGCGTCCTGCTCGTTCGCCCGCTCCTCGGCTGGCGACGCGCCGATCTGGCCGCCATTGTCGCAGATATTGAGACTGTGACCGACCCGAGCAACGCCGACCCGCATTATGATCGCACCCAGGTCCGCATCCTGCTGGCGACCGCGGGCGATCAGCTCGATCCGCTGCGGCTGGCCGCAGCTGCGGCACATCTTGCCGACGCCGATGCGGCGCTCGATTGGCTTGCGGGAGAGGGGATCCGTTCGCGGGTCGATCGGCTTGAAGAGGGGCGGGTGGCCGTCGATTTGGAGGGCTTGCCGCGCGAGGCGCGGCGTCGGATATTGTCGCGGCTGATCGGCGATGCCGATTCGCCGGTGGATGGCCCCACCTTGGAGACCGCGATGGTGCGGCTCGACGCGGGGCTGAATGCGAGCGTTGGCCGACTGACCTTGTCGCCCGGGCGTCGCATCCTGATCGAAAAAGCGCGCCCGCGACGCTGAAAGCGCGGGCTTTGGCGGTCTGTTCCATTGTTATTAATTCGACGGTGCCTATCTTGGCCCGTGAAAGGCGGAACAGACGCATGAGTGACGATAAAGAGCCGAAGCAGCCCAATCCCTGGATGAAGAGCCTCGCTATTTGGATGGGCATCCTCTTGGCCCTGGTCGTCTTCGTATCGATGTTCGAGAGTTCGTCGCGCGGTGCCGCCGGCGACCAGATCGCCTATTCCGAGTTTCTCGCGCGTGTCGATGAAGGCACGGTGCGCGAAGCCGATATCGGCGAAGGCGTCATCAACGGCAAATATACCAACGGCAGCGCCTTCTCCACGAATGCGCCCAATGATCCGATGCTGATCCAGCGGCTGGCGAGCAAGAACGTCACCTTCCGTGCGAAGCCGGCTGAGCAGACCAGCTTCTGGATGATCATGCTATATCAGTCGCTGCCGTTCCTGCTGATCCTGGGCATCGCCTTCTTCGTGATGCGCCAGATGCAGAAGAACGCGGGCTCCGGAGCGATGGGCTTCGGCAAGTCGCGCGCGCGCATGCTCACCGAGAAGCACGGCAAGGTTACGTTCGACGATGTCGCCGGGATCGACGAGGCTCGCGAGGAACTGCAGGAGATCGTCGATTTCCTGAAGGATCCTACCAAATTTGCTCGTCTTGGTGGCAAAATTCCGAAGGGGGCATTGCTGGTCGGCTCGCCTGGCACCGGCAAAACGCTGCTCGCCCGTGCCATCGCCGGTGAGGCGAACGTGCCTTTCTTCACCATTTCGGGTTCGGACTTCGTCGAGATGTTCGTCGGCGTCGGCGCCAGCCGTGTCCGCGACATGTTCGAGCAAGCGAAGAAGAACGCGCCCTGCATCGTCTTCATCGACGAAATCGACGCGGTCGGACGCCATCGCGGCGCGGGCCTGGGCAATGGCAATGACGAGCGCGAGCAGACGCTGAACCAGCTGCTGGTCGAGATGGACGGCTTCGAGGCCAATGAGGGCATCATCATCGTCGCGGCGACCAACCGCCCCGACGTGCTCGATCCTGCGTTGCTGCGTCCGGGCCGCTTCGACCGTCAGGTGGTCGTCCCACGTCCGGATATCGAGGGTCGCGAAAAGATTCTGGCCGTCCATATGAAAAAGGTGCCGCTGGCGCCCGACGTCAACGCCCGCACCATCGCGCGCGGCACGCCGGGCTTTTCGGGTGCCGATCTAGCCAATCTCGTAAACGAGGCCGCACTGCTTGCCGCGCGCAAGGGCAAGCGCCTCGTGGCGATGAAGGAGTTCGAGGAAGCCAAGGACAAGGTCATGATGGGCGCCGAGAGGAAGTCCATGGTCATGACCGAGGACGAGAAGAAGGCGACCGCCTATCATGAGGCGGGCCACGCCCTCGTCTCGCTCCATGTTCCCGGCTGCGATCCGCTCCACAAGGTCACGATCATCCCGCGGGGACGCGCGCTGGGCGTGACGTGGAACCTGCCCGAGCGCGATCGCTATTCGATGACGATGAAGCAGATGAAGGCGCGGCTTGCGCTCTGCTTCGGCGGCCGCATCGCCGAGCAGATCATCTACGGCAATGACGAACTCAACACCGGTGCCTCCAACGACATCCAGCAGGCCACCGACATGGCCCGCTCAATGGTGATGGAATACGGCATGTCTGAAAAGCTCGGCTGGCTGCGCTACCGCGACAACCAGGACGAGGTGTTCCTCGGCCATTCGGTGTCACGCAACCAGAGCGTGTCGGAGGCCACCGCCCAGATGATCGACCAGGAGGTCCGCCGCCTGATCGAGGAAGCCGAGCACACCGCCCGCAAGGTCCTGACCGACAATCTCGATCAGCTCCACCGGCTGGGTTCGGCGCTGCTCGAATATGAGACGCTATCGGGCGAGGAAGCCAAGCGCGTCATCAAGGGCGAGGATATCGGCCGTGATGACGGCAACTCCCGCAATCCTGCCGCGCTCGGCACCGGTGGATCTTCGATTCCCAAGAGCAAGCGGCCGGGCAGCGGCTCGAGCGGCTGGGCCGATCCCCAGCCTGCCTGATCTGCCTAGCATCCCGAATTGAACGAACAGGCCGCGCTATCTCCACGAGATGGCGCGGCTTTCGTCTTCATGGGGATACGCGCCTGGGCTCACACGTTCTGCCGATTTGCGTCAGGAGAGCGACATGAGCATATTCGGCAACATAATCGGCAAGATATTCGGCCACCACGAAGCCCAGGCCAAGACTCCCGCGCAAGCGGCACCTGCAGCTCCACGGCCTGCCGCAACGCCGCGTCCTGCGGTAGCGCCTCCCGCGGCAGCGACGCCGGCGGCTGGGGCACCTGCGCCCGCGCAGCCGGTCGATGTCGAGGCGGTGCTGACCCAGATCGCGGCGGCGAAGGACCGCCAGAGCAACTGGCGGCAATCGATCGTCGACCTGCTCCAACTGCTCGATCTCGATTCAAGCCTGGGGGCTCGCAGGGAGCTTGCCGCCGAGCTCGACGTCCATGCCGGTGCCGATGGCACGGCCGCGCAGAACATCGCGCTGCACAAGGCCGTCATGAGAAAACTCGCCGAAAATGGCGGCAAGGTGCCGGCATCGCTCCGCGATTAGGGCATGACCGTTTGAGGTGGAAGCGCGTGGCGCTTCCGCCGAAAGCGTGAATCATGCTCTGTCAATGGTTTAGACCTTTCGGATCAGGCTGATTCAGGCTGATCCGAAAGGTCTAGGAGTGGCGCGAATGTGGGCTGCGCGGTCGCGATTAGGCGGCGATGCGGTTCACGAACTCGCCGGTGATCGTCTCCAGCTTGGAAAGCTCGCCGTCCACCCGGCGGAAGCTTGCCTCGAGATGGTCGATCTCACCGGCGACATTCTCTGTGTCGACGCGGATGGCGGAGATCGTGGTCGACATCGTGTCGGCCGCCAAAGCTGTCTCGTCGACGGCGGCGGTGATCATGGTAACCGTCTGCGCCTGGGTTTCCATGGTCAGCCGGATGCGTTCGGCCGAGGTCTGGACTTCGCCGACAATGTCGCGGATCGCTCCGTTGGCCTCCACGGTCTGGCGGGTCGCGGCCTGGATCGCGGCGATCTTGGCCGCAATGTCGTCGGTGGCGCGGGCGGTCTGGCTCGCGAGGCTCTTCACCTCTTGTGCGACGACAGCGAAGCCGCGGCCGGCGTCGCCGGCCCGGGCTGCCTCAATGGTCGCGTTGAGCGCGAGGAGGTTGGTCTGGCCGGCGATGTCGCGGATCAGGCCGAGGATCGATTCGATCGCCTGAGCATGTTCCGACAGGACTTCGGAGATCGCGACGGCGTGGATCGAGCGGTCCGCGGCGCGCGTAGCTATCTGAGCGGCAACTTCGACTTCGGAACGGCTTTCCTCGATCGCTCGGATCAGCCCGGCCGCGGTGTGCGCGGCTTCGCGCATCGCGAGGGCGGACTGCTCGGCGGCAGCGGCCACTTCGGATGTCTTGCCGAGCATGCCGCGGGCGGCATGCGACGTATGGCCCGTCCGTTCGCGCAGCCCCCGCGAATCGCCCAGAGCTCGGGTCAGAGTCTCGGAGATGTTGGTGCGAAACTCGCGTCCCTGGTCGACGAGGCCCTTGTGTCGCGCCGCACGATTATGCGCCCCCGCGACGGTGAAGGTGAGATCGTAGAAGATCGAATTGATCGTCAGCAGCGCCTGGCAGCTGTCCGATACGAAACCGGGCTCGCCGACGAACCGCTCGATGATGGAACTGCACAGGGCCGAGACCGCCTCTGTCCTCAGCTGCGCGATCGCCACATGGTCGCTCCCCTCGGTAACCTGTCGGGATGCGCTTTCGATCGACGCGCGCAGATGGGATAGCGAAAGCCCCTCGGTCAGCACCGATTGCCAGATGGCGACAAGCGTGGCGACAGAACTGTGCTGTCCCGTCAACGCGAGCTTCGCTTCATAGACCGGGCGGAGGATGTCCATGACGCCGCCGATTTTCGCGCCGATCGCCTTGAGGCGCGCGTCGAGCGTGTCATTGGGATCGTAGATCGCCAACCTGCGGGCGATTTCCTGATCGGTAAGGCCGATCGCCTCCACCTCATGAGCGTTCATCATGGCTTCTGCGCAGTCCTTGTGTTTCGGCGAACCAGCGCAGTTTTAGACGGCAATGGTAAACACCCCGTTTAGGCTGCTCGTAAATCAGGGGGCTTATTGCGATCGAAGGCTGCCAAGCGCCTTGCATGGCGTGGCGCATAGGCTAAGAACGGGCCGTCGACAGAGGGAGGGCATCATGTCGCGCAATCCAGGGCGTCCGCTATCGCCACACCTCACCATTTGGAAGTGGGGCCCGCACATGCTGGTCTCGATTCTTCACCGCGCCACCGGTGCCGGGATGGCCATAGTGGCCGGACTCGGCTTCATCTGGTGGCTGGTTTCCGCTGCGAGCGGGCCAGAGGCCTACGCCACTTTCCTGTGGGCGGCGACATCCCCGCTCGGATATCTGGTCGCGATCGGGCTGACCTGGGCGTTCTTCCAGCACATGTTCTCGGGGCTGCGCCACTTCGTGATGGATGTCGGCGCGGGCTATGAACTGAAAACGAACAAGATGGCCGCGATTGCGACCATGGCGGGATCCATTCTCGTCACGCTGCTGATTTGGGGCGTGATCCTGGCTCGCCCAGCTACGGGAGCGCTATAATGGGTTCGGGAACGGGTATCGGCCGCGTCCGCGGCCTCGGCTCGGCCAAACATGGTTCGATGCACTGGTGGCGGCAGCGGGTGACGGCAGTCAGTAACCTGCTGCTCGTCACCTGGTTTGTCTTCTCGCTGTTCCGGCTGCCGTCCTATGAGCATGCCGCGATGGTGCAGTGGATCGGTGCGCCGATCGTCGCGGTGCCGCTGATCCTGATGACCATATCCGTCTTCTATCATCTGCGGCTCGGCTTGCAGGTGATCATGGAGGACTATGTGCATGAAGAGGGGGGCAAGATCTTCTTCGTGCTGTTGCTCAATTTCTATGCGATCGCAGGCGCTGCGCTGTCGATTTTCTCGATCCTCAAGATCGCATTCGGGGGAGTGCCCGCCTGATGCCTAATTCTCCAGCCGGCTCGGCTTACAAAATCATTGACCACCTCTATGATGCGGTGGTCGTCGGCGCAGGCGGATCGGGCCTGCGCGCCACCATGGGCGCTGCCGGTGCCGGTCTCAAGACCGCCTGCATCACGAAGGTGTTCCCGACGCGCAGCCACACCGTCGCGGCGCAGGGTGGCATCGCCGCCTCGCTCGGCAACATGGGTCCGGATCACTGGACCTGGCATATGTACGACACCGTCAAGGGGTCTGACTGGCTGGGCGACCAGGACGCGATCGAATATATGGTGCGCGAAGCACCCGCCGCGGTGATCGAGCTTGAACATGCCGGCGTGCCGTTCAGTCGGACCAACGAAGGCAAGATCTATCAGCGCCCGTTCGGTGGCCATATGCAGAATATGGGAGCGGGGCCGCCAGTGCAGCGGACCTGCGCTGCCGCCGACCGCACCGGCCACGCCATGCTGCATGCGCTCTACCAGCAGAGCCTGAAGTATGACGCCGACTTCTACATTGAATATTTCGCGCTCGACCTCATCATGGAGGGCGGCGAGTGCAAGGGCGTGATTGCGCTGTGCATGGAAGATGGATCGATTCATCGCTTCCGCAGCCATGCCGTGGTGCTCGCCACCGGCGGTTCGGGCCGCACCTATTTCTCGGCAACGTCGGCGCACACCTGCACCGGCGACGGCGGCGGCATGGTGCTGCGCGCGGGCCTGCCGCTGCAGGATATGGAATTCGTCCAGTTCCATCCGACCGGTATCTACGGTGCGGGCGTGCTCATCACCGAGGGCGCGCGAGGCGAGGGCGGCTATCTAACCAACTCGCAGGGTGAGCGCTTCATGGAGCGCTATGCGCCGTCCGCCAAGGATCTCGCCAGCCGCGACGTGGTGTCGCGTTCGATGGCGATGGAGATGCGCGAAGGCCGCGGCGTCGGCAAGAACGGCGATCATATCTACCTGCACCTCGATCATATCGATCCCAAGGTGCTGGCGGAGCGGCTTCCGGGTATCACCGAGACCGGCAAGATCTTCGCCAATGTCGATCTGACTCGCCAGCCGCTGCCGGTGACGCCGACCGTCCACTACAATATGGGCGGCGTGCCGTGTAACTATCATGGCGAGGTCGTGACCCTGAAGGACGGCAATCCCGACACGGTCGTCCCCGGCCTGTTCGCAGTCGGCGAGGCGGCGTGCGTCTCGGTTCATGGCGCAAACCGCCTGGGTTCCAATTCGCTGATCGATCTTGTCGTTTTCGGCCGTGCCACCGGTTTCCGCCTGGCCGAGCTGATCAAGCCCAACAGCAAGCACGGCGCTGTGGTTGCCGAGGCCGATGACAAGGCGCTTGGCCGGCTCGATCATTATCGCAACGCGAAGGGTGGGACGCCCACGGCGAAGATCCGCCTCAACATGCAGCATACCATGCAGAAGCACTGCGCCGTGTTCCGCGACACCGAACTGCTGCGCGAGGGCTTGGGCCTGATCGACAATGTCTATGCCGAGCTGCAGGACGTTGGCGTCACCGATCGGTCGCTGATCTGGAACACCGACCTGATCGAGACACTTGAACTCGACAATATGCTGCCGCAGGCGGTGGTGACGATGCACTCGGCCGCCAACCGCAAGGAAAGCCGCGGCGCGCATATGCACGAGGATTATCCGAACCGCGACGATGCGGAATGGATGAAGCATACGATCACTTGGTTCGACAAGGGCGCGGTCACGATCGATTATCGCCCGGTGCATGAATATACGCTCACCGACGAGGCCGAATATGTGAAGCCCAAGCCGCGCGTATACTGATCGCGCCGCTTTCTGGGACAAGGAAAGAGGGCTTCAGCCCTCTTTTTTTGTGCCTTCCAAAATCGCTGGCTGGATAGGCCGCGGGGTGGCCGCGCTGCTTCGAAACGACCCGTGAATTTGCGGGCTACGGCTCTGGAGCGGATCAGTCTAATATCATCATTGTTTCCGGCCGTTTCGTCGCTTCGGGCGGAACGTCAAAGGCAGCGGGCGGTTTTGCCATCGGCATACGGCACAAGGGGATTTTCGGTGGGGCAGAGCATGGGCCGAGCGTTGATCGTCGAAGACGATCCGATGCTGCAACGGCTGCTCGCCGAACTGATCGAGGAAATGGGCTATTCGGTCACTTCCGCCGAGGATGCCGAGAACGCGCGAAGGGCTATCCAAGATCGTGAGTTCCAGTTCCTGCTGACGGACCTGAAATTGCAGGATGATCGGGTCGCAGGGCTTGCCCTTGCCAACGAGATCAGGACCGAAAATGCTTATATGCGGATCGTTATCGTGTCGGGTTATCCGATGCCGGACGATCTCCCGCCAGAAACACTGTTCCTGCAAAAGCCGTTCACGATTTCGCAGCTGCAAAATCTGATTCAGCCGTCGCCGAGCTGATTTCCGGTACGCCTGAGTCGATCTCGACCGGCACGTCGCCCGTCCCGGCCAGCCGCGCCATGATCCACTGCGCCGCGAGATGCGGTGCCTGCGCGCCGGTGTCGCCGAGCGCGTCCGCAACCGCTGCCCGCTGGATCTCCGCGAACTCGCCATGCCGCGTCGCGGCCGTGCCGATCGCCGCCATGGCGCCATCCACGGAGGCGCAGACCTCTCCGAAGCCCCACATCGCGTAATCGGGATTACCGCGCCAGTTCACGCCATGTGCGTCAAGAAACAGGCAGGGCTTGGGTGTGACGAGATACTCATAGATCTGGCTGCTGACGTCGCCGATATAGAGGTCGGCGGCCCGGGTGTAACTCATGTCGAGCGACCTCCAGGATCCGAGATCGACGATCACGCGCCCTGGCACCGCCTTGCGCTGCCAGGCTTCGGCCTCCTCCGCGCTCAGCGTCTCGCGAAGCCGTACATGGGGCGCGACGATCAGGTTGTATCGGCCTTCGGCGACAACCCGATCGACCAGCGCTTCGCCGAACCGCGTCCAGGACGACATTTTCCTGGCGAAATGGGGATTGTAAAGAATGGTGGGCCGCTCCGGCGAAAGCGGTGCCCCGAGGTCCGGCACGGGCGAGAGCCGCTCGACAGCGGCCAGCTTGATATATCCCGATGTGTGGCAATGCTCGGGCTGGACCAGTCCCTCCGCCACCATCCGGCGCCGATCCTTTTCGCCGGCGGTGATCACCTGGTCGAACAACCGCAGCCGCGGCTCGAAGCCCTTGGCGCGATCGCCAGCACCATGTGGGATATGGACGAGCAAAGGCTGCCGGCCCGGCAGGCGCTTGAGGAGGGTCGTGGTCCGTTCGGCCGTCACGATCGCGTCATATCGGCGCAGTCGGCGTTGCCAGCAGAGCAGCTTGGGCAGCTTCATGGCCTCGAAACGCCCCGAATAGTTCGCCAGGGCAGCTATCGGCCGCGGCAGCGTCATCGCCAGGATCGGGACGCCCGCTGCCCCCAAAGCCGTGAACATCCCGGCCAGTTTCGGCATCGCATCCTCGTCGAGGACGAACGCGTCTACCTGCGCGACTCCGCTGGCATGAAGGGCCGCTGCTACCGGCGCGATATGCAGCGCCTGGTGCATGCCGCCGACAAAAGCGAAGGCTATTCGCGGCCTGTCATCCAAAATCCTCGATCCCGCCATATTTGCCGATTACCCGCCCCGCCTATGAAAAAGGCCATCATACTCGCGGCGGGTCAGGGTTCCCGCCTGCTGCCTCTCACGGCGGACCAGCCGAAGTGCCTCATCGATTTCGCAGGCAAAAGCCTGATCGCCTGGCAGATCGAAGCCCTTGCCGCGAACGGGATCGAAGAGATCGCCGTCGTCACAGGATTCCGCGACTACAAGCTGGACGCCGCCCTCGCAGCAATCCCGCAGCCCCGCCCCGCAATACGCACATGTTTCAATCCCTTTTACAAGGTTGCCGATAATCTCGGCTCCTGCTGGATCGTCCGCGAGGAGATGGACCGGGATTTCATCATCCTGAACGGAGACACGCTCGTATCGCCGGAGATCGTCGGGCGGCTGATCGGGGGCGCGGCCATGCCGATCACCGTGACGATCGACGTCAAGGACAGTTACGATCTCGACGATATGAAGGTGCAACGCGACGGTGATCGCCTGCTGCAGATCGGCAAGCGGCTGGATGCGCAGGACAGCAACGCGGAATCGATCGGCATGCTGGCCTTCAAGGGCGACGGGCCGTCCATCTTCCGCAACCAGGTCGAAGCGATGATGCGGACGCCCGAGGGTGTGCTCAACTGGTACCTGAAGGCGATCCACGCCTTGGCGCCGTCGGGGGTCGTGGGCACCGTATCGATCGAGGGACTGCCCTGGGCGGAGGTCGATTTCCCGGAGGATCTGCCGATTGCGCGCGCGCTGACCGACGGCTGGGTGCGAGGCTGAGAGTTTCCGGGCGATCGTCAGGAAGGCCATACCCCCTTCAGCCATTGTGCCACGGCTTCGATCTGCGCGCTCGTCAATGCGACCGCCTGTCCGAGCGCGGGGGGGCCCGACCACCCCGCGTCGGTGACTGACAGCTCGCCCCATTCACGTTCGCCTTCGTAGCGCGGTATGACGTGGAAATGCACATGCGGGTCGACCATCATCAGCATCAGATAGTTGATCCGCTGATAGGACACCGCGGCGGCGAGTGCTGCCTCGATCTCGGCGGTGATCGTCGCCAGTTCGGCATGGGCCTCGGGCGGCAGCGCGCCGAAGGCGACAGCGTCGTACTTGGCGGCGAGCACCAGCGAACCCAGCGTGGGCTGAGCCGGGCGAAGCAGCACGACCCAGTGGCCATAGTCACGGATCAGTGTCGCGGGATAGCCGAATTTCTCGATCGTCGTGTTAGCCATGTCGATCCTTCCTACACCGCCAGCCAGGATGTTATCGCCGCGCCATGCGCCTGTCGCGCCATCGCCTGCAACAGCCGCACAGCGTGGAAAGCGCAGGAGAGCACAGTCCACCAGGCGACGGCGATCAAGCCGATGTCGGGCCGCTGGAGCAGGGTCGCGACGAACAGGATCACCATGTTCGGGTTGCGCCTCGCGGTGATCAGGCGGAAATCGCTGTCGACCTTTTCCCACACGTGGATGTGCATGCCGAAGCGGCCGATGAAGAGGCCTTCGATGATCCGCTGCACCACATAGCCCCCGACGATCGCAACCATCACGAGACCGAAGGTTTCCTCCGAGATCGCTAGGTTCCAGCTGCCGAGGCCAACCGCCCAGGCCGCCCACCAGAAGGGCGGGTGCACCAGATCCAGGCCATGATCGAAGATGTTGCCCCAGGCGCTCGAGGTGATCGTGCAGCGCGCCAGCTTGCCGTCCACAGTGTCGAGCACCATGAAGACGAGTCCCGCTGCCATCCCCGCCCAATAATGCCCGTACCAGAATGCGGCCGTAGCGAGAACGCACATGATCGCGCCGATCGTCGTCACCTGGTTCGGCGTCATGCCGATCCGCGCGGCGATGCGGGTCAGCACCAATGCCCATTCGGGCCAGAGATATTTGGTGAGCAGGTCGGTCACGCCCTTATAGGCGCCGAGATAGGTCTTGCGCTCGATCGCTCGGACGCTTGCCGGATCGAGCCGTTCGATCACCGGCTCCTCGCGCTTCCGCAGCGCCTCGTTGTAGAACAGCCGATGATCCTCGGCGCGCACTTCCGTCAATTCCTGTGGAAATTCGCTGTGGCTGCCGTCGGCGACATGATGTTGGTCATCGGGGACATGGGCGATCACCTTCTCGCCGCCGAGCGTCAGCACCTGGCCCGGGCGCTGTTCCATGAACTTCAGCCAGGCGGGTTCGAATACATGGCTGGCCGCGACGAGAAGCGCCGGTCCGTTGGTCGCCCCGAAACGCAGCTTCTGCGCGGCGGCGATCCGGCGAAGCCGTTCAGTGCTGGTCATTCCCCAGATCGGGGTCGGATTGGTGCCGATCGATCGAACAGCGAGAGAAGCGGCGGTCATGTCGTCCTTGGGGTTGTGATTTTGGGTCGCTTCCTTGCCCATCGGGCGACGGACTGGCAAGGGCGGGTCGATGAGCGACACCCTTTTCACCGCGATCGTGCTTGCCGGCCAGCGGCCGGGCAGGGATCCGCTCGCCGAGCATTTCGGACAATCCATCAAGGCGCTGGTCGACGTCGCCGGCCAACCGATGCTCGGGTGGGTGGGAGCGACGCTCGCCGCGCGGAACGACGTGAAGCGGATCGTGATCCTCGCGCAGAACAGTGCCGCACTGCTCGAACATCCGCAGACCCGGTGGCTGGACGACGAGCCGCGTGTGATGGCGCGCGACTGCGGGGATTCGATCGTCGAGGCGATCAGCGCGACATTGCGGGCGATGCCGGGCGGCTATCCCTTCCTGCTGACCACCGCGGATAATGTCCTACTGGACGACGCGATGATCGGCCAGTTCGTCGCGCGATCGCAGGGTGCCGACCTTGCGGTGGCGCTGGTCGAGCGGAACACGCTGGAGGCCGCTTATCCCGGCAATCGGCGCACCTGGCTGCCCTTTCGCGGGGGTGCCTATTCGGGCGCCAATCTGTTCTGGCTGGGCAGTCCCGCCGCGCTCGACGGGCTGGCCGCTTGGCGCCGGATCGAGCAGCAGCGCAAGAAGGCGCGGGCGGTGCTCGGCGCGTTCGGTCTGGGCCTGGCGCTGATGATCGCGGCTCGGCTACTGACGCTGCAACAGGCGATCGCGCGGGCAGGGCGGCGGCTCGGCCTTGCCGCACGCGCCGTCGTGCTGCCCTTTGCAGAGGCATGCATCGACGTCGACAAACCTTCCGATCATGCCATGGCCGAGGCGATCCTGCGGAAGCGCAACGCCGCCTGAGGTCAGAGCAGGTGGAGCTTCCGTGCTGTCTTGCCGAGCGCGCCCTTGTCCGCCAGCGAGAGCCCGAAGCGGCCCGACAGCCAGATCCCGCCAAGCAGCATCACCGCGCCCAGGCCGATGCGGATCAGGTGGTGGAAGGGCATGAGCAACTCGGACAGCAGGAAAATCGTCGTTCCGACGGCGGCTGCGACACAAGCGGCACGAGCGAAAGGCGGTGCGAACGGGTGCAGCCGATCATGCGACCATAGCTGGACCATCGGCGTCAGCACCGACACCGCGATGCCGGCCGAAACCGCTATCGCCATCCCATCCATCCCGCCCTGCGGCAACAGCATCGCTCCCAGCGACAGCGACACAATGAGACCCAGCGCACTGCCGACCAGCGGATGGTGGTAGCGGCTGATGACCGACTGGATCGCTGCGGCCTGGCCAGCCACAGCCTCGATCAGCCGGGTGAAGGTGAGCAGCGCCAGCGCCAGGTAGGCGGTTTGCGCGGCCCCCCCGAACAGCGCCAGCAACGCGCGGCCGCCGCCGGCGATCGTGCAGACCACGGGCGTGGCGACGACGATGGTCAGCCGCGTCGCGAAGCCGTATATCTCGGCGACGTGGCGCATGTCGTGGCGCACTGCCTCGGACGCCAGCGGCGCCATCACATAGGAGAAGGCCTGGCGGATCAGCTGTACGCCGCTCGCGATCTTGCGCGCGATAGCAAACAGGCCCGCGGCGCTGGCGCCGGCGGCGCCGGGGATCAGCAGGTTGAGGATCAGCGGCGGGGCGTCGGAAAACAATCGGTTGACGATATTGGAGGGGAGGACGGACAGGCCCGCGTAGAGCGTCTTGCGGGTCATGCCGGGGACGGGCGCGGTCTTGAGAACGAGATCGAGACGGTAGAAGCGCGCCAGCAGCCGGGTCGAAAAAATGCAGGTCATCGCCAAGGAGCAGATGTGCGCGATCAGCAGGCCGAGCGTGCCGGCGCCAAGCGCGGCGAGCACGACCGCCGCCGCCATGCGCATGATCTGCTCCCACATCACCCGCAGGCGAATTTCGGGGCCGAACGCCTTGCGCGCGCGCAGCGCCGAGGTGGCGATCTCGACATAAGCCCAGAAGGGCAGCGCCCAGGCGAACAGGGCGATGCCGGTGGCGAGCTGGTCGCGGTCCTTCGGGGCGACATTGACGACACCGGCAATCCAGTGCGCGCCGAGACTGGTTGCCAGCGCGATCAGGATGCACGGCAAGACGCCGAACAGCATCGCCTGCCGCAGCGCCATCGCGCGTTCGGCGTCATCGCTGGCCTGCGGTACCACCCGCTGGAGCGCGCTGGTCATGCCGAGATCCGCGAAATTCTCGACCAGATTCACCGCCGACCAGAGCACCATGTACAGGCCATAGGTGGGCAGTCCGAACAGCCAGACATAGAGCGGCTGGGAGATGATCTCGATGACGCCGCCGGCCCGCGCGAGCAGTGCCGTCCCCGCGCCCTTGGCAACCTGGCGTGCGCCGGGGGGGAGTTCGGTGGGAGCAGAGGCCATCCGCGTGCTTTAGATCATCCCCCCTTCCATTCAAGGGATCGGAAGAGGAAGGGAATCATGCGGATAAATCATCGCTTAGGCGTTGAGCCCCGCGCAGCTATTCGCTATCGCCGGTCGAACTAAGGCAGGGGGTTTCGAGTCATGGCCGAGTTCGCGCTTCCCAAAAACAGCAAGATCAAGAAGGGCAGGACCCTGAAGGCTTCGGGCGCCAAGGATCCGAAAGCCTTCAAGATCTATCGCTACGATCCCGACAGCGGCGAAAACCCGCGTTATGATACGTTCGAGGTCGACCTCGCCGAGTGCGGACCCATGGTTCTCGACGCGCTCATCAAGATCAAGAGCGAGCAGGATCCCACGCTCACCTTCCGACGGTCGTGCCGTGAGGGCATCTGCGGTTCATGCTCGATGAACATGGATGGCAGGAACGGCCTCGCCTGCACCACGGCGATCGAGGACTGCAAGGGCGAGGTTCGCATCACCCCGCTGCCGCATATGGATGTGATCAAGGACCTGGTTCCGGACTTCACCCATTTCTATGCGCAATACGCCTCGATCCAGCCCTGGCTGAAGACGGTGACGCCCGACCCGTCGGGCAAGGAGCGTCTCCAGTCGCCTGACGATCGCAACAAGCTCGATGGCCTGTACGAGTGCATCCTGTGCGCCTGCTGCTCGACCTCTTGCCCGAGCTATTGGTGGAACAGCGACAAATTCCTCGGACCGGCGATCCTGTTGCAGGCCTATCGCTGGCTCGCCGACAGTCGCGACGAGATGACCGGCGATCGTCTCGATGAACTCGAGGATCCGTTCCGCCTGTATCGCTGCCACACGATCATGAACTGCGCGAATGTCTGTCCAAAGGGCCTGAGCCCGGCCAAGGCGATCGCGGAGATCAAGAAGATGGTGGTCGAGCGCCAGCTCTGACCTTTCGTCCGGGAAAGACGATGGCGAGTTTCGGCGGGCTCATCCGCGGGCTGGATCGATGACCAGCGTCATCGCCCGCTATGAGGAGCTGCTGGCCTCGGGCGAGTTGCGGCCGGATCCCGACCAGCGCGTGACGGTCGAGCGTCTCGACCGCTTGGCCACCGCGCTTGCCGAGCAGCCGGTCAAGGGCAGCCTGCTGTGGCGAATGCTCGGCAAGGCGCCGGTGCCGCCGCGTGGCCTCTATATGTGGGGTGGGGTCGGCCGCGGCAAATCGATGCTGATGGACCTGTTCTACGATTGCGTGCGAATCGAAGCCAAGCGACGCGTGCATTTCCACGAGTTCATGCTGGAGGTTCACGATCGGCTCCGAGTCGAGCGTCTCAAGGAGAAGGGTGATCCGATCCCGCCGGTCGTCGAGGCGATCGCCGCGCAGGCCAAGGTGCTGGCGTTTGACGAGATGGTCGTGAACAACATGGCTGACGCTGCGATTCTGAGCCGCCTCTTCACCAGCCTGATACTGGACGCGGGCGTGACCATCGTCACCACGTCCAACCGTCCACCGCGCGATCTCTACAAGGATGGCCTGAACCGCGAGCTATTCCTGCCCTTCATCGACCTCATCGAAGCGAAGCTCGACGTGCTGTCGCTCAACGGCCCTACCGATTACAGGCTGGAGCGGCTTGGCGGCCATCCCGTCTGGTACACGCCGAACGGGCCGGCGGCCAGCGAGGCGCTGTCGCAGGCGTTCTTCCGGCTGACCGATTACCCGCCCGAGGATAAGGCGCATGTTCCCACGGCTGAACTCGCCGTCCCGGGCGGCCGCACCCTTCATGTCCCCAAGAGCCTGAAGGGGGTCGCGGTATTCTCGTTCAAGCGGCTCTGCGCAGAGGCGCGGGGCGCCGCCGATTATCTGGCGATCGCCCGCAACTACCACACCGTCATCATCGTCGGCATCCCGCTGCTCGGTCCCGAGAACCGCAATGAGGCATCCCGCTTCAAGGTGCTGATCGACGCATTTTACGAGCATAAGGTGAAGCTGCTGGCGAGTGCCGAGGCCGATCCGGCGAACCTCTATCCCGAAGGCGACGGCGCGTTCGAATTCGAGCGCACGGTTTCGCGCCTGATGGAGATGCAGAGCCTGGACTATCTCGCCACCGGACACGGCAGCGAGATGTGATGCAGGGCGGCGTGGAGCGGCTGAAGCTCCTCGACGGCTGGCGGGCGATAAGCATATTGGCAGTGTTGGCGGGGCATCTCCTGCCGCTCGGGCCGCACCGCTGGCAGGGCAACGACATGGTCGCCCGCTTCGGGATGAGCATCTTCTTCGTCCTGTCCGGATTTCTGATCGTGAGCATATTGTGGCGCGACCAGAATGTCGGCCGCTTCCTGGTCCGCCGGCTCGCGCGGATCGTGCCGCTCGCCTGGCTCGCGATCCTGATCGTCTTTTCGCTGGAAGGCGCGTCGGTGGCCGATTGGCTTGCGAATCTCTTCTTCTACGCGAACCTGCCGCCCCAGCATCTCGATCATGCGGGCCATTTCTGGAGCCTGGGCGTCGAGATGCAATTCTATCTCGGCATCGCCATCGTCGTTGCGGCGTTCGGGCAGCGTGGCCTGTGGCTCGTTCCACCCGCCGCGCTGGCGATAACGCTGCTGCGAATCTGGGCCGGGATGCCGACGACGATCGTCACGCTTTATCGCGTAGACGACATCCTGGCCGGCGGATGCCTTGCGCTGATCCATCTCGGCCCAGCGCGTTCTTTCCCCGCGAGGGCGCTTGCGAGGGTGCCGTTCTGGCCTCTGGGCGCGCTGGCGCTCGCCGCCTGTCATGCCGAGGCCGGAGTGCTGGCATATGCGCGTCCGTACCTCGCAGCCATGATGGTGGGAGCGCTGCTGTATCAGCCCGAGCATCGGATCCGGCCCGTGCTGGAGTCCCGCCCCATGGGCTATATCGCCCGGATTTCCTACGCGCTCTATGTGATCCATCCCTTCACGGTGCGTGGCTGGCTTGGGGAGGGCGACGCCGTGGTTCGCTATTGCAAGCGCCCGCTGGCGATCGCGCTCGCATTCGTTGCCGCGCATATTTCCACCTTTCGCTTCGAACGCGCCTTCATTCGATGGAGTCATCGAGGTGCGCAGCCAAGAAACGAAAAGGCATCCAGCAATGCGGCTTCACGCCGCCCTTAAAAAACTTCTGTGGGCACTGCAGCATAAGGTTGCCCCATGGGTTTGGCGAGGCTAAGCGGGCACCGCACCTTGGGGCGGCTGCATTGGAGCGGGCGTCCTCCCTGGCGATTTATATCGGAGGAGTCGAATGGCTCGTACTAAAATTGCGCTGATTGGCGCCGGCAACATCGGCGGCACTCTTGCCCATCTCGCGGCATCCAAGGAACTGGGCGACGTCGTACTGTTCGACGTGGTCGAAGGCATTCCGCAGGGCAAGGCGCTCGATCTATCGCAATGCGCGCCCGTCGAGGGCTTCGATGCCAAGCTCAAGGGCACGAATGACTATGCCGATATCGCCGGTGCCGATGTCATCATCGTCACGGCCGGCGTCGCGCGCAAGCCCGGCATGAGCCGCGATGATCTGCTCGGCATCAATCTGAAGGTCATGAAGGCGGTCGGCGAGGGCATCAAGGCCAACGCCCCCGACGCCTTCGTCATCTGCATCACCAACCCGCTTGATGCGATGGTGTGGGCGCTGCGTGAGTTTTCGGGCCTTCCGCACAACAAGGTGGTCGGCATGGCCGGCGTGCTGGACTCGTCGCGTTTCGCCGCGTTCCTCGCCGAAGAGTTCAATGTCTCTGTCCAGGATATCACCACCTTCGTGCTGGGCGGCCATGGCGATACGATGGTGCCGGTCGTCGAATATTCGACCGTCGCGGGCATTCCGATCCCCGACCTGATCAAGATGGGCTGGTCCACCCAGGAGCGGATCGACGCGATCGTCCAGCGCACCCGCAGCGGCGGCGGCGAGATCGTCGCCTTGCTCAAGACCGGTTCCGCCTTCTATGCGCCCGCCACTTCGGCCATCGCGATGGCGGAGAGCTATCTCAAGGACAAGAAGCGGGTTCTGCCCGCCGCGGTCTATCTGACCGGCCAATATGGCGTGGACAATCTCTATGTCGGCGTTCCGGTGATCATCGGCGCCAACGGTGTCGAGAAGGTCGTCGAGATCGAGCTTTCCGACGAAGCCAAGGCCAACCTCCAGGTCTCGGTCGACGCGGTCAAGGAATTGCTGGTCGCCTGCAAGGGCATCGACAGCTCGCTGGCCTAAGGCCGCCCACCCACTCAGCCTCCCCGGTTAAACAAGGTTCGACAGCCCTATGAGTATCCTCGTCAACAGGAACACCAAGGTCATTACCCAGGGTATGACCGGCAATACCGGCACTTTCCATACCGAGCAGGCGCTCGCTTATGGCACGAAGATGGTCGGCGGCGTTACGCCGGGCAAGGGTGGCACCACCCATATCGGCCTGCCGAACTTTGACACTGTCCACGAGGCGGTGGCCGCCACGGGAGCGGATGCCAGCGTGGTCTATGTTCCGCCGCCCTTCGCCGCGGACTCGATCCTTGAAGCGATCGATGCCGAAGTGCCGCTGATCGTCTGCATCACCGAAGGCATTCCCGTCATCGACATGATCCGCGTCAAGCGCGCGCTTCAAGGCTCCAAGTCGCGGCTGATCGGGCCGAACTGCCCCGGCGTGCTGACTCCGGACGAGTGCAAGATCGGCATCATGCCGGGTTCGATCTTCAAGCAGGGTAGCGTCGGGGTTGTCTCGCGGTCGGGCACGCTTACCTATGAGGCGGTCTTCCAGACCACCGCGATCGGCCTCGGCCAGACCACCGCTGTCGGTATCGGCGGCGATCCGGTCAACGGCACGAACTTCATCGACGTGCTCGAACTGTTCCTCGCGGACGATGCCACCAAGTCGATCATCATGATCGGCGAGATCGGCGGCTCGGCCGAAGAAGAAGCCGCGCAGTTCCTGCGCGACGAGGCCAAGCGCGGCCGCTCGAAGCCGATGGCCGGCTTCATCGCGGGCCGTACGGCGCCTCCGGGCCGTCGCATGGGCCATGCCGGGGCGATCGTCTCGGGCGGTCAGGGCGGCGCCGAAGACAAGATTGCGGCAATGGAAGCCGCAGGCATCAAGGTGGCGGCGAGCCCTTCGGAGCTCGGCACCACATTGGCGGAAGTGCTTAAAGGGTAAGAGGTGAGCCCGTCAGCAAGCGGGCCACCACGAACTAGTTTTTATCAACCGCAATTGCTGCGCTTCGGGCCTTAGTCCCGGGGTGGGTGCATCAAGGATGGTGTGATGGGTATCGAAGGCGTCGGATTCGACGGGCCGGAGGGAGTCAGTGCTTCCTTCGTGGAATCGCTTTATCGTCAATATCGTACGGATAGGTCGAGCCTAGATCAGGGCTGGCAGGATTATTTTGCCGGTGTTGAATCGGTCGTCTCGGGCCCCAGTTGGGCCCGGGCGGATTGGCCACCCTCCGCCACCGACGGGCTGACCGCCGCCCTCGATCCGATGCAGATGGCCGCGCCGCCAAAGCCTGCCAAGCCAGCGGTCGCGCCGGCAGCCGCGCCTGCCGCTGCTGCGACGAGCCAGGCGGAGATCGAACAGCGGGCGCTGGATTCGATCCGGGCGATCATGATGATCCGCACCTACCGGGTGCGCGGCCATCTTCTCGCCAACCTCGATCCGCTGGGGCTGTCCAAGCGCGACGAGCCCGCGGACCTCACTCCGGAATGGCACGGCTTCAAGGAAAGCGACATGGACCGCGAGGTCTATGTCGGCGGCTTCTTGGGCGTCGAACGCGCCACGCCGCGGGAGATCCTGGGCATCCTGCGCCGCAACTACTGCGGCAATGTCGGCCTCGAATATATGCACATCGGCGATGTCGAGGAACGACGCTTCCTCCAGGCGCGGATGGAAGGCAAGGATGCCGAGATATCCTTCACGCCAGAGGGCAAGCTGGCGATCCTCAACAAGGTGATCGAAGCGGAGCAGTGGGAGAAGTTCCTCGGCCGCAAATATGTCGGCACCAAGCGCTTTGGCCTCGACGGCGGTGAATCCATGATCCCCGCGCTTGAAGCGGTGATCAAATATGCCGGTGCCTATGGTGTTCACGAGGTGGTGATCGGCATGGCCCATCGCGGTCGCCTCAACATCCTGTCGAACGTCATGGCGAAGCCCTATCGCGCGATCTTCAACGAGTTCGCGGGTGGGTCATCCAATCCGGAAGATGTTGGGGGCTCGGGTGACGTAAAATATCATCTCGGCACCTCGACCGACCGGGAGTTCGACGGCAACGTCGTCCACCTCAGCCTTGCGCCGAACCCGTCGCATCTCGAAGCGGTCAATCCGGTCGTACTGGGCAAGGCGCGCGCCAAGCAGACCAAGCTCGACGATCTGGAGCGCGAGCAGGTGCTGCCGATCCTGCTGCACGGCGACGCCGCCTTCGCCGGCCAGGGCATCATCATGGAGTGCTTCGGCTTCTCCGGTCTGCGCGGCTATCATACCGGTGGCACGATCCACTTCGTGATCAACAACCAGGTCGGCTTCACGACCTCGCCGCAGTTCGCGCGCTCGTCGCCCTATCCGTCGGACATCGCCAAGATGGTGCAGGCGCCGATCCTGCATGTGAACGGCGATGATCCCGAGGCCGTGACCTTCGCATGCAAGGTGGCCACGGAGTTCCGCCACACCTTCAAGCGCGATGTCGTGATCGACATGTGGTGCTATCGCCGCTTCGGCCACAATGAAGGCGATGAGCCGGGCTTCACCCAGCCGCTCATGTATGATGCGATCCGCCAACATCCGCCGATCAGCGCGGTCTATAACGCACGACTGATCCAGGAAGGCGTGATCGAGGCCGATTATACCGCCAAGAAGGAAGCCGCATTCGTCGAATATCTCGAAGGGGAATTCGCGGCGGCAAAAAGCTACAAGGTCAACAAGGCCGACTGGTTCGAGGGCGACTGGACCGGATTTGCATCGCCGCGCGAGGCGATCACCGAGCGTCGCGCCGCTCAAACCGGGATCACGGCTGACATGGTGGCGGACATCGGCCGGCACCTCACCACCGTCCCCGAAGGGCTGAAGATCCACAAGACGCTCGGGCGCATCCTCGATGCGAAGAAGGAGATGTTCGCGACCGGCGCCGGTTTCGACTGGGCGACCGGCGAGGCCCTCGCCTTCGGCTCGCTGCTCAAGGACGACTATGCCGTTCGCCTGTCGGGTCAGGACTCAGGACGCGGCACGTTCAGCCAGCGGCATGCGGTTTGGGTCGATCAGACCGATGGTCACAAATATATCCCGCTTTCCGCCATGGACCGGCGCTTCCAGGTGCTCGACAGTCCGCTGTCCGAATTCGGCGTGCTCGGCTTCGAATATGGCTATGCCTCCGCGGCACCGAACACGCTGGTGATGTGGGAAGCGCAGTTCGGCGATTTCGCCAACGGCGCGCAGGTGATCGTCGATCAGTTCATCTCGTCGGGCGAAGCCAAGTGGCTGCGCGTGAACGGGCTCGTGATGCTGCTGCCGCACGGATATGAGGGGCAGGGGCCGGAACATAGCTCTGCGCGCCTGGAGCGCTATCTGCAGCTGTGCGCCGAAGACAATATGCAGGTGGCGAACTGCACCACGCCGGCCAATTACTTCCACATCCTGCGCCGGCAGATGGTGCGCAAGTTCCGTAAGCCGCTGATCATAATGACCCCGAAGTCGCTGCTCCGCCACAAGGCGGCCGTGTCGACAATCGAGGACTTCACCGGTGAGAGCCGGTTCCAGCGGGTGTTGCGCGATCCGGGAGCGCCGGCGGACAAGGACGTGCGCCGTGTCGTGCTGGTGTCGGGCAAGCTGTTCTACGAGCTTGCCGAGGCGCGCGATGCCGCTGGCGACGCCAACACGCTGATTTTGCGGGTGGAGCAGCTCTACCCATTCCCGGCCGACGCCCTGATTGCGGCATTCAGTCGGATGCCGAATATCGAGACGGTGGTCTGGGCTCAGGAGGAGCCCAAAAATCAGGGAAGCTGGTCGTTCGCCGAGCCTTATGTCGAAAAGGTGCTGACCGAAGTCGGCGGCAAGGTGACACGTGCCGTCTATGCCGGCCGTAAGGCAGCGGCAGCGACCGCAACCGGCCTCGCTCGTAATCATGCCGTGCAGCAGGCGATGTTGATCGCCGAGGCGCTCGGCCACGAATTAAAGGGTAAGTAAGATGGCTACCGATGTGGTGGTACCGACGCTCGGCGAATCGATCACCGAGGCAACCCTCGGCCAGTGGCTCAAGAAGCCGGGTGACGCGGTCAAGGTCGACGAGCCGATCGCCAGTCTCGAAACCGACAAGGTCGCGGTCGAAGTGCCGTCGCCGGTCGCCGGGGTGATCGGCGAACTGGTTGTCGACGAAGGCGATACGGTGAATGTCGGCGCGGTCATCGCGCGGATCGAGGCTGGCGCTACTGCGGCGACCGCGGCGACCCCCGCGGTCGAGGATCGCACCGCCGTCGGCAAGGCCGAGGCCGCCGCGCCGCACGAGCCCGCCGCGGCGCCGGTGGACACCGAATCGGGCGATCCGGTCACCCTGTCCCCATCGGTGCGCCGCGCCGTGCTCGAGCATGGCGTGGACCCGAGCAAGATCAGGGGCACCGGCAAGGATGGCCGGCTGACCAAGGACGACGTCATCGCCGCCGCCCGGAACGCCCCCAAGCCCGCCGTGCCTGCGGCTGCGCCGTCGGCGCCGGCTCCTGCCGCGGCGAATGGCCGCAAGGAAGAGCGGGTTCGCATGACCCGGCTGCGCCAGACGGTCGCCAGCCGCCTCAAGGAGGCGCAGAACACAGCGGCGATGCTCACCACCTTCAACGACGTCGACATGACGGCGGTGATCGAGGCACGTAACAAATACAAGGACCTGTTCGAAAAGAAGCACGGCGTACGCCTGGGCTTCATGGGCTTCTTCGTGAAGGCGGCCTGCATGGCGCTGCGCGACGTGCCTGCGGTCAACGGCTCGATCGAGGGCGATGAGATCGTCTATCGCGATTATGTCGACGTGTCGGTTGCGGTGTCGGCGCCAAACGGGCTGGTGGTTCCGGTGATCCGCGATGCGCAGACGCTGTCGGTCGCCGATATCGAGAAGACGATCGGCGATTTCGGCGCGCGCGCCAAGGCCGGGACGCTCAAGCTGGAAGAGATGAAGGGCGGTACCTTCACCATCTCGAACGGCGGCGTGTTCGGATCGCTGATGTCGACCCCGATCATCAACCCGCCCCAGTCGGGCGTTCTCGGCCTGCATCGCATCGAGGATCGTCCGGTGGTGCGTGATGGCCAGATCGTCGCGCGGCCGATGATGTATCTGGCGCTGAGCTATGACCACCGCCTGATCGACGGTCGCGAGGCAGTGACCTTCCTGGTCGCGCTCAAGAACGCGATCGAGGATCCGACGCGGCTGTTGATCGACCTGTAGAAGTCTGCGCCGCCCCTGCCCGAGCCGGGATCTCTGGAGGCGAGAGAGCGATCCATCGCCTCGGATCCCGGCGCTGCCGGGATGACGGAATGAGGAAGTGACCAATGTCCGACTATGATTTCGATGTGATCGTCATCGGCGCGGGGCCGGGCGGCTATGTCGCCGCGATCCGCGCCGCGCAGCTTGGCCTCCGGACGGCTTGCGCCGAAAGCCGCGACACCCTGGGCGGAACCTGCCTCAATGTCGGCTGCATTCCGTCGAAGGCGATGCTCCACGCCTCGGAGCTCTATGACGAGGCCGCGAGCGGCAAGCTTGCCAAGCTCGGGATCAAGACGACCGTCGAGCTCGACCTGGAGATGATGCACGGCCAGCGCCGCGATGCGGTCAAGGGCCTGACCGCCGGGATCGAATATCTGTTCAAGAAGAACAAGGTCGAGTGGCTGAAGGGGCTGGCCTCCTTCACCGGCAAGGACAGCATAGATGTCGCCGGCAAACATTATCGCGCGAAGAACATCGTCATCGCCACCGGGTCGAGCGTCACGCCGCTTCCTGGCGTCGAGATCGACGAGAAGACGGTCGTCTCCTCGACCGGCGCGCTGGAGCTGTCCAAGGTTCCGAACCATCTCGTCGTGATCGGCGGCGGCGTCATCGGGCTGGAGCTCGGATCGGTCTGGAAGCGGCTCGGGGCGAAAGTGACAGTCGTCGAGTTCCTGGACCAGTTGCTGCCCGGCATGGACGAGGAGGTCCGTAAGGAATCCGCAAAGCTGTTCAAGAAACAGGGGATGGCTTTGAAGCTGTCGACCAAGGTGACCAGCGTCGCAGTCGAAGGCGGCAAGGCGATCGTCACGGTGGAGCCTGCTGCCGGCGGCGCGTCGGAGACGATCGAGGCGGATGCGGTGCTTGTGTCGATAGGCCGGCGGCCGAACACGGAGGGCCTCGCCCTCGAGCGCGCAGGGCTCATCACGAACAAGCGCGGCCAGATCGAAATCCACCACGACTTCGCCACCGCGGTCCCTGGCATCTGGGCGATCGGCGATGTGGTGCCCGGCCCGATGCTCGCCCACAAGGCCGAGGACGAGGGCATTGCTGTCGCGGAAAACATCGCCGGTCTGACCGGGATCGTAAACCACGATGTCATCCCTGGCGTGGTCTATACCATGCCCGAGATCGCCGGCGTCGGCCTGACCGAGGAGCAGGCCAGGGAGCGCGGCGAGATCAAGGTCGGCAAATTCCCGATGATGGCCAACTCGCGGGCCAAGACCAATCATGAGCCAGACGGCTTCGTGAAGGTGATCGCCGATGCGAAGAGCGACCGGGTGCTCGGCGTCCACATCATCGCTTCGCTGGCAGGAACCATGATCGCCCAGGCCGCGCAGGCCATGGAGTTCGGCGCGACCAGCGAAGACATCGCCTACACCTGCCACGCGCACCCGACCCATTCGGAAGCGATCAAGGAAGCGGCGATGGCGGTGACGGGAAAACCCATCCATATCTGATGCTTTGACGCTGGCTGAACCGGCGCCGGAACGATAGCTTTCTCCTGGTCGAGCCTGGCCGGGGGAGTTGTGGTTTTGCCGCTGAAGTCATTGCGATGGTCGTCGATCGCCGCCCTGTTGCTGCTGTTGCTGACGGCGAAGATCCACGCTGCGAGCGCACCGCCCGTTTCGCTATACGGAAACTTGCCGGGACTGGAGATGGCGGCCATCTCGCCCACCGGAAGCTATATAGCTCTGGTCGGCGTCGTCGAAGGGCGGCGGCGGGTGATCGTCTTGGACAAGGATCAGCGGGTAATCCAAGCGGTGCCGCTGGACGATCAGAAGGTGCGCTGGATCGACTGGGCCGGTGACGGCAAGCTCCTCATCAAGCTGAGCAGCACTGTCGCATTGGGGCAGGAGTTCACCTCGTCGAAAGCCGAACTGTCCTCGGTGATCGTGATGCCGGTTCCTGGTGGAACGCCTTTCGCCGTTTTCGAGCGTAGCCAGACCATCACCGGCGGCGTCTTCGGGTATTTCGGCACGGTCGAAAAGGACGGCCACCGGTACGGGTATTTCGGCGGTCTCGACACCAAGAACGGCGTACCGTCCGGCAAGATAAGGCCCGATCTCTATCAGGTCGACCTCGACACAGGAAAGGCACGGTCGATCGCGCAACGCAGCACGCAAGACACCGACCGGGAGTGGCTGGTCGATGCACATGGTGACGTCGCGGCGAGCCTCGACTTTTCGCCGCTGAAGGGGAACTGGCTGATCCGGAACGGCAAGGGCGCCACGATCGCGAGTGGCCGCGCACGGCAGGGAGGAATCGGCCTGCTAAGCCTTGGGCGCGCTCCGGATACGCTCATTTACAGCGAGAGCGACGAAGTCACCGGCATTGATCGGTGGATGGAGGTTTCCCTCAAGGGCGGTGCTCCGGTCGAGATCCTGTCGGGCGAAAGCATCTTTGCGCCCTATTTCGACGGCCGAACGCGCCTGTTGATCGGTCATGCGCGCGAGGGCGACGTGCCGGAAGCTTATTTCTACGATGCCGAGCGGCAAAAGGCGGTGCAGAGGATCGGTCGTGCGTTTCCGGGGCGTCAGGTCCAGCTCGTAGACTGGAACGACGATTTCGATCGGTTGATCATACGCACGGACGGAAGCGGCGATCCGCAGACATGGTGGATCGTCGACATCAAAGGGCGCAGCGCCAAGGAATTGGGAACCGCGTATCCGTTGGCCGAATCTGCGGTCGGATTGGTTCGAATGGTCCGCTACAAGGCCTCGGACGGGCTGGACCTCAATGCTGTTCTGTCGCTTCCTCCAGGACGCAAGCCCACCAACCTTCCGGTGATAGTGCTGCCGCATGGCGGCCCCACTGCGCGCGACTATCCAATATTCGACTGGTGGGCGCAGGCGTTTGCGTCGCGCGGATATGCTGTGGTTCAGCCCAACTTTCGTGGTTCGTCCGGATATGGCGCGGAATTCAGGATGGCCGGCAATGGCGAGTGGGGGCGCAAGATGCAGACCGACATGTCGGACGGTCTGGCAGAGCTCGCCCGACAGGGCATCGTCGATCCGAAGCGAGCCTGCATCATGGGCGCAAGCTATGGCGGATATGCGGCGCTTGCCGGGGTTACGCTTCAGCATGGGCTCTATCGCTGCGCCGTGTCGGTGTCGGGGATCAGCGACGTGAGCAGATTCTATCAGACGGAGATGTCCGAAAGCGGCAACGACCGCACGCTGATGCGATCACTTAAGGCGGAGATCGGATCGGGCCGCGACCTGCAGGACATCTCGCCTATTCGCTATGCGGCCGCCGCGGATGCGCCGATCCTGCTGGTCCATGGCAAGGACGACACGGTGGTACTGTACCAGCAGAGCACCAGCATGGCAGACGCGCTGAGGCGGGCGAAGAAACCGGTGGAGTTGGTGACGCTTCCCGCCGAAGATCATTGGATGTCACGTAGCGTGACCCGTCGGACGATGCTGCAGGCCGCACTCGACTTCGTCCAGAAGTATAATCCGGCTGACCCTGGCCCCTGAGCCTCGGATATCGCCGATCGACGTAGCCGAGTGAAACGCGGCGACCCTGCCGCTACTGCACGACCATCGAGGTGAAATAGACATTGTCTATGCCGCCAAAGCCGGTGCGCTGCTTGAGCACGTCGTTGATCGCGTCCTTGAGCTGCTTCTGGAGCGTCAGCTTGCCTTCCGGCGTCGAGATGGTGAAGCTGTCCTGCTGCGACATGACCATCAGGATCGCCGAGCGGATCGGCATTTCGTTGTCCTTGAGATTATCGAGCACCTTCTGATCGTAGAATGTCGATGCTCCCAGGCCGATCTGGGTGAAGCCGTCGGAGTCGCGCAGGTTGGCGGTGAATGGCTGCTCGAAGGTGTAATAGGTGGCCTTGTACTTGGTCGGATCGGGCGACTGGTCCGTCTCGATGCCGAGCGGAAGCGTCTTCTTCTCGGCATGCCCGCCTTCTTCGAGGCCTTCCTTGACGACGAGCTTCGGCGCGTTGGGGTCTTCCTCCACCGCTTTCTCGTGCTCGCCGGCCAGGCCCGCACCGGCAGCATACATGCCCGCGCCGACGCCACCGCCCGCGAAGACGATCGCCATCATGAGCATCATCAGGATGCCCTTCATCTTGCCCTTCTTCTTCGGCGCCTCGGCGGCGGCTGCGGCGGCACTGCTCATCGTTCAAATCCTATGGATCAGGCGTAAAGTTCACCATCGTCGCGCGATGCCGACTCGCCGGCATCGTCACGGATCGCCGCCTGTGTAGCGGCAAAAGGTTTATGATTTTCTGACGACTGGCGCTGCTGTCCCTGCGCCGAAGCCGAACTGCCGCCGCCTTGCTGGCTCAGGTCGACATGCGACTCCGAGACGCGCAGTCCCTGCGCGCGGACTTCGGCGAGCAGGCGCGGCTGGGCGTCGGCGATGATCGTGCGGGCCTGATCGGTGTCCGCGGTCATGCGGATCGCGGTCCCCGACGCGCTGTTGGCGATTTCCACGGTCAACGCGCCGAGATGTTCGGGATTGAGCTGGAACTTCAGGTGGCCCTGCTGGCTGGCCGCCTGGCTGATGTCCCGCGCCAGTCGATCCAGCCACTGATTGTCGCGGGCGAGATCGAGATGCCGGGCGACGCTCTGTTCGGCCTGGGTCGCTACCGGGACTCCCTCAGCATGGGGTGCTGCTGAAGTCGTGGGCGTGCTGCTGGCGATTGGAGCCGGTGTCGTATCGGCCGGGGCAAGCGCAGGGCCGGCTGCCGGGTCGGCCGGAGGCGGCGTAGAGGTATCAGCCTCGGCCGTCCTTGCCTGCGGAAGCGGTGCGTTGCCGTCCTGGCTGATCGTGGTGTCGGGCAGCGGTGTCGCGCTCGGGACGTTCGCATCGACGATGGACGTAGCGGCCGCGCCTGCGGCGGGCCTCGCGGTTTTCGGCGTAGTCACCGCTGGCATGACGGCGGCAAGGACCGGCTGAACCACGGCGGCGGTGGTTGGTTGCGCGGCGGGCACGATGGCAGCCGCGACAGCGGCGGGGGCGGTGCCGGCCGCAAGCTCAGCCAGCTTTTGGGCCGGCAATGGGACGGGCGCAGCCTCGGCCGCAACGGCGTCGCGAGGCTTGGCAGGCTGGTAGACCGATTTGAGCGAGGCGAGCAGCGCGGCGATGTCGCTTCGCGCAGCGGAGCCGCTCCTGAGGCCGTCGCCAGTTCGTGGCGATCCGCCATCTTCGACCATCGTCGATGGCGTCGCGGCGGAAGAAGATTCCGCAGTTTCCACCGGGCTGCCTGTTTCCGGGATCGGCGCCGCTGGCGTAGAGGTCGTCGCGACCGGCGTCGTCACGGCGGCACGCGCGGTATTGGTGTCGGCCCCGATCGATCTGGCCGGGCCATCGGACGCCGTCGGCATCATCGCTGTAATGGACTTGGCCGTGGCGGTCGCAATGTCCGCTGGCAGGGCGACGGTCGTGGCGACGCTGGTGGCCGCTGTTTCGGATGGAGTCGCGACCGGCGCCGGCGGCATGGGCGCGATCGGCATAGGCTGATTGACGCCGAGCTGGCTGGCGGCGGTGACCATGGCCTCGATTTCCGCGAGCAGGTCCACCGGCTGGCTGGAGGGCAGTTCCTTCGCTTCACCTTCGGGCGGGTTGACGGAGCTGTCTTCGGCTGCCGCCGCGGTTTCGGCATCGCCGTCGGGCGTGGCTTGGGCGCGCGTGCCGTCTTCGGGCGCCTTGTCTTCGGGCTTGGCCCGCTCGACCAGCTTTGCGAAGGCTTGAGGAGCCTCCGATGGCTGTTGGGCCGCCGGGGCCGGGGCCGGACTCGTGTTCAACGCGATCGAGGCGGTGGAAAGTGCTGCAACGGCCATGTCAGTCTTCACCTTGCTCTGCATGTCTTGGTCCTCTCGGACGGAAATTCGCGGCGATACGGGCCTCGGTCCAGTCCGAGAGAGCCTGCACCGCACGGGCATCGAGCTTCGCCGCGCTTTCCTGGCGTTGGCGCGCTTCGAGCCGCTCTGCGATCTTCTTTTCGGCCGCGGCACGTGCCGTGACGATGGCGTCGGTGAGGCCGTTGCGGGCTTTGTCGAGACGCTGCGCCAGTTCGCCGCGGTTCTGAAGGATCGCGCCGGTCGACGGGCCGCTCGGCAGGGTCAGGCTGTCGCGCAGCGAGGCGAGCTTTGCGGCATTGTTCTCCAGCGAAGCGACCTGCGCCTCGGCGCTCGCTGCGGCCGAAGTGGCGAGCATGTGCTGCACGCCCCGCACCCGGGTGATGCGCGCTCGCTTTGCGACCAGTGCCTTCATCCGCCGAACGCCTCAATCAGCGCCTTGACCGACTCGTCGAAGTCGACCCGGTCCTTCTGACCCTGGCTCATGAACTCGAGGATGTGGTCGTGCCTGGCGATAGCGATATCGATGATCGGGTCGCTGCCGGTGCGATAGGCGCCCATCAGGATCAGATCGCGGTTTTCCTCATAGACCGCCCACAGGCGGCGCAGGATCTGTGCGGCCTGGAGATGTTCGGGCCCGACGATGTCGTTCATCACGCGGCTCAGCGACTTGCCGACGTCGATCGCGGGAAACACGCCTTGTTCGGCAAGGCTGCGCGACAGGATGATATGGCCATCGACGATGGCGCGCGCGGTGTCGACGATCGGATCGTCGGTGTCGTCGCCATCGGCAAGAACCGTGTAGAGAGCGGTGATCGACCCTCCGGAGCTGGCGTCGACGCCGGCGCGCTCGATCAGCCGCGGGATCATGCCGAGCGCCGACGGCGGATAGCCCTTCATCGTCGGCGGCTCGCCCAGCGACAGGCCGATTTCGCGCTGCGCATGGGCGACGCGGGTAAGGCTGTCGATCAGCAGCAGCACGCGCTTGCCTTGCGCGCGGAAATATTCGGCGATGGCCGTCGCGCGCATCGCGGCCCGCAGCCGCAGCACCGGCGGATGATCGGCGGGAACGGCGACCACCACGCTCTTCTGGCGCACTGGTCCCGCCAGCTTGGTGGCGAGAAAGTCGCTGACCTCGCGGCTGCGTTCGCCGACCAGGCCGACGACGATCACGTCGGCGTCGGCGCCGGAGATCATCTGGCCCATCAGCACGGATTTTCCGACGCCCGAGCCGGCGGCGATGGCGATGCGCTGCCCGACGCCGGCCGTGAGCAGCGCATTGATCGCGCGCACGCCCATGTCGAACGGTTCGGTCACTCGGGCGCGGTCGAGCGGGTTGCCACGCTTGCCGGCCAGCGGCCAGCGTTCGGCCGTGGCGATCGGCCCGAGGCCGTCGATCGGGTTGCCCAGTGCGTCGATCACCCGGCCCAGCAGAGTGTCGCCAACATCGACCGAGCCGCCCCGGCGGTCGGGCTCGACGCGTGCCCCCGCGCTGTGCGGAGCGTCGGCATCGAGCGCCATCAAAAGCGTGCGGTTGCCGCGGAAGCCCACGACCTCGGCGAGCGCGGCATGGCCGTCGGCATCGATGACGCGGGCGTTCGAACCAACCGGCATCGGAAAGCCGGTAGCCTCAAGCATCAGGCCATCATAAGAGGCGAGGCGGCCGATCCGGCGCGGGCCTGTCGGCTCCAGCTCGACAGCGTCGAGCATGGCCCGGGACATGGCAGCTATGCTCATCGCGGGAGGCCCATATGAGCGATGATCCTGATCATCGCGGGAGGCCCATATTGTCCAACTGGCTGCGCAGCCGCGCGAGGCGGACCTGCGGTCCATCCTCGATCCACCCTTCGCCGGTCTCGAGGATGATCGTGCCGGAGGTGAGATGATGATCGGGCGCCATTGGAAGGCCCAGGTCGACGCCGTCCAGCATGGCTATGTCTTCGGGGTGCATGCGCAGCCGGGCAGGGCCGGACTCGGCGGTGACCATCTCGGCGATCGTTTCAGCCCGCTCCTTCAGCATCGCGGGATCGATCTTCACTTCGCCGACGATCTGCCGGACGAACCGTGCGACGGTTTCCGCCAGAACCGCCGCGAGCGGACCGGCAGGTTCGGGCTTGATCGCCTCGGCCGAGCGAATGAGTTCGGCAAGCGCTTCCCGCTCGCGGGCGAACTCGACCATCACGGCCTGTCGGCCATGCTCGAACCCTTCCGCGAAAGCCTCGGCGCGCAGCGTCTCGATATCGGTGACCGGTGCTGCCTGGGGCTGGCGCGGGCTCGGCGCGAAGTCGCTCGCGCGGCGCTTGGGATGGGGATTGTCACCCCAGGGCGTGAACTGGCCGGATGGAGCAGGGCGTGCCCAGGCATCGACCCGGGTCGCGTCGCCGCTGAGATCGCTCGCCCACAGATCAGACAAAGTCGTCGCCCTTTCCGCCGAGACTGATGGTGCCTTCGGCAGCAAGCTTGCGCGCAATCGAGAGCATAGCCTTCTGCGCTTCCTGGACATCGGCCAGCCGCATCGGGCCGCGATCGGCGATTTCGTCCTGGATCGACTGGGCGGCGCGGCTGGACATGCAGGCGAAAATCTTCTGCCGCAGCTTCTCGTCGGCGCCCTTGAGCGACACGACCAGCACATCATTGTCCACCGCACGCAGCAGCGTGCCGAGGTCCTTGTCACCCACCGCCATCAGATTGTCGAAGATGAACATCTCTTCCTCGATGTTCCGGGCGACCGACTTGTCGAGCTTCTGCAGGGCCTTGATGATCCGCTGCTCGGCGGCCTTCCGTGACGAATTGACGATCTTGGCGGCCTCCCCGGCGCCGCCGCGGCGCGTGGTCGCACCGGTGGACTGTTCGGTCGCGGGCCGGTTGAGCATCTCGTCCAGTTCAGAAAGAGCGGCCTCGGTGACGGGGCCCATGGTCGCGACGCGATAGACCAGGTCGGCCTGCATCTCCTCGGGCAGCAGCTGGAGCACGTCGGCCGCGCGCTGGGCTTCGAGGAAGGCGAGCACGATCGCGGCGAGTTGCGGATGCTCGAACTCGATCAGGTTGGCGATGGCGCGCGCGTCCATCCATTTGAGATTTTCGAGCGTACTGACATGCTGGACGGGTGTGATCCGCTGGAGCACCTGATCGGCCTTGTCCTGGCCGAGCGCCTTGTGCATCATGCCCTTGATCTGGCGTTCGACGCCGAAACCGAGGGTGGTGCGAACCCTGGCGCGATCGACGAAGACGTCGAACACGTCATCGATCTGATCCTCCGAGATGTTGGCCACCCCGAACATCGCGCCGCCGAGATGCTGTACCTCGTCTGGTTCGAGCCGGCTCAGCACGGTCGCGGCCTCCTCCTCGCCAAGCAGCATCAGCAGGATTGCGGCGGCCTGGCTGCCGCTGGGCGGCACAGGGCTGGCATTTTCGGTGTCGATGGGCGTTTCGTCGGCCATGGCGATCAATCGGCTCCCGGCATGTCGGCGCGGATGAGGTCGCGGACGACCAGGGCGGCGCGGTCCGGATCCTGGCGTACGAAATTGCGGATCAGCTCGGCGCGATTGGCATAGCCCGGCGTGGCCTGGATCATATCGAGGGTCACGGGTTTGTTGGGGTCATGCAGCGCCTGCTGGGCGAGTGCGGAAGCGATCTCGTTGCGGACCGCCGGGCTGGTGCCCTCGGGGATACGGCCGCCCGAGCTGATCATTGCCTGCATCGCGGTTTTCCGTTCCTCCGCGAAGGCGGCGCGACGCTTGAGCATCGGCTTGGCGACGCCGAAGACGAGCAGCGCGACGACGAGCAGCGCAGATAGGTTGCGGGCCAGGGTCGAGACCCAGGTGGCCTCCCACCAGTTGGGCTTGACCTCGGCATCCTCCATGACCGCAAAGCTGCGGGCGGAGAGGGCGACGACATCGCCGCGGGCCTGATCGGCGCCGATCGCGCCGCGCAGCAGCGACTCGATCGATGCGAGCTCGGCGCGGCTGAACTTGCGGCTGCCTTCACGCAGGGCGACGGCAACCGAGAGGCGCTTCACCTGGCCGACCGGATTATGGGTGACCGACACCTCGCGGCCGAGCTCATAGGTGCGGTTATACTGCTCGGAAGTCTTGCCGGCTTCCGCGGCGGCGGTTGTGCCGGCCGTGGCGTTCACGGTCTGCTGCGGCGCTGCGGTCACCTGGCTCGCGGCCGGGGCCTGGTTCGACAGGGCGCCGGGGATGCCAGAGGCTTCGCCGCCATTCTTGTCGCCGGTCCAGCCGCCCTGTTCGGAGCGGACCACGGCGGTATCCTTGGGATAGCTCTCGCGGGTCGCCTGGGTTTCGGTGAAGTCGACGTCGGCATGGACTTCGGCGGTGAAGTTGCCGGGGCCGACGATCGGCGTCAGGATCTTGGTGAGCGCGTCGAGATAGCGCTGCTCGATCTTGTTCTGGATGTCGACCTGTCGGTTGGAGGCCTCGCTCATCGGGTCGCTTCCCGAGGAGGACAGCAGCCGGCCGGCCTGGTCGACCACCGACACGCCGTCGGGTGAGAGGTTCGGTACGGACGATGCGACAAGATGGACGATCGCCTGGACCTGCGAGTCCGATAGCGCACGTCCGGCGCGCAGCCGCAGCATCACCGAGGCCTGCGGCTTGGCTTCGTCGCGCAGGAAGACGCTCGGCTGGTCTGCGGCGATGTGGATCTTGGCGGTTTCGACGGCGTCGATGGCTTCGATCGTGCGGGCCAGATCCATCTCGCGCGCGGTGCGCAGTTTCTCGCCCTCGACCGCGCGGCTGGCGCCGAGCGGGAGCGAGGAGATCATGGCATCGCCATCGGGGGCCGACTTGGGCAGGCCCTGCTGTGCGAGCAGCATCTTGGCCTGGTAAAAGCTCGTCTCCGACACGGTCAGCGAGCCGGTGTCGCGATCGACCTGATAGGGGATGTTCGCAGCCTTCAGCGCGTCGGCCACCGCAGCCTTGTCGGCGTCGCCCATGCCGGCGAACAGGTCGCGCTGTGGGGCACCGGACATCGTCGACCAGAGCAGCGCGGCGACGCCGAGCAGCGCGATCAGGCCGATCATCGGCAGGCTGCGCTGGATCGCCGGTTGTGCGGTGAAATCCTTTACCCGCTCGAGGATCGCCGATGTACCGACGCTACCCGCACCCGTCGGGGCGGACAGCGCAGGAGCGTTCGGGGCGGAGGAGGTGATGATGTCAGCCATCGATTATACCGGCATGCTCATGATGTCCTTATAGGCGGACAGGAGTTTGTTGCGGACCTGCAGGGTGGCCTGGAAACCGACATTGGCCTGCTCGCGCTGGAGCATCACGGCCGCGATGTCAGTGGTTTCGCCGCGCTCATAGCTCTCGCTGATCGCGCCGGCCTTGGTCTGCTGGTTGTTGACCTCGCCCAGGGCGCCGCGCAGCGTCGAGGCGAAGCCGCCATCGGGCGCGCCCGTCGTCGTGCCTACCGACGCAACTCCGTCGATGGGGTTGGGCGCGGGAGCGGCGGCGGCCTTCTGCAGAGCCGAGTTCTGCTGCAGGATGGCGTTGCGCATCGCCATCAGGTTGCTCGTGTTGATGGTGGTCATCTAGCCCTCCCTCAAGCCACAGCGCGCATGTCGGCCATGCGATAGCGCAGCGTGCGTTCGGAAATGCCGAGCCGCTGGGCGGCGCGGAGGCGGTGGCCACCGGTCGCCGCGAGTGCTTCCTCGATCGCTTGCGCCTGGCTCAGGCGGCGCGCGTCGGCGAGGCGAACGGGCGCCTGGAGCGGGGGGGATGCGATCGGTGCGGGTTCGACCGATGCCATGCGGAAGGCGGGGGCGTTCGGCGCGGGATCGATCATCAGGTCGGCGGCCTCGATGCGGCTGCCGTCGCGCATCAGCATGGCGCGCTGGAGAACATTTTCGAGCTCGCGGACATTGCCGGGCCAGCCATGCGTCATCAGCCGGTCGAGCGCGTTGGCGGTCGGCCAGGCGAGTTCCTCATGGTCCGGCGTGTGGCGCAGGAGCAGCGCGGCCGAAATCGCCCTGATGTCTTGGCGGCGTTGGCCCAGCGGCTTCAGGGTCATCGGCATGACGTTGAGCCGCCAGTAGAGATCAGCGCGGAACCGCCCGGCCTCGACTTCGGCGGCGAGATCGCGATTGCCGGCGGCAATGATGCGAACGTCGATCGCAATCGGCGCGGTGGCGCCGACGGGAAGCACTTCGCGCTCCTGCAGGGCGCGGAGCAGCTTCGCCTGCAGGGGCAGCGGCAGCTCGGAGATCTCGTCGAGCAGCAGCGTGCCGCCCTCGGCGGCGCGGAACAGGCCGTCCCCCGACCCGGTCGCTCCGGTGAAGGCGCCTTTCTGGTGGCCGAACAGGATGGCTTCGAGCATGGTTTCGGGAAGGGCGGCGCAGTTGACCGCGACGAAAGGCTTGTCTTGGCGCGGGGAGACGGCGTGGACGAAGCGGGCGACACCTTCCTTGCCGGTGCCGGTCTCGCCCAGCAACAGCACGGTTGCGTCGCTTCGCGCGACGCGGGCGGCCAGCGACAGGAACCGGGCACTGTCCGGTTCACCGCAGGCCGGCATGATGCGCGGGCGGATCAGTTCAGCGATCAACGCATGGCCGAACGCCATGTCTTCGAAGCCGAAGACCACGGTGGCAGGGCGGCCGACCTTGGCGCGGCGCAGCACCGGCAGGCCATCCGCAAAGTCGATCAGGATGTCGTGCTGGCGGGCGACGCCGAACTCGGTGACGTGGAGGATGCGCTGGGCATCACGGGCCGGTGCGGCGGCAGGGTCGAGCCGTGCGGTTTCGATCCCTGCGCCGGCCAGCCACGCGACGAGCGTGGGGTGGGAACCTTGCGCCTTCTCGCTGATGCCGATCGTCGTCATGGGCCGTCCTCGCGGATCGACGTGCCAGCCACGCCAATTCCTTGCCTGACATCCTTACCGGCAGATTAACTACGAAAGTCTTAATAGACCGCGCGACGCACCTGCCCGTGGCGGCACGCTCACGCGCGCGAGCGCGAGAGGCGGCGAAAGCGCGCCGGAAAATGGGCGTTTCAGGCGAGCGGCAAGAGGTTGCTCATCCTTTAGTCGGAGGCGGCAGAAACTTGCCGGGCCGGCGATGTCCGGATGAGACCGGCGCCGTCAGCCCAGTGGCCAAACTGGCTTAACACCGACTACGACTAAAAACTAATTGTGTAAAAATAATAGGTTGAGTGGAAAGTCTGGAAAAAATCGATCGTGGTGAATTTTCCTGGTTAAAGCCGGAGTAAGCACGGCCGTTAATGGGATCGAGGCGAGAACGGCCAGCACCGGATCATCGCCCCTTAACAGGACAAGGACTGATCCACATGACCGTCATCAACACCAACATCTCTTCGCTCCGCGCCCAGAATGCAGGTCGCCTGGCCAATCAGATGCAGGCCTCCGCGATGGAGCGCCTCTCGAGCGGCAAGCGCATCAATTCGGCTAAGGACGACGCCGCCGGCCTCGCCATCGCCTCTTCGATGACCGCATCGGTCCGGGGCATGTCGGTCGCGATCCGCAACGCCAATGACGGCATCTCCTTGTCGCAGACTGCGGAAGGCGCGCTCGGCGAAGCCAGCAACATGCTGCAGCGTATCCGCGAACTGGCCGTCCAGGCTGCCAACGGCACCTACCAGTCGACCGATCGTGACAACCTCCAGACCGAAGTCGCAGCGCTCCAGTCGCAGATCTCCGACGTGGTGACCAAGACCAAGTTCAACGGCAACACGTTGTTCGCAGTCACTTCGGGCGGCACCAGCTTTGCAATCCAGACCGGCATCAACTCCGGCGACACGACGGCAATCACGGTTGGAGGTCTCGACAAGGTGGCCGCGGCCTATGCGACCGGCATCAAGGTCGACACCACCGCCAATGCGGCGCTGGCGCTCACCGCTTCTGATCTGGCCCTGACCCAGGTGGCCAATGTGCGGGCCAATCTCGGCGCCAACCAGAACCGCCTCGAAGCGACGGTCAACGTGCTGACCGCCAACATCAACAACCTCTCGGAAGCGCGCTCGCGGATCGAGGATGCCGACTTCTCGCTGGAATCGAGCAACCTCGCCAAGTCGCAGATCCTGGCACAGGCATCCACGGCGATGCTGGCCCAGGCCAATCAGAGCCAGCAGAACGTGCTCAGCCTCCTCAAATAATAGCTTCTTCCCCCAGTTGCTGGCCGAGACGGCCCCCGGTGCATCCGCATCGGGGGCTGTTTCCGTTTTTGGGCGCCGGCCGTCTCAGCGTGCTATGGCCGTCACCCCGGCGAAGGCTGGGGTGAGGGTAAACATGAGCGATAGCATAGTCCGCCTCTAGTGCTGCCCAAAGTGGAAGACCCGTGGAACGCCGTATTTCCGACCAACGCACCGCGATTGCCGCACCGCTTTTCGAATTAAATTATGGTTAATGCCGCTTAACCATCTTTCTTCCTTAAGCATAGTTTCAGGACGTCGTTACCCGGATCGTGGCGAGAACGGTCGAGTAGCCGGCACGCCGAGTAACAGCGGAAGGATTCACTCATGTCTGTCATCAACACCAATATTTCGTCGCTGCGTTCGCAGAACGCCGGCCGTCTCGCCGGGCAGATGCAGGCGACCGCCATGGAGCGCCTGTCGAGCGGTAAGCGCATCAACACCGCCAAGGACGACGCAGCCGGCCTCGCCATCGCTTCCTCGATGACCTCGTCGGTCCGCGGCATGACCGTCGCGATCCGCAACGCCAATGACGGCATCTCCCTGGCGCAGACCGCTGAAGGCGCGCTGGGCGAAGTGACCAACATGCTGCAGCGTGTCCGCGAACTGGCCGTGCAGGCGTCGAACGGCACCTACCAGTCGAGCGATCGTGATAATCTGCAGACGGAAGTCGCAGCGCTCCAGTCGCAGATCTCGGACGTCGTCACCAAGACCAAGTTCAACGGCAACACGCTGTTCGGGGCAACCTCGGTCGCGACGACCTTCTCGATCCAGACCGGCATCAATTCGGGCGACACGACGTCGATCTCGGTCGGTGGCCTCGACAAGGTTGCTGCGGCCTATGCCACCGGCATCAAGGTCGACACCACGACGAATGCCGGCACCGCGATCACCGCATTCGACGCCGCCGTGACCCAGGTCAACACGGTCCGCGCCGGTCTCGGCGCCACCCAGAGCCGTCTTGACGCCGCCGTCAACGTGCTGACCGCGAACGTCAACAACCTGTCTGAAGCCCGCTCGCGGATCGAAGACGCGGACTTCTCGGTGGAATCGACCTCGCTCGCCAAGTCGCAGATCCTTGCACAGGCTTCGACGGCGATGCTCGCCCAGGCGAACCAGAGCCAGCAGAATGTGCTGAGCCTGCTCCGCTAAAAGATAGCCGGCCTCCTCAAACGGCCGTCTCTCAGGCCCCCGGCGCTTCGTTTCCCCGCGCCGGGGGCCTTTTTCTTGAAGTGCCCCGGCGTTCGACAGGAAAAGTTCGATGGATACGATCTCGATTTCGGACAGCGGCAGCGGTTTCGACGCAGCGCTCAAAGCCCTCGAAGATCTCGAAACCAGCGTCGTCCAGACGCGCGACGATCAGCCCGCCGCAAAGCTCGCCGGGATCGGGCCGATCGATTTTTCCGCACCGGACGAGGAGAGTGCGCCGGTCGGGATCATGTCGATCCAGATCGACGACTTCGATGATCTCGATGCCCTCGTGGCTGGTGCGATCGATCAGCCGACCGCCCCATCGCCGGCGATGCAGCCCATTCCGACACCGCCGGTTCCGACGCCCCCGGCCGCCACGATCGCTCCTGCTCCGGCAGCCCCCGAGGCCTTACAGCAGGCCATCGCACCCAGGTCACCGAGCAGGATGAGCCAGATCGCCATCGGCGTCGGCCTCATGTCCAGCCTGATCTCGGCCGTTGGCCTGATCGTCGCGGAGCGTACGATCATGTCCGCGCAACTCGTGGTCGCCGATGCGCGCGAGCGGCAACATCAGCTCGAGACGGCAAATGCACTGATCCACGACCTGCGACTGGTCCGGGACCGGCAGATCGAGCTGCTGCAGGCACAGCGTGCGCAGCTTGCCGATACGCCGGTCAGCAGCGAGGAGCTCAAGCACCGCATGGAGGTGCTGCAGTCCAGCCTGGCCGAGCGCGATCCGATGAACATGGTGTTGAAGGCAGTCCAGAGCGGACAGGCCGACACCAACGCCCGCTTCAACGAGTTCGGGATGAAGATGGCGCGCGTCGAAGCGGCACTCGACCGGCGCTAAGGCTCCCCGCGCGCAGACGGGGAGGGGTTCAAGCCGCTTCGGCGAAGACGATCCTGCCTTGGTCCTTATCGCTCTGCCGCGCTTCTTCCAGCAAGGCAGTTGGGGCCTCCGCACCCGCCGCGCGGATCGGGTAGATCCAGCGGGAAATCGCCACCAGAACGCCCGCACCGATATAGGCGGCGACGGTTGCAAGCGGGCTCAGCAGCAGGCCCAGGCCGACGGCCAGCCTCACATAGTTGGAGTGGAAGCCGAAGTCCTGGCCGATCGCCTCGCATACTCCGAAAAATGTGTCGTGGCGGGCAAAGAGCGACGGGTGAGAGCGTTGCATCGAACCAGTTCCTTCGTGAAGCGGGCAGTGTCCGCCGGATGCAGGCGGCGTTGCACGAGCCATGCCAAAGCTGGGCGATCGAGGAATTTCGCCATTTTTACTGGAATGCTGCGGCGCAGTGGCCGGATCAGGCGGCGATCACGCTAAAGGTTGGGATCTACCGCCAATCCTTCAGCGACGTGCGCAGCTTGTCGAGTGCAGTCTTCTTGATCTGGCAGACCCGCGCCGCGCCGATGCCGAGCGTCTGGCCGATTTCTTCGAGGTTCATCTCCTCGACGAAATAGAGCTGGAGCACCATCGCCTCGCGCTCCGGCAGTTCCGAAATATGTTCGCCGAGCGCCGCAGCCAGTTCCTCGCGCTCGATCCCCTGGTCGGCGCTCTCCTCGACGTCGGCGAACCAGATCGACTGGTCCGAATACACCTCGTCGAGCGACTCCTGGTAGGTGGCCGCTGTTTCATCGACCAGTGCGCGGAACGCGGCGCCGTCGAGGCCCATGGCCTGGGCAAGTTCGGAATCGCTGGGACTGCGCCCGTAGCGTTTTTCGAAATCGGACTTTGCCTTGAGCATTTCCCGGCGCTTGACCATCGCCGATCGGCTCATCGATGCGTGGCGGCGCAGATGATCAATCATCGCACCGCGCACCCGCAGCGAGGCATAGGTGGAGAAGGCGTGACCGCGATCCTCATAGCCATTGGCGGCTTCGACCAGCGCGATCATGCCGATCTGGATCAGATCCTCGATGTCGATAGCCGACGAAACCCGGCCATGGACATGCCAGGCGATCTTGCGGACAAGCTGCATATGGCTGCGCACCAGGTCTTCCGCCCGCGGCTTCTGCGGCTTGCGGCCATAGGTGTGCAGCGAGGAGTCGCGAGATTCAGCTAGCACGGGCGACCGCCTCCATGCCGAAGAAGCAGTCGCCGCCAGCGTGGGCGCGGATATCGAGCGTATCGATCGTGCGGGCGAGGTGGCTCAGCGCCTGCGCCGCGCGGGCGCCGGGATATTGATCGACGACAAGCCGCCGCCGCGCGACGGCGGTCAGTACGCGTTCATCGCGGGGAACGCCGCCAAGATAGCTCAGCCTGGTGTCGGCAAGGAACCGGCCCGACACTTCGCGGAAGCGGCGGAACAGTTCGCGGCCCATCGCTTCGTCGGTGATCCGGTTGGTTACGATCGCGATGTCGCGGACACCATGGTCGAGCGCAAGCAGCTTCACCGTGCCATAGGCATCCATGAAGCGATCGGCGTCCGGCGCCAGCACGACCACCGGCAGGTCGGCGGATGCGACCATGTCAAGCGTGTCGGGATCGGCGCTGCCGGGCGTATCGACGATCACATAGTCGAGCGACCTGCGGTGCGGACGGAAGGCATCGGCCAGTTTGAGCCGCGCGGCGAGGTCGACCCGGCCGGCGGCATCGGCGGGTCCAGCCGGCACCACGAACAACGCCTCAGGACCGTCCACCACGATCTGGTCGATCGTCAGCCGCCCCCCGATCACATCATCGATCGATTCCGCCGGGTCGAAACCCATGATGCGCGTCGCATCGCCGGGACCGGGATCACAATCCACCAGCATGGCGCGGCGGTGCATCTTCGACAGCGACAGCGCGAGGTTTGCGGCTATCGTCGTCTTGCCGACGCCGCTGCGGCCGCAGGCGATGCTGATGACGCGGGCGCTGCGCTGCCGGGCCGCCGAAGTGGGTAGATCGATCAGGTCGGTGCGGGCGCGGATCATGCTGCGGTCTCCATCGGTCGCGCACCCAGGGCGCCGGCACTGCCATTATGAGAGGGCCCGCCGCCAACCACCGCGGCGACTTCGACCGCCTTGCCATCGGGAATCTCGAGGAAGGACATGACGGGCGTTTCCGGCAAATGGGGTTTGAGGAGGCGAGCCAGTGCGCGCCGCGCGATCGGCGAAGTGACGATGGCGAAGCGGGTCGCGCTGTTGACCATCGGCGCGGAAGCCTCGGCGATCGCCGAGACGATGCGGTTGGCGAGCGCCGGTTCGAACGGGTGTGCCGCACCGGGCGAGGTCCGCACCGCCTGTGCGAGCAGCGACTCAAGTCCGGCATCGAGCGTCACCACGGGCAGCGGCATTTTCACCGGCACCAGCGTCTGCACGATCAGCGCGCCGATCCGCGAACGGATATTCTCGACCAGCGCGGCCGCGTCGCTCGACTGTGCGGCGGCGTCGACCATCGATTCGGCGATGCGGCGGAAATCCTTCAGCGGCACGCCTTCCGCGAGCAGCGCACGGCAGGCCGCGGCGATCTGGGCGAGGCTGAGCGGCGAGGGGGTGAGGCCGCCGACCAGCTGGGGCGCGGATTCCTTGAGGGAATCAAGCAGGCGCTGGGCTTCATCCATGCCGAACAAGTCGGCGGCGGCGGCGGCGATGATCTGGTTGAGATGGGTAGCGACGACCGTGGCGGGATCGACGACGGTATAGCCCGCGACGATCGCATCGGCGCGCTTCTCGGGCGTGATCCATACGGCTTCGAGGCCGAAGCTGGGATCGCGGCAGGCGCGGCCGTCGACCGTGCCTTCGAGATCGCCGCTGTCGAGCGCGAGCAGCTGTTCGGGAAATGCCTCGTCCTCGCCCATGATCACGCCGGCGACGGTGATGCGATAGGCATTGGGCGGCAGGCTCAGATTGTCGCGCACGCGGACCAGCGGCACGACGAAGCCCAGCTCGCGTGACAGCTGACGGCGGATACCGGTGATCCGCGCCATGAGCGGTGCGCCCTTGCGCTCGTCGACCAGCCCGACAAGACCATAGCCGAGTTCGAGGCCGAGGGCGGCGCCGTCGGAGACGTCGTTCCAGTCGATGCTGTTCGGGGAAACCGGGGCGGGCGCCGCTGCGGCCTCTGCGGCGGCGACTTCGAGTGCGGCTTCCACCCGCTTCGATGTGTTCATCTTCCAGGCCGCGAAACCCGCAACGCCGGCGGCCGACAGGATGATGAAGTGCGGCATGCCGGGTACGATGCCGAGCAGCGCGAGGATGCCCGAAACAGGCGTCCAGGCGCGGGCCGAACCGAACTGGCTTGTGATCTGGCCCGCCAGGTCGAGCGGCGAGGAAACGCGGGTGACGATCGCAGCGGCGGCGATCGACAGCAGCAGCGCCGGCACCTGTGCGACCAATGCATCGCCGATCGCCAGAATGATGTAGGTCGAGGCGGCTTCGCTCAGCGACAGGCCGTGGCTCATCACGCCGAGGATGAGGCCGCCGAGAATGTTGATCACGAGGATCAGAACGCCGGCGACGGCATCGCCCTTCACGAACTTCGAGGCGCCGTCCATCGAGCCGTAGAAATCGGCCTCGGTGGCGACTTCCTGGCGGCGCAGCTTGGCTTCCTCGGGGGTGAGCAGCCCGGCGTTGAGATCGGCATCGATCGCCATCTGCTTGCCGGGCATCGCGTCGAGGGTGAAGCGCGCCGAGACTTCGGAGACGCGGCCGGCGCCCTTGGTGATCACGACGAGGTTGATCACCATCAGGATGCCGAACACGAACAGGCCGACGGCGTAATCGCCGCCGATCAGGAAATTGCCGAAGCTCTCGATGACATGGCCTGCCGCGGCCGGCCCCTGATGTCCGTCGACCAGCACCACGCGGGTCGAAGCGACGTTCAGCGCCAGGCGGAACAATGTGGCGAACAGCAGCACCGTCGGAAAGGACGAGAAGTCGAGCGGCTTGGCGGCATTGAGCGCTACCATCAGCACTGCGAGACTGATCATGATGTTGGCGATGAAGCCCATGTCGAGCACGAACGAGGGGACCGGGATCACCATCAGCCCGACGAGCATCAGCGTCGCCATTGGCAGGATCGCGCTGCGGCCGGTCGCGGCCCACAATTTGCGGCTCATCGACACGGGTGCCGCCATGACTCAGGCCTCCTGGCGCGCGGGGCGCCGGAAGTGCCGGAAACTGGCGGAAACAGATGCTCTCGGCATGTCGTCCTCGATCGCCTTGGCGTGGTTGCAAAGCGAGGAGTGCGCCAGATGTGGTTAATTTTGAGTTAGAGGCGGTTAAGTACGGTCGTTGGCGACAAAAGTTTAGGGGGAGGACACGCGACGTCGTGCACGTCATCCCGGATCACGTCCGGGACGACGGAGAAGGCAGGGCAAAGGCGACCGACGCCGCGCGCTCGCCTCAATCCCGGTGGCCCCGCCGGTTCTCGCGGCGCAGCGTCTGCCGGTCCTCGCCCATCTCCTGCCGGAACGACTGCCGGTCGGCCCGCCGGTCCTGCCGGAATTGCTGGCGCGTCATCTCGCCGCGGGCCAGCGCCTGGCGGTCCTCCCGGCGCTCCTGCCGGAAAGCGCGGTCATCGCCGCGCCGGTCCTGGCGGAAGGCCTGCCAATTCTCACGAAGCTCGCGCTGGTCGCCGCGATCGGCGCCCCGGAAGGTCCGCTGGCGATCCTGCCAATAGCGCCGCTGATTATCGCTCCACCGCTGGCGATGGCCGCCGCGGTCATAGAGATAATAGCCGGTGCCGGGGTAATAAAAGTCGTCATACCAGCCATAATAGGATGGATAGCTGGCGCCATAGCCTACCGACATTCCGCCATAGCCATAGCCGTCATCATAGCAGGCGGTGAGGCTGAGCGATGCCGCAAGGGCCAGGACGCTGTTACGCAAATACGCAGACATGGATACTCTCCGCGAGACAGGGCTTCGAACTGGTTCCGCTCGATGAAGCTGTCTCGACCTGACTCGTTGTAAACACTTATGCTCGGGCGAGGTTCCTGATGGGATAGCTAAGGTGCCTTGAACCCCCGTGCTGCCGTTTGCTCCATATTCGAGTAATCGAGTAGCATATCGGGACGCACCCGTTACGAAGCCGATAGCGGAATGATTAACATTGCGTTAATCAGGGAGACGCGGGGGGGAGCCGTTTCGGCGTCGTCACAGTTGATGTCGCGAAAATCCGCCGATCTTTGGACGCCGGGCTTCCTCGAATGATTCGCTAGAGGCGAAGTCGGGAGCGGAGCCATTGCAGTGATCGGGCCGCCATGTCGCGGCATCAGCCGGTCATCTGACAACATCTTTGCAGCTGACTGCGCCTTTTTCCGGTGCGGGGGCGTGCCGTTGTGATTGTTGGGGGAGTTGCATGACAGATTTCGTGGGAACGTCGGGCGCGGACTCGCTCGTGGGAACGGCTGGTGACGATCGATTTGTCGGCGGTGGCGGCAACGATACGATCCAGGGCAACGACGGCAACGATGTCATCGTCCTCGACACGGCGATCACCGGCGGCACGTTCAACGGCGGCAACGGTTACGATACGCTCGAACTCCACAGCCAGGCTGGCGCGCCCAATGGACTCTTTGGTCCTGCTACGACCTGGGCGGGCTTCGGCGTCAACGGGATCGAACGGATCGACTTTCAGTCGGCGGCCGGAACGGCGGTTATAGCGGGTGTAACGAGCCATTTCGTCAATGGAGCTACGACGCTCAATTTTGCCGTACCCACCGACCTCATCGGGGGGGCGGGGGTCGACAACCTGCTTCTGATCGCCGTCAACGGCATGGGCTCGGACGGCAATCTCGTGATCCCGACCGTCACTGTATCGAACTGGACGACCGCGACGCGGGGCTATCTGGCCGGCGATGTCGTCTCGCTGATCGGGGTCAGCAACGCGACCGGCGGCGGCGCGTTCAACTATGTGCTGACAGCCTCAGAAACCAATGCGGCCAATGGTTTGCGGCAGGCGCTCTATGCAGGGACCGGCAACGACACCCTGAACGGCTCATCCGGCGCGGACATTTTGGGCGGCGGCGCCGGCACCGATGTCCTGCACGGCAATGGCGGCAATGACGTGTTGTCGATCTCCAACACAACGGTCAACGGCGTCACCTCGACGAATAGCGGCGCGGGATCCCTGTTCGACGGCGGCAACGGCACCGACTTTCTGTCGGTCGGTGGCAGCGTCAATTTCCAGGGCACCGTCCAGTCGATCGAAGGCATCTATCTCCAGCCCGGCTTCACCAACAATGCACCCGGGACCATCACGCAGTCCGCGGCCCAGCTGTCGATCGGCAGCGCGACGATCGGAGCGATGGGGCCGGGCCTAGAGCTCGACGGCACGGGCGGCATCATCGTCACTCTGCAGCCGGGCGACAGCTTCGATGGCGCGCACTATATTTTCGATGCGGGTTCGGACGTCCGGTTCACCATCAATGGCAGTACTGGCGGCGACAGCATCTCGGCTACGATCGCCGACGATCTGATCTCGGGCGGCGACGGCAACGACTATATCAACGGCGACGACGGCAACGACACGTTGAGCGGCGGCAACGGCGACGACGCCCTCACTGGCGAAGACGGCGATGACGTGCTGACCGGCGGCGGCGGCAATGACGTCTTCGCTACGGATGGCGATGGCGCCAAGATCATCACCGATTTCACCGTCGGCGAGGACAAGATCGACCTGTCCGATAGCATCATCGACAGCTTCGCGACATTGCAGCCCTATCTGTCGTCGAGCGGCGGCAACGCGGTTATCGCGGGCGGGGACACCAGCTTCACGCTGCAGGGCGTCTCCCTCGCAAGTCTCGACGCGAACAGCTTCATCTTCGCGACTCCGAAGAACCTGACCGGCACCGAAGGCAACGACACCATCGAGGGTAGCGGGCTCAACGACAGCCTGAGTGGACTTGGCGGCAACGACAACCTCTATGGCGAGGAGGGCAACGACACGCTGAACGGCGGCAATGGCGACGACTTCATCGGTGCCGGTGAGGGTGACGACCTGGTCGACGGCGGCAACGGCAACGACCAGATACTCTATGGCGATGTTGAATCCGGCGTTTCGGTCGATCTCCGTATCACCGGGCAGCAGAACACCGGCGGCGGCGGGCTCGACACGATCACCAATGTCGAGGGCATCGGTGGTTCGGATTATGCCGACACGCTGACCGGAACGGCGGGCAACAACACGCTGAACGGCGCGGACGGCGACGACGTGCTGTATGGCAAGGGCGGCACCGACGCGCTGATCGGCGGGGCGGGCAACGACATCATCGTGCTCGATATCCAGCAGACCAATGGCTTCTATGACGGCGGCACGGGCTATGACACGCTCGAGCTGCACAATATCGCGGGCGCCACCGCGGGCGGCAACGGGATCATCGGTTCAGCGTACAACACGCCTCCGCTGCTGAACATCGAGGCGATCGATTTCCAGTCCGCCGCCGGGACCGGAATATCGATGGCGCTCACCTATCATTTCGTGAACGCTGGCACCGGCGTCACCAACGCCGTTCCGGGCGCGCTCCACGGCGGCAGTGGCATCGATTCGCTCGTTCTGGTCGCCACGGGCGGCATGGGGACGGACACGAATCTCGTGCTGCCGACCTTAAGCTTTTCCAACTGGACGACCGCGTCGAAGCCTTATGTCCCGACCGCGAGCGACGTGGTCCTCCTGAACGCGCAGGGCAATTTCAACTACACGCTGACCGCGTCGGAGGCCAACGCGGCCAGCGGCGTCATCCAGGTGCTGAGCGGCAACATCGGCAATGACACGCTCAACGGGTCGTCTGGGATCGACCGGCTGAATGGCGGCACCGGCACGAACGTGCTGCACGGCAATGGCGGCAACGACGTGCTGCAGATCGGCAACACCATCACCAACGGCGTGGAGACGACCTTCACCGGGACCGGCAGCCTGTTCGATGGCGGCAATGGCACCGATTTCCTGTCGATTGGCGGAACGGTCAACTTCCAGGGAACGCTGCAGTCGGTCGAAGGCATCTATCTCCAGCCGGCTGTCCCGCTTGCTGCTGGCGCCAATCCCGTCACCACCGCCTATCAGGGACCGGCTTCAATTACGATATCGAGCGCGACGGTCTCCGCGCTTCCGGCCAACCTTGAGCTCGACGGCACCGGCACCATCACGGTCAACCTCACCAACGCTTCGGGCGACAGCTTCAATGGCGCGAATTATATCTTCGATGCGGGTTCGGACGTCCGATTCGTGATCAATGGCAGCACCGGGGCCGACAGCATCTCGGCGACGATCTCGAACGATCTGATCTCGGGCGGCGACGGTAACGACTATATCAACGGTGACGACGGCAACGATACGCTGAGCGGCGGCAACGGCAACGACACCGTCGCCGGAGAAGACGGCGATGACGTGCTGACTGGCGGCGCCGGCAACGACATCTTCGTGGCGGACGGCGACGGTGCCAAGGCCATCACCGACTTTACCGTGGGCCAGGACAGGATCGACCTGTCGGATTCCACCATCGACAGCCTCGCGACATTGCAGCCCTATATGTCCGAAAGCGGCGGCAACACGATCATCGCGGGTGGGGACACCAGCTTCACGCTGCAGGGCGTCTCCCTCGCCAGTCTCGATGCGAACAGCTTCATCTTCGCGACGCCGAAGAACCTGACCGGCACCGAAGGCAACGACACCATCGAGGGCAGCGGGCTCAACGACAGCCTGAGCGGATTGGGTGGCAACGACAACATTTTCGGCGAAGAAGGCAACGACACGATCAACGGCGGCAATGGCGACGATTTCATCGGCGCCGGGATTGGCAACGACTTGATCGACGGCGGCGCGGGCAATGACCAGGTTGGCTACCTCGATGTCGATGACATGGGGGTCTCGGTCGACCTCCGCATCACGACGCAGCAGAACACCGGCGGCGGCGGGCTCGACACGATCACCAATGTCGAGGGAGTCGGCGGATCGGACAATGCCGACACACTGACGGGAACGGCGGGCAACAACACGCTGATCGGCAATGGCGGCGATGATGTGCTGTACGGCAAGGGCGGCACCGACGCGCTGATCGGCGGAGCAGGCAACGACATCATCGTGCTCGACACACCGATCGCCGGCGGTACCTTCGACGGTGGCAACGGCACCGACATGATCGAAGCTCATTCGATCAGCGGCGCTGGCAGCAACCTTTTCGGCCCGACCACGAGCTATGGCGGCTTCGGCCTCAACAGCATCGAGAAGGTCGATTTCCAGTCCGATGCCGGAACGGCCGTCAGCGTCATCGCGACTCAGCATTTCGTGAGCGGCCCCAATACACTGAACTTCGCCGTGCCGACCATTCTCGACGGTGGCGCCGGCTACGACACTTTCCTGACCGTCGCAGTCAACGGCATGGGTTCGGATACCAGCATCGTGATGCCGGTCTACACAGTGTCCAACTGGACGAATCCGACACGGGCCTATCTGCCGGGCGACAGGGTCGGGCTCGTTGGCGCGGGCAATTTCAACTATGTATTGAACGCCTCGGCAACCAATGCGACGAATGGTCTGTCGCAGTGGCTGATCGGGTCGGGCGGAAACGACACGCTCAACGGTTCGTCGGGAATGGACCTCCTTTCCACCGGCGGCGGCACCGATGAACTGCACGGCAATGGTGGCAACGATGCCCTTCTTCTGACCAATACGATCGTCAACGGCGTCGAAGCCACGCTAACCGGGGCTGGGACCCTGTTCGATGGCGGCAATGGCACTGATTTCCTGGCGATCGGCGGAAGTGTGAATTTCCAGGGTACGGTGCAGTCGATCGAAGGCATCTATCTCCAGCCCGCCTACACCAACAATGCGGCGGGCGCCGTCAGCCAGCCGGCCACGCAGCTCACGATCGGCAGCGCCACAATCGGCGCGATGGGACCGAACCTCGAACTGGACGGTACCGGCACCATCATCGTCAATCTTGCCAATGCCTCCGGCGATAACTTCAACGGGTCGGGCTATGTCTTCGACCCGGGCTCGAATGTTCAATTCGCCATCAACGGCACGGCCGGCGGCGATACCGTCAGCGGCACGAGCAGCAACGACACGATCAGCGGCGGCAACGGCAACGACCTGATCTTCGGCGGTGACGGTAATGACGTGCTGACCGGCGGTGCAGGGAACGATATCTTCGTGGTGGACGGGGATGGCGCCAAGGTCATCACCGACTTCACGGTGGGCCAGGACAAGATCGACCTGTCGAACACCAATGTAGACAGTTTCGCGACGCTGCAGGCCTACTTGTCGTCGAGCGGCGGCAACACGATCATCGCGGGTGGCGACACCAGCTTCACCTTGCAAGGGGTTTCGCTGGCGAGCCTCGATGCGAACAGCTTCATATTCCCGACGCCTGTGAACCTGACCGGAACCGGGGGCAACGACCTTCTCAATGGCGGGACGCTGAACGACAGCCTCAGCGGGCTCGGCGGCAATGACACACTCAATGGCGACGAAGGCAACGACACGCTCGATGGTGGCGCCGGGACAGATGTGCTCCACGGCGGAGACGACGACGACATACTGATCGTCGCCAACACGCCGTCCGGCAACGAGGTCTTCGATGGCGGCGTCGGCACCGACACGCTGCTCATTGAGGCATCGGCGGGCACGCACGGCAATGGCCCAGCGGGCAGCACCGACACGGTTGCGCTGTTCGGCACCACCCTGTCGTCGATCGAACAGGTCCAGTTCGACTCCGATCCCGGATCGAGGCTGATCGCGCTGGCGCTCAGCGCGCAGGTCGGCGCGGGGATATCGAGCACGGCCACCCTGCAGGGCGGTGCAGGGAACGATTCGCTTCTCCTTCTGGCCGTTGCTCCCGGCACCTACACCCTGTCACCCTTCGTGCGCGACGCGAGTTGGAACAGCTCCAACGATGTTTTCAATCCCGGCGATACGGTTGGATTGATCGTTGGTGCTGCCGGCAACTACACGCTCAACGCCGCGACTGGCCATGCCGGTGTCGAGGTGCTGCTCGGCGGCGTCGGCAACGATACGCTCAACGGCACCAGCGGTAGCGAGATACTGAACGGCGGGGGCGGCGCCAACACCGTCCATGGCGGCGGCGGCAACGATCTGATCGTGATCTCCAACGTCACGCCGTTCGGCGGTGCGACGACCAGCTTCACCTTCGCGGACAATCTGCTCGATGGCGGCAACGGCGTCGATTATCTGTCGGTAGGCGGCAATGTGAGCTTCGGCGGCCAACTCCAGTCGATCGAAGGAATCGATCTTCAGGCGGCGTACACCGCGACTGGTGCGGGTCAGGCGTCTCAGGCCGATGCCGATCTCGATATCGGCAGCGCGACGATCAACGCGCTGGGGCCGAACCTCATGATCCGAGGCATCGGCGAGATTTCCGTCAACGTGGCGCAGGGCGACAGCTTCAACGGGTCTGGATATGTTTTCGCCGCTGGTGCGGACGTCGGCTTCGAGATCGAGGGCGCAAACAGCAACGACGTGCTCACCGGCACTTCGAGCTATGATGAGATCTCCGGCGGCGCGGGCAACGATACGCTCACCGGCGGCGCTGGAGCCGACACGCTCGATGGCGGCACGGGCACGGATCGCCTGGTCGGTGGCGCGGGCAACGACAGCTACTATGTCAGCACGGCGAACGACGTCATCGTCGAGGCGGCGGGCCAGGGCGCCGATACCGTCTATGCCACGTCGAGCTATACGCTGGCGACCAATGTCGAGGATCTGGTTCTGCTGGGGACGGCCGACACCGACGCGACCGGCAACAGTTCGGCCAACGTCCTCACCGGCAATGACGGCGACAATGTGCTGTCAGGCGGCACGGGGGACGATACTCTGATCGGCGGCGCGGGCAAGGACACGCTCGATGGTGGGAGCGGCGCGGACCAGATGGCCGGCGGGGCCGGCAGCGACACCTATATTGTCGGCAATCCGGGCGACGTCGTTGTGGAGGATGCGGGCGGGGGCCGCGATACGGTCCAGGCTTCGATCGGCTATACTCTGGGCGACAATGTTGAGAATTTAACGCTGACCGGCACATCGAACTTAGGGGTCGGCAATACGCTCGACAATGTCATCACCGGCAACAGCGGTGCCGAGACGCTGTTCGGCCGGGAGGGGAACGACACGCTGGACGGCGGCAATGGTCCAGACACGATGTTCGGAGATGTGGGCGATGACAGTTATGTTGTCGACAACATCGGCGACAATGCGAACGAATATGAGGATCAGGGCCTCGATACTGTCAACGCCTCGATCAGCTACGACATGGCCGAGAATATCGAGAACCTCGTCCTCACCGGCACCAGCGCGATCAACGGCACGGGCAATGCGCTCGACAATGCCATCACCGGCAACAGCGCAGCCAATATTCTGGCCGGCGACGACGGCGCCGACTCGCTCTCGGGAGGCTCAGGGAACGACACGCTCGTCGGCGGCAATGGCAGCGATCGTCTCGACGGTGGCAGCGGCTCGGATCTGATGATCGGCGGCGAGGGTGGCGACACCTACATCGTCACCAGCGCAGGCGACGTCGTCCAGGAGGACGGCGAATGCGGCTGCATCGACGAGGTGGACAGCTCGATCAGCTATACGCTGGGCGCCAATGTCGAGGATCTGGTGCTGACCGGGACCGCCAATCTGAACGGCACGGGCAACGAACTCGACAATTACCTGATCGGCAATAGCGGCACGAACATCCTGTCGGGCCAGGATGGCTCCGACTATCTCTATGGCGATGCCGGCAACGATACCCTCAATGGTGGCGAGGGCGATGACGCGCTCGAGGGCGGATCCGGATCGGACCGGCTGGTCGGCGGTAATGGCAACGATATCTATCTCGGCATCGGGTCGGGCGACGTCGTTGTTGAGGATGCCGACGGGGGACATGACGCGGTCTACTCGACGGTCAGCCAGACGCTGGCTGCCAACGTGGAAGACCTGCTTCTGGTCGGCACCGGCGCCGTCAATGGCACCGGCAACGCCCTCGACAACGTCCTGGTCGGCGGAAGCGGCGCGAATAGTCTGTCCGGCCTTGGCGGCAATGACGTCCTCTTCGGCGACAGCGGGAACGACACGCTGTCCGGCGGAGATGGCGATGATGTCCTCGACGGCGGCGATGGATCGGATCGTATGTCCGGCGGCAACGGCAATGACAGCTATCATGTCTCCAGTTCGGGCGACGCTGTCATAGAGTCGGCGAGCCAGGGCACGGACTCGGTCGTGTCGTCGATCAGCTACACGCTGGGCAGTAACGTCGAGAATCTTGAACTGACCGGGTCCGAAAATCTGAGCGGCACCGGCAATACGCTTGCCAATATTATTCTCGGCAATGACGGCGACAATTCGCTTTCGGGCGACAGCGGCGACGACCGGATAGAGGGCGGCGACGGCAACGACATGATCGATGGCGGCACCGGCGCGGATCTCATGATCGGCGGCCAGGGCGACGATGTCTTCGTCGTGGGTAACCCGGCCGATACTGTCATCGAGCAAAGCGGCGGGGGCAATGACGGCGTCACTTCTTCGATCAGCTACACGCTTACTGCCAATGTCGAGAACCTGACCCTGGCTGGCACCAGCGCTATAAATGGCACTGGTAACGCCGAAGCGAACCAGATCACCGGCAATGACGGCGCCAACATCCTGACAGGTCTCGACGGCGACGATAGCCTGTCGGGCGGCAGCGGCAACGACACGCTCGACGGCGGCAATGGTAACGATGTGCTGGCCGGCGGCACCGGATCCGACCGGATGGTCGGCGGCCAGGGCGATGACAGCTATACGGTGAGCAGCACCGGCGACACCGTCGTCGAGGCGGTGGACGGCGGCACCGACACGGTCAATTCGACCATCACCTATACCCTGGGCAACAATGTCGAGAACCTGACACTGACCGGAACCGGCGCCACTAGCGGTACGGGCAACACGCTCAATAATCATCTCATCGGCAATGAGGGCGACAACCTGCTCAGCGGCAGTTCGGGCAATGACATGCTCGATGGCGGCAACGGCAATGATACGCTCGATGGTGGATCGGGAACCGATCAGATGACCGGCGGGCAGGGCGACGACTCCTATGTCGTGGGCAGCTCGACCGATACCGTTATCGAGCAGGCCGGCCAAGGCACCGACAGCGTCACCTCGACAGTCACCCACACCCTGTCCGACAATGTCGAGAACCTGACCCTTGCCGGCACGAGCGCGATCAACGGCACCGGTAACGGCGATGCCAATGTTATAACCGGCAATGACGGTGCCAATGTGCTGACCGGCCTCGATGGCGACGACAACTTGTCGGGTGGCAGCGGCAACGACACGCTTATGGGCGGCAATGGCAGTGACTCGCTGGCCGGCGGCGCCGGATCGGACCGGATGGAGGGCGGTGCCGGCGACGATGTCTATTCGGTTACCAGCAGCGGCGATGTCGTTGTCGAGGCGGCCGACGAGGGCACCGACACTGTGCGCTCGTCGGTGAGCTATACGCTCGGCGCAAATGTCGAGAATCTGACGCTGACGGGTACCACCGCGATCGACGGCACCGGCAATAGCGCCGCCAATGTGCTGACCGGCAATGATGGCGCCAACCTGCTCGATGGCGGCAGCGGCAACGACACGCTCAGCGGCGGCGCGGGCAACGACACGCTCGACGGCGGCGCTGGCGCTGATGCCATGGCGGGCGGCACCGGCAATGACAGCTATGTCGTCACCAATTCGGCCGACGCCGTGAGCGAGCAGGCGGGAGAGGGCACCGACAGTGTCAGCGCGTCGGTCAACTATACGTTGACCGACAATGTCGAGAACCTGACCTTGACGGGCACGAACGCAATCAACGGCACCGGCAATGGCGACGCAAATGTGGTCACGGGCAACGGCGCGGCAAATGTGCTGACCGGTGCCGGCGGCGCTGACTCGCTGTCTGGTGGTGCCGGCAACGACACCATCGATGGTGGTGCGGGCAGCGATGTGCTGACGGGTGGATCGAACCGTGACACGTTCGTCTTCTCGACGGCGCTCGGCAGTGACAATGTCGACAGCATATCCGACTTCAACAGCGCATCGGATAGCTTCCGCCTGTATCAGTCGATCTTCAATGGGTTGGCGCTCGGCACATTGGCGGCAGGCCAGTTTGCCGTCGGCACCGACGCGGCGACCAGCGACCATCGGATCATCTATGACGCGGGGACAGGTTCGCTGTACTTCGATGCGGATGGCAATGGCGGAGGCGCGGCATCGCAATTTGCGACGCTGACCAACTTGGCCAGCATCTCAGCATCGAATTTCGTGGTGGTGTAAGATCGGGAACGGCAGCCTTAACGCTGCCGCCCATAGGTCGCGGGGGTGCAATCGAACCTTCCGGTGGCGACGGCGAGCATATCGATTCGCTGCTGCGTCCGGTCGCTGAGATAGCGGACCCGCGCCCGTGCCGCGTCGGCGAGCTTGAGCGCTTCGGCGAGGCGCGCCGGTGGATTCGCGGTCTGGGGCCAGCCGCCGGGCACCTTCAGCGCCTCGACGCTCTGACCGAATGCTGCGACGGCGTCTTCTATCGCGTCGATGTCATGACTGTCGAGCGCGGCAATCAGCGCCTCGCTCGACAGGATCAGGCGTTCGACGACGACTTCGCTCACACGGTCTCCCGGGGCAGGTCGAGCGCGATCATCTTCGCGGCGATCGCCTTGGCATCGATCGGATATTTGCCGGCCGCAATCGCTTCACGGATCGCCGCGATCTTGTCGGCGTCGATCGGCGGGCCTTCGCTGGCCAGCGTCGCCACCAGCGACGGAGTTGCCGTGACGCCCTTTGCCGCGGGTGCGGGCTCGGACGCTGCCGGCGGTGCGATCTTGTCGTCCCGGACCTGACCAATGCGGGTCGGGTTGGACGGTCCTACCCCATTGATCATCGCGATTTCCTTCAATTCTGGCCTGTTATCCACGTTCCACCTCTGCCGCTAATAACGACAGGTTTAGAAACTATTTAAATCCGAGAAGTCGGACCCGGCCCACATCTACCACTTCCGCAAAAACTGTCGAACCTTTTGAACTGGTTGCGACGCGTATTCGACTCCCGATATTAGCATCTTCCATTGCCGTGGCATCGACGCTGATCGAGTAGGACGATCCTTGCGCGATGAGCTGGACAGGGTCGCCCTTGCGTATATCCGCGGTGCCGAACGCGCCTGCGCGGTCGCCCGCGGCGCCGCCGTTCGCGGTCGAGACGTTCTGCCGCATCAGCGGCACCCGCAGGCGCCAGCCGGCGGTGGTGCACCGGACGGTGACCGCGCCGGCGGTTGGCGGATCGACCTGGATGCCGATCGGGCAGGCGACGAGTCGCATGCGCCGATCGATAGGCACCATGGGTCCGCCCGGCTGGCCGACGTCGGCGCCGAGCGTGGTCACCACGATCTGTTCGAGTTGGTTGAGGTCCTGCGCTGGCGGCAGCGCCGATTGCGCGTAGGAAGGCGCCGCCGCCAGAAGGGCAGTGATGATGAGCGCGATGCGGTTGATGACAGGGCTTCGGTTCATGTTGCGATCTATACCCGCCAATCCGCAAACAAATGGTTAACGGCGCGGTGACGCTGTTTCGCGGCTATGTAGATCGCTGCCCGGCAAGATCTGGTCGCCTAGCGGCTGGCCGCCGGAAGCTGTTGCACCGAAATGCGCTGGCCCTTTGCGGGATCGCCGGCGCGCATCGGCGGTATGGCAATCTCGATCATCGTATCGGGCAGGCCGCCCATTCTGATGGCGCGGGCGACTGCGGTCGCGCGCGCCGCGGACAACTCCCAGCTGTCGAGTCGCGCCGATTGGCCATCGCGGCCCTGGCTGGAGACGATGACGCGCTGCTTCGCCTTGGCCGCCAGGGCGCCCATCGTGGCGAACCGCCTGGCTTCGCCCGGCTTCAACATCGCTTCGCCGGCCTCGAACATGTTCGCGGCAACCAGTCCCTGCGCCGACGTCCCGGCCGCATCGCCGCTGCCGCCGAACGCGCCCCGCATGCCGGCGGCGAGCTTGAGCCGATCGTTGACCTGCGCCTGCATCATCACGAAGAAGGCGAGCAGCAGCAGGGTAAGGTCGGCGAAGCTCAGGATCCAGCGCTGGGAAATCTGCCGCGTCATGGCACGGTCCGCAATCTGGGCCTGACCACATGAGACAGCATGTCGAGTTCCTGGCGGGCGATCAGTTCGAGCTGCTTGCACGCGGCGTTCTGCCAGGCCAACTCGGTCTCGGACAGGCTCTCCAGGCGACCGGCGATCGGGGCTGCGATGCCGGAAGACAGGATCACGCCATAGAGGGTGGTGAGCATGGCCACCGCCATGCCCGGGCCGATCTTCGATGGGTCGTCCATGTTGGCGAACATCTGCACGAGCCCGATGATCGTGCCGATCATGCCCATTGCTGGCGCCGTTTCGGCGACTGACCGCCACACGCCGGCGACGGCCTGGTGGCGCACGCGCCGGGCCTCGATCTCATCGTCGGCCCAGCGGACGAAATCGCCGGAGGTTCGTGCCTCGGACAGTTCCCGGGCGGCGCGCAACAGGAAACGCTGAGCGGTCTCGATCCGGTCGACGCAACTGATGCTGCGAACTTCGGCCAGTTCGCGGATGCGGCTGACCGATACGCGAGCGGCGGCGGCATCTGCCGCCGGGTCGGCCCTGTTGAGCAACGCCAGTGCCCCGAAGGCGCGCCTGATGTCTGCGCGGGTCGAGCGGAACAGCGTGGTAAGCACGGTTCCTCCGAACACGATGCCGATCGCGGCCGGGTCGACATAGCGGGCAATCTCTTCGAGCAGGAACATCGTTTCCCCAATGCCCATAAATGGTCAAGGCACCGTTGCCGGACATGGCTAACGGACCCGGCAATATCGACCGGCAGAAAATTGCCGCCCCCGGCAGGAAATTGCCGGAACAGCGCCAAATCCCAGAAAATGCAGCGGCACAGACCTCGTTAACCACGTTTGGCACGGCAGTTGCTTGGGAGGGTGGCAAGGCAGCCGTCGAGCCTGTTCGAACATGATTAACGGCCGGCGGCGGCACAGTTTTAGAGGACGAAGCGAAAAATGGCTGATCCGCTTTTCGGGGTACATGGCAAGGCGCTGGAGATCAGATCCCAGCGGCTGGCGATGCTCGCCTCCAACATCGCGAACGCCGCTACGCCCAATTACAAGGCGCGCGACATCGATTTTCAGAAGGCGCTGTCCGACGCCACCGGCAATGGCGGCATGTCCGCCGGCCAGGCCGCGCAGAGCAATGTCGGCTATCGCATCCCGCTTGAGACCTCCGTCGACGGCAACACCGTCGAATTGTCGACCGAGCAGAACCAGTTCGCGGAGAACGCCCTGCAGTACAAGACCACGCTGTCCTTCCTGGAGGGGAGGATCGGGACGGTCATGCAGGCGCTGCGGGGAGAATAGCCATGGCCAACAACCTCTCGGTCTTCGACATCGCCAGCCGCGCGATGTCCGCACAAATGGTGCGCCTCAACACTTCGGCCTCGAACCTGGCCAATGCCGGATCGGTCGCGGGGAGCAAGGCCGAAGCCTTCCGGGCGATCAAGCCGGTCTTCTCGTCGGTCACCGACAGGCCCGGCGTCGCGACCGTCAAGGTCGATCAGGTGGTCGCCTCCAACATCGAACCGACCAAGCGCTACGACCCCAATCATCCCAAGGCCGACAAGGACGGCAATGTCTGGGAAGCGGGCGTCGACCAGGCGCAGGAGCTGGTCGAGATGATGGAGACGGCCCGCCAGTACCAGAACAATGTGCAGGTCATGCAGACCGCTAAGACGCTCACTCTCGACACGCTGAGGCTCGGCAAATGACGATATCCACCGGAAGCAATTATCTCGACACCCTCTCGGGCACGTCGAAGACTGCCGCCACTACGACGAGCAAGACGAACAATGCGCTCGACCAGACCGCCTTCCTGAAGCTGCTCACTACCCAGATGCAGACCCAGGACCCGTTCAACCCGGTCGACAATACCCAGATGGTCGCGCAGATGGCGCAATTCTCGTCGACCACCGGCATCGCCGAGATGAATGCTTCGCTCAAGACGATCTCAGCCGGCATTGCCGCCTCGCGGGTTGGCGATGCGGCGAGCTGGATCGGGAAATCGGCGTTGGTTCAGTCGAAGACCGCCACCGCGCTGGCGGACGGCGCTTTCGCCGGAAACGTCACCTTGCCCGAGGACGCGTCGCGGGTCGACATCAACCTCGTCGATTCGACCGGAAAGGTCGTCTACACCGGCTCGGCCACCGACGTCGCCAAGGGCGACGTGCCTTTCTACTGGAACGGCAAGGATAAGGACGGCGCCGCCGTCGCCGGGCCGCTCACCATCTCGGTCAGTGCGAAAAACACCGCGGCCGAGCAGATCGCCACCACCACCTCGAGCTGGACAACCGTTTCGGGCGTCCAGTCGCCGGCGAGTGGTTCCACCAAGCTCGTCACGCCGCTGGGGAATATCGACCCCGCCGACGCCCTGCAGCTTTCCTGATTATCGGTAACGGAGCTTAACCATGTCCTTTTACACTGCACTTTCCGGCCTCAAGGCTTCGCAGACCGAGCTCGCGGTGATCGCGAACAACGTCGCCAATGTCGGCACCACCGGCTTCAAGAAGAGCTCGGCCGAGTTCGGCGACATCGTTTCCTCGGCACCGCTGCAGAGCGCGACGGTGGCCGGCCAGGGCACCCGCCTGCGCGGCATCGCCCAGCAGTTCACCCAGGGCGGCTTCGAGAACAGCGAACGTTCGCTCGATCTCGCCGTCTCGGGCCAAGGCTTCTTCGTGACGCGTACGTCCACGTCGAACTCGAACGTCGCCTACACCCGCAACGGTTCGTTCCGCGTGGACTCGGAACGCTATGTGGTCGACTCGGGCGGCGCCTATCTTCAGGTGCTGCCGACCGACTCCTCCGGCACCGTGACGGCAACCGGCCTGAACTCGACCCGCTCGCTGCAGCTGCCGCTGACGTCGGGCACGTCGAGCTCGACCCAGTCGGTCGATCTCGCGGTGACCTTCCCCGCGGATGCAGATCTGCCATCGGCCCGGGCCGTGTACACCGCCGCGAATCCCTATGCGTTCGACCGCTTCGATGCGAACAGCTATAACCAGTCGACCACGACGACGGTATATGACGCATCGGGCACCGCCTTCCCGATGACGACCTATTATGTTCGCCAGAACATTCCGGCGGGCGCGGTCACCGACACGACGTGGACCGCCCGGACGTTCATCGGTGACAAGGAGATCAGCTCCGATCCCGCGACGCCGACGCCGGCGACCCCGGTCACGCTGCTGTTCGATCAGTTCGGCACGCTGAGCAAGGTCAACGGCGCGACCCCAGCTGCGCTCACCACCGCACAGGTCAGCCCAACCGGCGCCACCGGCCCGATCGCCTTCTCGCTGACCTATGGCGCCAACACGAAGATGGCGTCCGCCCCGTTCACGCTGACCAGCTTCACCCAGGACGGCTATGCCGCGGGGCAGCTCGACAACGTCTCGGTCGGCGCCGACGGCCTCGTCTCCGCCACCTTCTCGAACGGCGACACCCAGGCGCTCGGCAAGATCGTGCTGGCAACCTTCTCCAACCCGGAGGGCCTGCGCCAGCTCGGTGACAGCAAATGGGGGTCGACCGGCATCTCGGGCGAGCCGCTGATCAGCGAAGCCAATTCGAACGGGACCGGGCTGATCCAGTCGGGCGCGCTCGAGCAGGCGAATGTCGACATCACCGAGGAGCTGGTTGCGCTGATCCAGGCGCAGCGCAACTTCTCCGCCAACGCCAAGGCGATCGAAGCGGCCAACACCATGACCCAGACCATCGTCAACCTGCGGTCCTGATCGTAATCGATAGCGGAGCCCGGCCATGGACAAGCTCATCTACAGCTCCTTATCCGCGATGCGGGCGGCGATGGCGCGTCAGACGACGACGGCCAACAATCTCGCCAACATCAACACTGCGGGTTTCCGTGGCGAGATGAGCTCGAGCACGGCGCTGTACCTCAAGGGCGATGGCTTCGACGCCCGCGCCACCAACTCGGGCGAGGTGGTGTCGGCGGACATGTCGGAGGGCACGGTCAGCGAGACCGGGCGCTCGCTCGATGTTGCCATCCAGGGCAAGGACTCGTTGCTGGCGGTGCAAAGCCGCGAGGGCGACGAGGCTTATACGCGGCGCGGCGACCTCAAGCTGAGCGACAGCGGCCTGCTCACCACGGGGGACGGGCTTCCCGTCCTCGGTGACGGCGGACCGATCACTCTGCCGCCCTATGACAAGCTGACGATCGCGCCGGACGGGACGATCTCGATCGTGCCGCAGGGCGCCGATCCAAGCCAGATCCAGACGGTCGACCGGCTCAAGCTGGTGGCGACCAATGGCACCGACATCGCCAAGGGCCTTGATGGCCTGTTCCGCCCGCGCAACGGCGGCACGCTGGCGCCCGACCCGCAGGCGAACGTCCGCCAGGGCGCGATCGAGGGATCGAACGTGAATGCCTCGGCCACGCTGATCGACATGATCGAGGCGAGCCGGGACTGGGACATGCAGGTCAAGATGATGAGCAGCGCGCAGGATATCGACAAGGCTTCGGCCGACCTGATGCGCTTCGATTAACCGAAGACGGAGTAGCTTAGATGAGCAACGCAGCATTGCACGTCGCGCGGACGGGCCTCGACGCCCAGAATATGCGGATGCAGGTGATCGCCAACAACTTGGCGAACGTCAACACGACTGGCTTCAAGCGTGATCGGGCCAGCTTCGAGACGCTCGCCTATCAGGCGATGACCGCCCCGGGCGCGGCCTCCTCCGAGTCGACCAAGTTCGCGACCGGGACCAGCCTCGGCACCGGCGTGCAGATCAACGGTACCGCCAAGATCGAGACGCAGGGGTCGCTGCAGACGACCGACAACGCGCTGGACATGGCGGTCGAAGGCGCGGGCTATTTCCAGATCCAGATGCCGGATGGCCGCACCGGCTATACGCGCGACGGCAATTTCACGCTCTCGTCGGAGGGCAACATCGTCAACAGCGACGGCTATCAGCTGCAACCGCAGATCCAGATCCCGCAGGGTGCCGACAAGATCACGGTCGGCAATGACGGCACTGTCAGCGTCAGCATGCCGGGAGCAACCGAGTCGACCGAAGTCGGCAAGATCGAGATCGCGCGCTTCGTCAATCCAGCGGGGCTCCAGTCCGAGGGCAATAACATCCTCACCGAAACGGCGTCCTCGGGGCAGCCGCAGACCGGCGCCGGCGGCACCGACGGCCTTGGCAACATCCGCCAGGGCGCGCTCGAATCCTCGAACGTCAACATCGTCGAGGAGCTGGTCGACATGATCGAGACCCAGCGCGCCTATGAAGTGAACAGCAAGATGATCTCGGCCACCGACCAGATGCTGCAATATGCCAACCAGAACATATAGTCCGGACGCAAGCGCGCTGGTGACGCTCGGCCTTTGCGCCGCGTTGCTGATCGGCCTGGGCGCCGAGCCGGTCGACGCCAAGAAGCCGCGCAAGCGCGACATGGAATATGCGCCGAGCTATTCGCAGGAGCCGCTGCCGCCTGTTGCCAACGGGGCGATCTTCCAGGCGGCCAATGGCTATTCCGCGCTGACCAACGGAGCGCGAGCGGCGATGGTGGGCGATATCGTCACGATCACGCTCGTCGAGCGCACCCAGGCATCGAAGTCGAACAGCGCCTCCACCGACCGCTCGGGCGACATCAGCCTGACGCCGCCGACGACGGGCCCGGCCTCCTTCTTCAATCCGACCGACATCGGCGCGAGCGGCGGCAGCACCTTCGCCGGCAAGGGCGGGGCGGCGCAGTCGAACCAGCTCAGCGGCGAGATCAGCGTGACCATCGCGCGAATTTATCCCAACGGCACGATGCTGGTACGCGGCGAAAAGCTGCTCACCCTCAATCGCGGCGATGAAAATATCTCGATCAGCGGCCTGATCCGCCAGGCGGATATTGGCCCCGATAACCGTGTCGCCTCGACCCGCGTCGCCGATGCCAGGATTACCTATTCGGGCAAGGGCGAGATCGCGCGCGGCTCGCGGCAGGGATGGCTTAACCGTTTCTTTTCCATCTTGAGTCCATTCTGATTAAAGATTTCGAGGATAAGCCGTTCATGTATCGCGCGTTGATCACCTTCCTGGTCTGCTTTTCGGGCTTTGCGCTGTCTGGCGTCGGCCATGCGGAGCGCATCAAGGACATCGGCACCTTCCAGGGACTCCGCGCCAACCAGCTGACCGGCTATGGCATCGTCGTGGGCCTCGCCGGCACCGGCGACGACAGCCTGGATTATTCGACGCTCGGCATGAAGGGCGTCGCGTCGCGCTTCGGCCTGCAGCTTCCAGCCGGGGTCAATCCCGCGCTGAAGAACGCGGCCGCGGTGATGCTGACCGCCGAATTGCCCGCCTTCGCCAAGCCGGGCCAGCGGCTGGATGTCACCATTTCCGCGCTGGGCAAGGCCAAGTCGCTGCGTGGCGGCACCTTGATCATGGCGCCCCTGCAGGGCGCCGACGGACAAATATATGCGATGGCGCAGGGCAATCTCGCGGTAGGCGGTCTCGGCATCGACGCCGCCGACGGGTCGAAGCTCACCATCAACGTGCCGACCGCCGGCCGCATACCCGGCGGGGCGACCGTTGAGCGCAGCGTCGACGCCGGTTTCGCCAATTCGCCGCAGCTTCGCTTCGATCTCTCGGACGGCGATCTCACCACCTCGCAGCGCGTTGCCGCCGCGATCAACGGCAAGATCGGCCAGAATATCGCTCGATCGATCGACGCCACCACAATCACTATCGATGCCGCGCAAGGCGCGGAATATCGCACCGCGCTGATGAGCCGCATCGAAAATGTCGAGGTCGACACCGCCGATGCACCGGCGCGGGTCGTCGTCAACGCGCGCACCGGGACCGTCGTGATCAACGGCGCCGTCCGCATCGCGCCGGTTGCCGTCACCCATGGCAAGATGACCGTACAGGTCGACGAGAAGCCGCAGGTCGTCCAGCCTAATCCCTTCTCGCAGGGCAGAACCGCGGTTCAGCAGAACAGCGCGATCAAGGTCGACCAGGAAGCGCGCCCGATGTTCGAATTCCAGCCCGGGGCCTCGCTCGCCGAGATCGTCAAGGCGGTCAACGCGATCGGCGCTTCGCCGGCCGATCTGGTCGCCATTCTCGAAGCGCTCAAGCAGGCGGGCGCGATGAAGGCGGAGCTGGTAGTGCTATGATCGGCAGCGTTTCCATCAAGACCGGCGCGCTCGCCGATCCCAAGGCCAGCGAGCTCGAGCAGCTGAAGGCCGCCGCGAAGCAGTTCGAGGCGGTATTCACGCGCCAGATGCTCAAGTCGATGCGTGATGCGAAGCTGAGCGACGACGATCTGTTCGGCAGCGATGCGACCGATCAGTTCCGCGAAATGCAGGACTCGAACTTCGCCGACCAGATGGCGGGGAAGGGAGCGATCGGCATCGCCGACCTGCTGGTCAAGCAGTTCCAGGCACGCGTATCGAAGACGCCCGCGGTGTCCGCCGCTGCAGCCGATAGCGCTGCGAAGCCTGACGGGACCGGCAAATGACCGACCTTCTCAATATCGGCCGGTCGGGCGTCGTCGCGTATCGCGCGGCGCTGTCGACGGTCGGCGAGAATGTCTCCAACGCCGAAACCGAAGGCTATACGCGTCGCACGGTCACGCTGAAGGAGTCGGCGGTCTCGACGTCGAACGATTTTCGCTATCGTTCGTCGGCCGTGTTCGGCGGGGTCAATGTGAACAGCGTCCAGCGCGTGTTCGACAATTATCGCAGCGCCTATTCGCGCTTTGCCAATTCCGAGGCGTCCCGGTCCGATGTGAAGGCGACCTGGCTGGACACGGCCGAGGGCGCGCTCGATGATTCGGACGTTGGACTGGGCGTGAAGATGGCCAGCGTGTTCACCTCGGCCGAGGCACTCAGCGCCGATGTGAGCAGTGACACCAATCGCCGCACGATGCTGACCGCGTTGGGTGACGCGACCAACCAGTTCAATAGCACTGCCGGCGCGCTGAAATCCGCCGCCGACGGCGTTGCCACGTCCGCCGAGAACTCTGTCAACAAGCTCAACGCCGATCTCAAACAGCTCGCCCAGATCAATGTCGGCCTGCGGCGGGCCAGTCCCGGCTCGGCCGGTCAGGCGCTGCTGCAGGATCAGCGCGATGCCGTGCTGAAAAGCATCTCGGATGCCGTGGGCGTCGAGGTCCGGCTCGAGAATGACGGGCGCGCCGAGGTCAGGATCCTTGGCGACAGCGTCACGAAGCTCGTCGATTCGGAGAGACCAAACGCTTCCTTCGTCGGCCTGGTGCAGGCCAATGACGGCAGGCTTTCGCTGGTCGCATCGGGACTGCAGCCGCAGGCCATCATCACGCCGCAGTCGGGCTCGCTGGCCGGCTATGTGGACGTATCCAACACGATCGCGTCGCGCCGCGAGGCGCTCGATGCGACGGCGGCGACCTTTGCGAGCGTCATAAACACATGGAATCAGGCGGGCGTCGACGGCAACGGCACGGCCGGCGCGGCGCTGGTCAGCGGAACGACTGCGGCGGGCCTCGCCGTGGCCACGACCGACGGGGCGAAGATCGCGGCGGCTTCGGTTGCAGGCGTCGCCAACGGCAATGCGCTGGCGCTCAAAGGCTATCGCACTTCGTCCGGTCCGGAAGCGAAATGGGCGCTGTTGGTGTCGACCCATGCCCAGAGCGTCGCGGCCGCGAAAGCCGAGCAATCGGCGACGGCGAGCCAGCGCGACGGAGCATTGCAGGCGCTCGACGAGGTGACCGGTGTCGACCTCGACGTCGAGGCGGCGCAACTGCTGCGCTTCCAGCAAGCCTATAGTGGCTCCGCGCGGATCATCCAGGTCGCGCGCGATACGCTCCAGGAAATCATGAATCTCTTTAGATAAAAGGACTGGCTGGTGATCACCGCAACCCGATATCGCGCGATCGCGGAAATAAACCGGCAGTCCAAGCTCGGCGCGGAGATCGCGCGTGCGCAGTCGGACATCTCGACCGGCAAGCGCATCGACAAGCCTTCGGACGACCCGATTGCCGCCGCGCGAATCACCGAAATCCGCCGCGCGCAGGCCGACCAGACAGTATGGTCGCGCAACATCGAGACCGCCAAGTCGGTGGCCGCGGAAGTCGACACAGCGATGACCAATGTCGCCGATATCTTCAACCGGGTGAAGGAACTGACGCTCGCCGGCGCGACCGAGTCGGCCTCGCCCGCCGACCGGGCGGCGATCACCCAGGAGCTTACCTCGCTGCGGTCGTCCCTTGCGAGTATCCAGACATCGACCACGCCCACCGGTCAGTCGCTGTTTCCGATCGATTCGCCCCTACTGATCTCGACGTCGGCGACGCAGCGTCTTGCCGCCACGGCACAGCGCTCCGACGTGTTCGACGGCATCCCGTTCGTGCATGGCACCGGGACGCTGGACTCGTCGATCGGCGCTGCGATTGACGCAATCTCCACCGACGACGTGGCGACACGCCGTGCGCTGGCCGATGTCAGCCTGAGCGACATCGACATCGCCGTCAGGCACGTCACGGACGAACGCGCGGCGCAGGGCGTGCGGGCGGCCCAGCTCGATACCGCCACCGATACGATGGAGGCCGTCGTCACCCAGCTCGCCGAAGAGCGCAGTTCGCTCGAAGATACCGATGTCGCCGCGACCGTGATGAGGCTCAATGCCAAGACGTTGAGCCTTCAGGCCGCGCAACAGGCGTTCGCGAAGGTCAATCGCAACACTTTGTTTGATCTTCTGAGTTAAGACAGTCTCACGGCTTCTGGATAAAGCTCCTGCTTATCCTGCCGTTAACGTCGATGGGGAAAGGCGCCGGTTCTGAGCGCTGACCTCAAACGGTATTTGCGTGGGAGTTAGCGTTCATGTTTGCAGGCATTGGCCTCGTCATCCTCCTCGCCATGGTGTTCGGCGGCTTCGCCATTACCGGCGGTGACCTGGAACCAGTTCTTCACGCGATTCCCCATGAGATGCTGATCATTGGCGGAGCGGCGGTCGGCGCGATCGTCGCGGGCAATTCGATGAAGGAGCTGAAGGCCTTCGGCGGCGGCTTCAGCAAGGTGTTCAAGGGACCGAAATATAACAAGAAAGACTATCTCGACGTCATCTTCCTCGTCTCTACGCTGATGAAGAAGCTCCGCACCGAAGGTCCCGTGGCGCTCGAACCGCATATCGAGGATCCCAAGGCGTCGACGCTGTTCTCCGAATATCCCAAGCTGCTCAAGGACAGCACGCTGATCCACATGATCACCGATACGCTGCGCCTCGTCGTCATCTCCTCCGGCACGCTCGATCCTATGGCCGTGGAGGATGTGATGGATAACGCTCTCAAGACCCATCACCATGACGAGATCAAGCCGGCCGACATGATGCAGGGCCTGGCCGACGCGCTGCCGGCGCTGGGCATCGTCGCGGCAGTGCTGGGCGTGGTGAAGACAATGGGTTCGATCGACAAGCCGCCGGCGATATTGGGCGCCATGATCGGCTCGGCGCTGGTCGGCACCTTTCTCGGCATTTTGCTCGCTTATGGCATCGTCTCGCCCTTCGCGCAGCGCTGCCGCCAGGTCATCGAGGCCGACGCCGCCATCTACGGCGTGGTCAAGCAGATCATCATCGCCTCGCTCCACGGTCACCCGCTGCCGCTGGTGATCGAGGCTGCGCGCTCGGGCATCACCCATTCGAACCAGCCCGCCTTCGCCGACGTCTTCGACGGCATGCGCGGCCGCTAAGTTCCAGGCTTCCGAAGGAACGCTCGACCCATGGCGCAATCGCCTTCCAAGCGCGGCAAGAACGAGCCGGAGCCCCGGCCGATAATCATCAAGAAGATTATCGCGGAGGGGCATGGCGGCCATCATGGCGGCGCCTGGAAGGTGGCCTATGCCGACTTCGTCACCGCGATGATGGCGTTCTTCCTGCTGATGTGGATCCTAGGCGCGACCAACGAGAAGCAGCGCAAGGGCATCGCGGACTATTTCACGCCGACGATGGTGCAGCTCAAGGAAAAGAGCGCGGGCGCCAACGGCATCTTCGGCGGCGAGTCGATCATCGACAAGGATAATTACCCGCACCGCGCGTCCCAGACCGGCTCCAAGTCGATCACCATCCCCAAGGATGCATCGGGCGGCGAGAAGGAGGGCGGAGCCTCGGTCCGCGCCAAGGATCGCGCCGCTTTCCAGAAGCTCAAGCTGATGCTCCAGCAGAAAATGGCGGCCACGCCCAGCCTCGCGGCTATGGCCAAGAATGTCCGTTTCATGGAAACCCGTGAAGGGCTGCGGATCGATCTGGTCGACCAGGCCGATTTCGCGATGTTCAAATCGGGCACCGACCAGCTGCTGCCGGCCGCTGCCGCGCTGATGAAGCAGGTAGCCGAGGTGTCCGATCTCGCCGACAATGCGGTGATCGTGCGGGGCCACACCGATGCCATGCCCTATGCGAAGGGGCGGACCGTCAACAACTGGACGCTGTCCGCGGCGCGCGCAGAGGCCACGCGCCGGGCACTGTCCGACTTCGGCGTGCCGAACAGCCGCTTCGCGCGGATCGAAGGCGTCGCCGACCGCGAGCCCTATGTTCCAGAGAACCCCTATGATCCACGCAACCGCCGCATGTCGATCACGCTGGCGTGGTCGGATGGCAGTGGAGGGGAGGCGCCAGATGCCGCAGGGCCTGCGCGCAAGCCGGTCGACCTGATGGCGTCCGCGGGGCCGAACGATCCGACCGCGATGCCTGACGCCGCGAGGGCGCAGATGATGGTTGCGAAAAAACCCTGATTTCGCCGTGACGCCGGCGGAGATTGGGGCCTCGATTGCCAAGGGCGGAGTTGATGTCGCGAAGCCTTGATGAAACCCCGACTCCTGTCGGGGACGACGCATGTGGAGGACTCAGCCCTCGAGCGGATTGTCGCTGATCGAGCCGTCGCCGTCGGAGGCGAGCAGCATATAGGCGAGCCGTGCGTTGCCCGGATTGGGCTTGAGCAGGTTCAGGCGATCGGTGGCGCCCATCATGGCCAGCATCTCGCCCGTTCCCGGCGCAGCCTTGCCGTCGCCTTCGAAGACCTCGCGCGCATAAGCGAGGCGCATCCGATCCGATGACAGGGCATCGCTGCCGGTCGTCGGCTGCATGGGCGCGCCATTGTCATCGATCTTCTTCGCCATCAGCGCATAGACCTGGCTCAGCGAACGGGCGCTGCCGCTCTGGTCGTAGAAGATCGTCCGATTGGCGCGCGCCTCGCGCGGAAACAGCGAGGCGGCTGACGCATCCGGCCGCGCGTCGGCCGCCTTCAGGAATTTCGTGGCGCCCTCCAGCCCCAGGAAATGCGCGAAATAGAGATCGGCGGAGCGCGGCTGGCGGCCGAGCGAAGCCTGCAGCCCTTGGGCATTGTCGCTGGCGAACTCGGCTGCCATCAATGCGGAGGCGTCCGGCTGGTTCTTGAGGGCCATCACCTGGTCGCGGACGGAGCCATCGACTTTCCAGCTGCCATCGCTGCGCCGGCTGATCGCGTCGGCAGCCCAGCCGAGGCCATGCTTCGCCCCATACATCTTGACGGCACCGAGCCAGCTTTGGTCGATGAACTGGAACAGGCCGCCCGCCGAGCTCGATTGTGCCTGCGCGTTCGGATTGAGCCCGCTTTCCGACTTGGCCTGATTGAGCAGATAGGAGAAATCGACGCCGACTCTCTGCGCGGCACGGCTGATCGCACCGCGGACGCCGTTGACGTCACGCTCGATGCGGCTGCCGAAGCTTGGCCAGGTCATGCGGCGGATCCTGTTAACACCCCTTAATTATCGCTGATCATGGTTAAGGAACCGTTATGGGCACCGGGGGAGCGGCGGCGCGTTCCGGGCGCGGGCCGGAGCCCGCTGCCGCGATGGCTCCTTTTTGCGGAGCCGATGGTTTCCGATCCGACCTCTGGAGGAGTGAAGCGTTGCGGGATCTCACGCCACTGCTGCCGATCACGAGCGCCCTGGCTGCCACGGCCGCCCGGCGATCCCTGTCGGATTGGCTCCACATCCTCGCTTTTGGCGCGATCGGGTGGCCGTGGCTGCTGAAAAGCCTGTCGGGAGGGACCATGGCACGGCGGACCCAGCTGTGCGCGCGGCTCGACCTGCCAGAGGATGCGCTGCCGCATCTCGGCAGCTGGAAAGCCGACGCCGGCTTTCTTCATCTGATCGTGGATCACATCCAGAATGCGCGGCCGCGGGTCGTGGTGGAGTTCGGCGCCGGTGCGTCCACACTGGTTGCTGCGCGAGCGCTCATGCTGCACGGTGGGGGCCGCCTCGTCAGTTTCGACCAGAACCCCGACTTCGCTGCCGAGACGAGGTCCTGGCTCAAGAGCTACGGCGTCGACGCTGATGTTCGCGCGGTCCCACTTGGCCCTTCGCCGGGCGGGTGGCCGGGTTTGTGGTACGATCATGAGCCGGTCGACCGGCCTATAGATCTGCTGCTGATCGACGGACCGCCATGGACCATCCACCCATATGTCCGAGGGGCGGCCGAGGCGTTATTCGATGATATCGCGCCCGGTGGCTGTGTGATGCTGGACGACGCGGCACGGCCAGGAGAACGCGTCGTTGCCCGGCGATGGAGCGTCCGCTGGCCCGACTTCGATTTCCGGCTGCGGCATGCCGGCAGCAAGGGCACGCTGGTTGGGGTCCGATCGCAGAAGGCGTCGAGCGGTCACACCTTCACGCGCCGTCGCCGGGCGGCTGCCGATCCTCGTCGCGACGGCGGCGCGGCAGATTCTTGATCCGCCGGATGCCGGCGAACATCGGCAGCAGCAGGACGAGCAGCAGGATGGCGGCGACGATCTGTTTCTTCATGCGCTCAGCTCATGCGCGGCCAGCAGGATCGCCTCGTAGATCGCGTCGAGGTCTTCATCGTCGATGCAATAGGGCGGCATGACATAGACGGTGTTGCCCATCGGCCGCAGCAGGAGGCCGCGCTGGCGGAAGAATTTGCCGAGAAGCGGCCCCATCGCGGAGAGGTAATCGCCATAGGGGTCGACGAACTCCATCGCGACAATAGTGCCGAGTCGGCGCTTGCCGACCATCGCCGGATGATCGAGCCGGTCGAGACGGTGCTGCTGGCGCACGCCCAGTTCGAGCACCTGCTGGCGCACCGGCTCGTCTCGCCAGATCGCGAGATTGGCGTTGGCGGCGGCGCAGGCGATCGGGTTGGCGGTGTAGCTCGACGAGTGGAAGAACATCCGCGCCCGGTCATCCGACAGATGGGCGTCGAATATCTCCTTCGTGGCGAGTGTCACGGCCAGGGGTATGGCGCCGCCGGTCAGTCCTTTCGACAGGCACATGATGTCGGGTGAGATCCCCGCCTGATCACAGGCGAAGAGCGTGCCGGTGCGGCCCCAGCCGGTCATCACTTCGTCCGCGATGAACAGCACGCCTTCGCGGGCGCAGACGTCGCGCAGCGCCTTCAGGACATGCGGCGGGTAGATCAGCATGCCGCCTGCGCCCAGGATCAGCGGTTCGACGATCAGAGCCGCGGGTGGGTCCTGCGCGCAGAGGTTTTCGAGCGCGGCGATGGTCGTCTCGCCGTCGCCGCGGGGGAAAGGCAGCTTGGCGACGTCGAACAGCAGCGGCGCATAGGCGCGGTTATACACGCCGCGCTCGCCTACCGACATCGTGCCGATGGTATCGCCATGATAGCTGTGCGCCATCACCGCGATCTTGTGACGGGGCTCGCCGCGATTGAGCCAGGTGCCGAGCGCCATCTTCAGCGCGACCTCGACGCTGGTCGAGCCGCTGTCGGAGAAGAAGGCATGCCGAAGCGGGGCTGGGGTGATGTCGACCAGCCCACGCGCCAGCGTCTCGGCCGGCGCATGCGTCCAGCCCGCGAAGATCAGCTGGTCGAGCTTTCCGGCCTGCTCGCGGATCGCGGCCATTATCCGGGGGTGGCAATGGCCGTGCGTCGTCACCCACCAGGAGGAGATCGCATCGACATAGCGGCGTCCGTCGGCGCCGTAGAGCGCTGCACCCTCGGCGCGATCGATCAGCGGGATGTCTTCGCCCAGGCCATGCTGGGTGAAGGGGTGCCAGACGGGCGAACTCATGGCGTGAAATCCTGGAGATCGAAGGCATCCGCGAACGCCTGGGCAAGGCTGGCGGCATGAAGCGGGTCGAGCCGCGGCAGGCGGCCGAGCCGCCTGATTCCGCCGATGGCGGCAATAGTGCGTTCGCTTTCCTCGTTGGCGTCGCCGACGAAGGCGATGCCAAGGATCGGGATGTCGCGCGCGCGCAGCGCCTCGATCGTCAGCAGGCTGTGGTTGATCGTGCCGAGCGTGGTGCGCGCGACGACCACCGTCTCGAACCGCCAGCGCGCGAAGATATCGGCGAACAGCAGCCCGCCGGTCAGCGGGACCAGCAGCCCGCCCGCGCCCTCGATTACCAGCCGACGGTCGCAGCTTGGCGGTTCGAGGATGGCAGGTTCGATGACGACATTGTCGATCGCCGCGGCAAGATGCGGAGAAGCGGGAGTCACCAGCCGATAGGCCTCGGGGAAAATGCGGCTCGCCGGCATGCCGGACAGGCGGCGGACCGTTTCGCTGTCGGTGCCGCCTTCGAGGCCGGCCTGCACCGGCTTCCAGTAGCAGCCATCGATCGCACGCGTCAGCCCGGCGGCGAAGACCGTCTTGCCCACATCGGTGTCGGTGGCGGTGACGACGATCGCCTGGGTCATGCGGACAACTCGGCAATGGCATCGGCGAGGGCGGCGACCATCGACTCGTCGACATTGAGGGTCAGTGAGACGCGCAGCCGGGCGGTGCCGGCCGGTACGGTGGGCGGACGGATGCCGCGGACATCGAAGCCGCGTTCCTGCAGCGCGGCTGCGACCGTCATCGTTCGCGCATCCTCGCCGAGGATGACCGGGATGATCTGCGATCCTTGGCCGGGCAGACGGGTCCCGGCAAAAGCGACCAGCCGCGCCAGCCGTTCCCGCCGCTCGGGTTGCGTCCGGATCAACTGCAGGCTCGCCCGCACCGCTGCCGCTGAAAGCGGCGACGGGGCCGTCGAAAAGATGAAGCCGCGCGCCTTGTTGACGAGCGTGTCGGACAGTACGCGCGGCAAGCAGACCAGAGCCCCTTCGCAGCCAAGCGCCTTGCCGCAGGTCCTGAGCGTCACGACATATTCACGGCCGTCGAGCGCATCGGCAAGACCGCGGCCGTTGTCGCCGAACACCCCGGTGGCGTGAGCTTCGTCGATGACCATGAAGGCCTGCTCGCGTTCGGCCAGTTCGGCTAGCGCCTCGAGCGGAGCGATGTCGCCGTCCATGCTGTACAGGCTTTCGACGGCGATCCAGACGCGGCCTTTGTTGCCGTCTGCCCGCCAGGCGCTGATCGCGTCGGCATAGGCGTCGACGTCGTTGTGCGCCGCCGGAACCGCGGTGGCGCGGCCGAGGCGCATCCCCTCATGCGCGCTCGCATGGATCAGCGCATCGTGCACGATCAGGTCTCGTCCCGCCGGCAGGGTCGAGAAGATCGCACTGTTGGCCGCAAAGCCCGTCGAGAAGAACAAGGCCGTCTCGCTCCCGAAGAAGGCCGCCGCTTCGGCTTCAAGCGCTTCGTGCTCGGGATCGTTGCCCCTCAGCAGCCGGGATCCACCCGCGCCGATTGCGACGCCACGGTCGAGCGCCTCGGCCACCGCGTGACGCAGGTCGGGCGCGTTGGCGAGGCCGAGATAGTCGTTGGACGCGAAGTCATGCCCCCGCCGCGGGATCAGCGAGCGGCGGCGCGAGCGGTGCGCCAGAAGGCTCAGGGCCTCACGATGAGCGTCGAGGATCGACATGCTGCTCCCCTAGGGAATGCCGAACGGCGATGCAATTTGCACGGTACCTCTGGTCGATTGGCTTCGTTTGACTATATCAGCCCGCGAACGAAGGCGGGCGTGGCCTGCGCAACGAACCGGAAGATGGCATGAGCGAAGAAAATATCGGCGAAAACGACGTTGAAACCTCACTGGCCGAGGAGCAGCCCGACAGCGATAACCCGCTTGCGCGCCTGGAGAGCGAGCTTGAGAAACTCCGCAACGAGGTGCTCTACGCGCAGGCGGAAACCCAGAATGTCCGCCGTCGCCTTGAGAAGGAAAAGGCCGATGCATCGGCCTATGCCGCTACCGGCTTCGCCCGCGATGTCCTGTCGGTGGCCGATAATCTCGGCCGTGCGCTGCAGGCGATTCCGGCGGAACTGCGCGACGACGAGCGCATCAAGCCGATGCTCACCGGCATCGAGATGACCGTCAAGGAACTCGACAACGTCTTCCAGCGCAACGGCATCACCAAGATCGAAGCGGTGGGCGCAAAGCTCGATCCCAACCGACATCAGGCGATGATCGAACTGCCGCACGCGGAAGCGGAGCCGGGCACTGTCATCCAGGAAATGCAGGCCGGCTATATGATCAAGGACCGGCTGCTGCGGCCGGCGCTGGTAGGCGTGGCCAAGACGCCGGAATAGGTCCGTCGAACCTCTCCTGTCGCGTCGATGGATTCAATCCTGGTCGTGGGACAGGAGTTCGGCCTGTCGGCGCTTCAGCCGCGCCTTCGCCTTTCTGCTGCCAAACCTGGCGACATAGCTGCCCTTCAGCCAACTGCCGGTGCCCAGCATCCTGCGCTGGTGGTTCGCTATGGCCAGGCTGTTGGTCAGGCTGAGCCCGGCGCGGCGCAAGATCGACGGCGCCCGCACCGTTCCGCTGAGGAAATAGCCGTTCTGGAGCAACCAGCGTGCGGCGCGGTGCTCAGCCGACGAGAGCTCGCGGACATCCGACTTGCGCCACCGGCCGAGATCCTCGCGCGCCGGCTTGCCGGCTTGTTCGAGCATCGCCGGGAGGAACGGGAGGCCGAGATAGTCGCACAGGCGCCGCAGTTCATATTCGGGCTCGCCGGCGAGGGCTTCATATTTGACGGTGAACTGCCGTTCCGGCGGAAGCTTGTGTGACATGCGATCCCAAAGGATCTCGGCTTCCACCCAGTCCTCGATTCCATGCCACAGATTGCCGGCCCTGTGCTCGACCACATTGGCATAGGCGACATCGCGGCCGTCCCGGACCAGGTGGATGAAGCGCGCGTCGGGCCATAGCCACAGCATCCGGTCGAAATGAGAATGAAGGGTGACGCCAACGACCGCGGCTCCCGGCTTCGTCGCCGCGACCTGGTCGAGCAGCGAATGCGCGATGCCGACGAACGATGTGGCGGGCGGTATGCTCAGGCCCAGCCGCTTATAGGCCATGTTATACTCGAGCATTCGCAGGAAGGAATCACGCTTCAGGAAGCGCCCGTCCGGGCTGATCGCGTCGCCGAGGAAGTCGAAAGCGGGGGCGAAGGCGATATCGGGATGATGCGTCAGCATGTGCCGCAGCGTCGCAGCGCCCGACTGTGGCGCGGCAACCAGGAAGACCGGCGAGAAGCGCTGCGGCGACCCGGCCATCAATGCTGCATGCCGGCCATGTCGCCACTCTCGCCGCCGGCCGGGACCGTCTTGGCCTCGACCTCGATCCTGGCGCCGCTCTTAAAGGTGAACAGCATCGGGATCGCCGTGCCGGGCGTTATCCGGGGGTCCACCCCGAAGAGCATCGCATGACTGCCGTTCGGCGCGAATTCGACGGTCGCACCCGCGGGCAAAGGCACGTCCGTCATTGGCCGCATCGTCGTCATGCCCCCGTTCATGCCACTCTCATGCAACTCTATCCTGTCGACGACGGCGCTGTCGATCCTCAGCAGCCGATCGTCTGCGCGCGCGCCCAAAAGCGTGAAATAGCCGGCGGCAGGCCGGCCCTGCACCGCTGCCAGGCGAATCCAGGCGTCTTTCACCACCGGCTTTTCGCCACCTTTCGGATGGCAGGCGGCAAGGGCAGCGAGAGTGATGATAGTGGCAAGGAAGCGACGCATCGATGACTCCGTGACGAACTGCAGGGCAATTAGGGCCAGTTGCGTCTTGCAGCAATCGAATCCCCACCTATATCGCCCCCGTTCAACGCGATCGGCCACATGCTCGCCTCGTCATCTGGGGGCATGGACGGGATCGCCTCTTGGGGGTTTGAAAGGACTGGAATGGCTAAGGTAATCGGTATCGATCTGGGCACCACCAACAGCTGCGTCGCAGTGATGGAAGGCGGCAAGCCCAAGGTGATCGAAAATGCGGAAGGCGCGCGCACGACGCCTTCGATCGTCGCGTTCGCCAAGGACGGCGAGCGGCTCATCGGCCAGCCGGCTAAGCGCCAGGCGGTCACAAATCCCGACAACACGATCTTTGCCGTGAAGCGCCTGATCGGCCGCCGCTTCGACGACCCGATCACGAAGAAGGACACCGAGCTGGTGCCCTATCATATCGTCAAGGGGCCGAATGGCGACGCGTGGGTGAAGGCGGGTGGCGAAGATTATTCGCCGTCGCAGATTTCGGCGTTCACGCTGCAGAAGATGAAGGAAACCGCTGAGAGCTATCTCGGCGAGACGGTGACGCAGGCGGTCATCACGGTTCCAGCCTATTTCAACGACGCCCAGCGCCAGGCGACCAAGGATGCCGGCAAGATCGCGGGCCTCGAAGTGCTGCGCATCATCAACGAGCCGACGGCGGCTGCGCTGTCCTATGGTCTCGAGAAGAATGACGGCAAGACGATCGCGGTCTACGATCTCGGCGGCGGCACCTTCGACATCTCGATCCTCGAGATCGGCGACGGCGTGTTCGAGGTCAAGTCGACCAACGGCGACACCTTCCTCGGTGGTGAGGATTTCGACGCCAAGCTCGTCGAGTTCCTGGCGGCGGACTTCCAGAAGGCCGAGGGCATCGACCTGACCAAGGATCGCCTCGCCCTGCAGCGGCTCAAGGAAGCTGCCGAGAAGGCGAAGATCGAGCTCTCCTCGGCGCAGACGACAGAGGTCAATCTGCCGTTCATCACGGCCGATGCGACCGGTCCGAAGCACCTGGTGAAGTCGATCACGCGCTCCGATCTGGAGCGGCTGGTCGAGCCGCTGATCCAGCGCTCGATCGATCCGGTGAAGAAGGCGCTCGCCGATGCCGGCATGAAGGCCGGCGACATCGACGAGGTTGTCCTCGTCGGCGGCATGACCCGCATGCCGCGGGTTCGCGAGATCGTGAAGAGCTTCTTCGGCAAGGAGCCGCACACTGGCGTCAACCCCGATGAGGTTGTCGCGATGGGTGCCGCGATCCAGGCCGGCGTGCTGCAGGGCGACGTCAAGGACGTGCTGCTGCTCGACGTGACCCCGCTGTCGCTGGGCATCGAGACGCTGGGTGGCGTGTTCACCCGGATGATCGATCGCAACACGACGATCCCGACCAAGAAGTCGCAGACCTATTCGACGGCCGACGATAACCAGAACGCCGTCACGATCCGCGTCTTCCAGGGCGAGCGTGAAATGGCCGCCGACAACAAGATGCTCGGCCAGTTCGACCTGATCGGAATTCCGCCGGCGCCGCGCGGCGTGCCGCAGATCGAGGTTACCTTCGACATCGACGCCAACGGTATCGTCAACGTCCATGCCAAGGACAAGGGCACCGGCAAGGAGCAGCAGATCAAGATCCAGGCGTCGGGCGGTCTGACCGATGCCGATATCGATCAGATGGTCCGCGACGCCGAGCAGTTCGCCGAGGAGGACAAGAAGCGTCGCGAGGCGGCCGAGGCGAAGAACAACGCCGAGAGCCTGATCCATTCCACGGAGCGCCAGCTGCAGGAGCATGGCGACAAGGTCGATGCGAGCCTCAAGTCCGAGATCGAGGCCGCGATCGCCGAAGCCAAGACGGCGGTCGAAGCCGGCGAGCCGGGTGCCATGACCGAGAAGGCCCAGGCACTAGCGCAGGTCGCGATGAAGCTTGGTCAGGCGATCTACGAGCGCGAGCAGGCCGCTGCCGCCTCGCCTTCGCCCGATGAGGCGCCGAAGGATGACGATGTCGTTGATGCCGAATTCTCGGAAGTCGACGACAAGAAGTAAGGCAGGTAGGGCGTGATGCACCACCCGGCCCCGTTGCTGCGCGCGACGGGGCCGGTTAGCATCGTGCGGGGGCGTGATGGCTACTGACATCGACTATTATGAGCTGCTGGAGTGCGAGCGCACTGCCGACGACAAGGTGCTCAAGTCGGCCTACCGCCGGCTGGCCATGCAATATCATCCCGATCGCAATCCGGGCTCGGCCGAGGCCGAGGCCAAGTTCAAGGCGATCAGCGAAGCCTATGACTGCCTGAAGGATCCGCAGAAGCGCGCCGCCTATGACCGGTTCGGCAAGGCGGCATTCGAGAATGGAGGCGGTCAGCGCGGCGGAGGCTTCGAAGGCTTTTCCGACATCTTCGACAACATCTTCGGTGAGTTCATGGGTGGCGGACGCGGCGGCGGGGGCCGCTCGAGCGTCCGGCGTGGCGCCGATCTGCGCTACGATCTCGAGATTACGCTCGAAGACGCCTATGCCGGCAAGCAGGCCTCTGTCACGGTCGATGTCGCGGCACAATGCGAGAAGTGCGACGGTTCTGGCGCCAAGCCAGGGACCGGCGCGCAGACCTGCAAGACCTGCGGCGGGCATGGCAAGGTGCGCGCGCAACAGGGCTTCTTCGTGGTCGAGCGGGCCTGTCCGGCGTGCCACGGCGCTGGCGAAGTCATTTCCGATCCCTGCGATGCGTGCCGCGGCGAGGGGCGGGTCGAGAAGACCAAGACGCTCGACGTGCGGATTCCGCCGGGTGTAGACGAGGGAACCCGCATTCGCCTCACCGGCGAAGGCGAGGCTGGCGCGCGGGGCGGCCCGCCAGGCGATCTCTACATCTTCCTGCACCTGGCCGATCATGCCCTGTTCGAACGCGACGGCACCACGCTGTTCGCGCGTGCGCCGATCAGCTTCACCACGGCGGCGCTGGGCGGCATGATCGAGGTGCCCGGCCTCGACAGGGTACGCCACGAAATCCGCATCCCTGCCGGCATTCAGTCGGGCAAGCAGATCCGCCAGCGCGGCGCCGGCATGCCGGTGCTCAATGGCCGTGGTCATGGCGACCTCGTCATCCAGATCGATGTCGAGACCCCGACCCGTTTGACCGCGCGGCAGAAGGAATTGCTCGAGGAGTTCCGTGCGACCGAGACAGGCGAGGAGAGCCCGCAGTCGAGCGGCTTTTTCGCGCGCCTGAAAGGCATGTGGGAAGACCTGACCGAGTAGCGCGTCAACTGCGCCTCGTCGCCTACAACGTCATTCCATAGTCGCGGAATTCGTTCGCAACGTCGGGATCGGCGCGGGACGCGGCAGTCTGGTCGGCCTCGGCTTTCGCCTTGTCGCCCTTTCGCGCCCAGGCGATCGCCCGCCCGAATAGCGATTGGGCGAGATAGGGCGACTTCGCGATCACGCGATCATAGGCTTCGATCGCCTCGTCGATCCTGCCTAGCTTGAGGAGTACGAAGGCGCGGCTATCCATGATCGCGCTGCTGTCGGGCCGTTTTGCGATGGCTTCATCGCATTCGGCAAGCGCAGTCTGGAGCTGAACGCCAAGTGTCGCCTTTATCCAGCAGAGAGCGTTGAGCGCCGTTGCGTCCGGCTGCACGGCCCGTGCGGCAGCATAGTCCTTGCTGGCTTCAGTTCTACGGCCCGCCAGTTCATAGGATGCACCGCGTTGGACCAGCAGGTAGACGTCCCGCGGCTGCAAAGCGAGCGCGGACGATAAGGTGGCGATTGCGTCGGAGAGGTGCCCACTGCGGCGCTGCAGGGCGGCCTTTTCGCTTAGCGACGTGACGTCCTTGGGGTCGATGCGCAACGCGGCGTTCAGATCGGCAAGCCGGCCCGCCACATCATCCCACTGCCGGGTCTGGCTGCGGTTATAGTAGATATAGGCTTCGGGTTTGATGGCTAGCGCTCGTTCGAACTCGCTGGCCGCCTCCGTGGCTGAGCCGAGTGCATGATAGATGCGCGCGGCAGCGACATGCGCATATCCCTTGTTAGGATTGGCCTCCACCAGCGCAAGCGCCTCGGCCTTGCCATTGCCGATTTGTCCCATGTTCCTGAAGATCGTCGCGCGCAGCAAGTACATGTCAATCCAGTCCGGCGCTGCCTTCAGCGCCATGGCACTGTCGCGCAGCGCAGCCTCATCTCGTTTCAGCGCGCGATAGCTCTGAGCCCTGTGGCCGAGAGTGAAGATGTCTCCAGGCTCGCGAGCGAGTGCGAGTGAGAAGGCGGCTATCGCATCATCATACTGCCCCTGATTCTGGGCGGCCAGACCGCGACCGCGCTGGACGACTATATTGTCTGGCTGGATCGCCGTAGCCGCGTCGAAATCCTTGGCAGCCGCTGCATAGTTGCCGCGCCACACCTGGGCCAAGCCTCTGCCGGCCAGCGCTTGCGCATCCTTGGGATCGGCGACTACAGCCTTGTCATATTCGGCAAAGGCGCCGTCCAAATCACCCTTGTCCAGCAGGATCGATCCACGCGCCACGAATTCGGCTGCTGTCTTGGCGGGCTTGGCGAGTTGCTCGGCGATCTCCTCCTTGGTCTGGCGAAATTGCGGCCCGATGCGAAGTGCCACGTGCTGCTTGGCGAGCGCGCGCAGGGCAATTTGCGCTGCCGGTGCCTCATTTGCCGGAAACTCCGGCATGACGCTCCGCTCGCTCGTTTCGATCGTCAGAGTGGTACCGGTCGTCGTGGCGTGCCGCTTGTACTCCACCCCGGCGATCGTCTGGGCAACTTCTGCGTCGTCCGCCTTGATGCCTGGCGGCAGCAAATAGGTTTCTGTAGTCCGGCTGAAAGCGGGATACCCGACCGTGAAGGGTGCGGTACGATCCTGCTTTACATCCCGATCGAAGTCCGCCTTGAAGCCTATGTCGCTGTCGATGGTCCAGTAGGTGCCGCCCCGCCATTCCATGCGAGCTTCGCCGTCCATGACGAGTCGCTGCTCGCGCCGTTCAGGATCGTAGCTTGCGGTGACCGACTTGATGTCGATGAAGTCGTAGCGGCTTTTCCAATAGTCCCGCAGCCACCGGTCGCGCGCATCGGCTGTCAGATTGGCGATTCCGATGCTCATCGCATAGGCTTCGTCGTCGTACAGGACGCGCTCCGCGTGCGCGGGCGCTGGTCTGCTGATGCCACTCCGCGCATCGATGCGCAGGCTCGTCGATATCGTCGGCGCCTCGGCCGGTGGCGGCAGCATCCGTACAAGCGTTGCGCCGCGGACCAGCGGCAGTCCCCACCCGAAATCGGGCGTCTTCAGTTGGTCGAGCCGCGTGTCGCCGGTGCGGGTGCCATCGAGCCAATAGGTCTTCCCGCCAATCGTGGCACGAACGATGACATGGTTGAAGAGATTGATCATCGGCAGTCGCTCGTCGAGGCCGTCGCCAGCGAAGGCGTTGACGATGACCGGCTCGGCCTGGATGTCGAGCTCCCTGAGGATTGCAAGCAGCAGTGCGGTCTTGGCCTTGCAGTCGCCGAACCGCCGAGTCCAGGTGGTAGTAGCATCGGCTGGCACGAAGTTGCCGCTGCCCATCAGCAGCGCCACATATCGCACGCGGCTTTCGACCAGCATGAGTGTTGCTTCGGCGCGCAGTTTAGCATCGGCGGATGCCGCGCGGATACGGGATATCTCGTCCTGCAATGGGCCGGCCGCCGGCAGCTTCGCCGCCTTTTCGTACAGGGGCGCGAACAAAGCCGCGAGTTCCGACCAATCGCGGAAGTCGCTCAGCTCGACGAGCCCCCGTGTCGAGAAACGGGATGGTGCCCCCTTCGCGGGAACGAACGGCTCCGGTCGATCGACCGACGCCTCGAGCTTGACGAGGTCTCCCTCGCGTTTCGGCTTCATGGCAGGCAAGCCGGGCGTCTGCCGGAACCGCACGGGAACCGATGCCGGCCAGACGGCGCTGAAGTGCAGTCGGCCGACCGGAACATTGGCCAAGCCGGCACCGATCTGTTCGACATGCCGTCCAAAGCTGGGGTCGCTGGAGGTCAGGGTGACCGCAAAGTCGAGGATATCGCCGACCTGAAGCCCCTCGGGCTGGATATTCGCCGTCAACACGCCATCGAGCATGGCGCTCTCCAGATTATTTTCGCGGCGCAGGACCGAGAAGCTCTGGCCGGAAGCGAGCACGTCGATACGCTGGCCGCCGCGCCAGATCGCAACGTGGTGTACCGTGAGCGCATCTATGTCTGGACGCCAGGGGAGCGTGATGTTGCCGGCGGCGAGCCCTTCTGACGTCTGGATTTTGAAAGCGACTTCCGTGTAGCTGCTCAGTCGGCCCGGCTCGAGCTTATATTGTTGATCGCGAAGCAGAAACTGCAAGCTGCCTTCGGCCTTGGCATCGGGTTCCGGGATGATTGCCGCTTTCACCCAGGACGGTGCGGGACCCGTCTCCACCTTGTCGCTGGCCCAGACGGGTGCAACGGAGAACAGCGTCACCAGCCAAGCCGTCACTATCCGCATGAAGATCCCCCTGTCGCCAGCCTAGCCATCTGCTCGACCGGATCAACAGACGATCATTCCACTTTGGCAGGATCACGCTGCGGTTGAACAGAAGGGCGCCGCCCCGCAGCTCGATCCCCGCCATCCGGAAATCGAGCTGCGAAGACGGCGCCCACCCGCTGCTAGCCTGTGATGTCAGCCTCAGCTCTGATAGGCGGGCCGAAAGGCGGGCCGTGGCCGGGCTGGTGCGCGCACCGTAAGATGATCGGCCCCTTGGGCAACTCGCGCCATCTCCCTGATCGGAGCCGGTGATGCGCCCGGCATGGTAGCCGTGGCGGTAAGGCCTTGACGCTCGCGCTGGTCGAAGAAGTTGGCCCGCTTGAGGCGGCGTTTCAGCGAGTGCGAGGGATTGTTCGCCGTCGGGCCTTGATAGGCAGCGCGCGTATGGCGGCCGAACCGAGACAGATCAAACCCGGCGGGAACAGCCGTAACCGGCGCATCGGCGATGAAGCTGTCCGTCTCGCTGTGGCGTGCCATGACCGGCGTTGCCGAAGCGGCTGCTGGCACCGCATAGCCCTGCTCGCGCGCAGCCATCTCCGTGCGGGCAGCGAGCGCCGGTTGTTCCGCATCGACATCGCGGCGGCGACGGCCGAGCGCGAGCGCGCCGCCGGCAAGGGCGAGGATGGCCAGTCCCGCGCCGGCAATCGGGAGGATTTCGCCGCTGCTATCGGTCTGCGTTACCGACTTCTGCGCGTCGACCGGAACCTGGGCGGCGACAGCTGGAGCAGGGGCGGGCGGCTCGCCGGCCGAGCTGCTTGCTACGACAGGAGCGGGCGTCGGCGCGGGGGTGGCCTCCACGCGCGGTGCCGGCGCAGGCTTGACCGCAGCGGCCACAGCCTGGGCCGAGACCTTATGGGTCCGCGCGACCGGGGCGGGAGCGGGTTCCTCGTCGAATACCAGCGGTGCCGGCGCCGTTGTACCCGTAGCCGCCGCTGACGGCGCGGCCGGCGGCGTCGCGGGCGCCACACTCTGCGAGGTCGCCGTCGATGGGGGCGTGACTACCGGCGGCGGCGCCACGACCATCGGCGCGGCCGCTTCCGGCGCTGCGTCGGCGTTCTGAGCGAACCCTGGGGTTGAGGACAAAGCCAAGACGGCGGCGATCGCGGTCAGGCCGGGGCGGAGCGGGTTGGGCTGATGTCTCATGCCGGAATGAACACGGTCGGCGGAGAAAGGTTCTCCCATTCCGACGAATCGCTGCAGTCTTGCGACGAGTCGAGAAATATCCATGGCCAGACATCTCAGTATATACGTGAACATGTGTTCTCGTGTGACCGTTAATGTGGCGTTCATCGCATTGGTTGACCGAGGATATCGGAAGATATGGCGTATCTGTTGTATATATCTCTTGGAAAGTAACGGTTTTATTTGAAACATTGGCTAGTATTGTGTGGCCTTCTTAGTCGGCGTTCCCGTGAAAAGAGCCAGCCATCGCCACGGCGTTGTGGAGCCGGCGCTTGCGGGGTGATGATCATCCGGCGATACGGGGGTGGGGATCCCTGAGGTAGAGCGCATGGCGGAATGGGAAGACGGTTATTGGTGGTCGAAGGATGGCCTGCGCCTCCACTACAGGGATTATTCCGCATCTCCGCGATCACGGCAGTTGCCGATCCTCTGCATTCCCGGCCTGACCCGCAACGCCCGGGATTTCGAGAAGGTCGCGGATCGCCTGGCGGGCAAGCGCCGGATCATCGTCGTCGAGCTGAGGGGGCGCGGCGAGAGCGCGCCTGCCAAGGATCCGATGAGCTATGTCCCCGCCACCTATCTCGAGGACCTGTCCGCGCTGATCGGGCAGCGCGGGCTCGATCGCTTCATCCTGTTCGGAACGTCGCTGGGCGGGATCATGTCGATGCTGATCACCGCGACCCATCCGGGCAAGGTGGCCGGCGTGCTGCTCAACGACATCGGTCCCGAGATCAATCCAGCCGGGCTTGCTCGAATTCGCGCTTATGTCGGCAAGTCCGGCAGCTATCCCACCTGGCTTCACGCGGCGCGCGCCTTGAGCGAGGCGCATGGCGTCGCCTATCCGGATTATACGCTGGAACAGTGGCTCGACATGGCCAAGCGTCTTTGCCACCTGACCGCCGCCGGGCGGATCGTGATGGATTATGATGGCGGCATCGCCGAACCGTTCCGTGTGCCGGGCAACGAGGCGGGCGGCGATCTTTGGCCGTTGCTGGATGCCATGAAGCCGATTCCCAGCCTGCTCGTCCGGGGCGGCATTTCGGATATGCTATCTGCCGAAACCGCGGATAGCATGGTGCAGGCGCTGCCGCTCATGGAGCGTGTCGATCTTCCGCGCATCGGGCATGCGCCCACCCTGTTCGAGCCGGCCAGCGAAGCGGCGATCGACCGGCTGCTCGCCCGCATCGCCAAGGCCGGCTGACCGGGATGTCCCGCGTAGCCAGGATTCTCCACTGCCATTCGACCTTCATGCTCGGTGGCAAGGAGGCGCGCGCGGTGCGGCTGATGAACGGCTTCGGAGCGGAGGCGGAGCATGTGGTGCTGAGCGCGGTGCCCGATGCGCTGGGCGCGCGTGAAGCGATCGATCCTGGAATCAAGGTTTCGTTCCCCGGAACGGACGCACCGCCGCTGCATGGCAAGCCTGGTCTTGCCCGCTATGCCGGCCTTGCCGACTATATGGGTGGGTTCGATCTCGTGCTGAGCTATAATTGGGGCGGCATGGACGTGGTCGGCGCGCGCCGACTGTTCGGCGCCGTGCGCCGTTTGCCGCCGTTGATCCATCATGAGGATGGCTTCAACGAGGATGAGGCGGACCGGCAGAAGCCGGCGCGGGTCTGGTTCCGCCGGTTGACGCTGCCGGCAGCCGAACGGCTGGTGGTGCCGTCGCAACGGCTCGAGGCGATCGCGCGGGACGTCTGGAAGCAACCCTCGAGTCGGGTCCAGCGCATTCCCAACGGCATCCGGCTTCCCGATTTGTCCGGGATGGCGCGGCCTCTGCCGATTCCCGGCGTCGAACCGGGCGGCGGACTTATCATCGGCACGGTTGCCGGCTTGCGGCCGGTCAAGAATCTCTCCCGTCTGGTCAGGGTGTTCGCTGAAGGCGCGCCTGTCGACGCCCGGCTGGTGATCCTCGGGGAAGGACCCGACCGCAGCACGATCATCGCCGAGGCCGAGCGGCTGGGTGTGGCGGGGCGGGTCATTCTGCCCGGCTTCGTGCGCGATCCGGTGCGCATGATGGCGGCCTTCGACATCTTCGCGCTGTCGTCGGACAGCGAGCAGTTCCCCATCTCGCTGGTGGAGGCGATGGCCTGTGGACTGCCCGGCGTGATGACCGACGTGGGTGACATCGCCGCGATGGTCGCGCCCGAGAATCGTCCCTTCATCCTGCCGGCATGCGAGGAGGCCGGAATGGCGGCTGCGCTGCGAAGGCTGGCGTCGGACCCTGCGCTGCGCCGCTCGATCGGAGCCGCGAATCGTGCTGTCGCGCTCCGGGATTTTTCGGAAGACGCGATGCTGTCGAGCTATTATGATCTATATTGGGCAGCGATGGCGGATCGCGTGAGACGGTAACAGCGCCCCTATCGTTTCCCACCCGGCGATTTTTCGCGCATTTAATGATCCTTGGCTCTATAGGGCGCGGATTCCGAAGCTAAGGTTGCGCGGTATTGGAGGTCTCGTTGTTCAAAGGTCTGCGGCCGATCCTTTATGGTGGGCGCGAAGTCTGGCCCCTGATCGAGGGCGGCAAGGGTGTTTCGGCGACCAACCATGCGAGTTCCGGTGCCTGGGCTGCGGCGGGCGGCATCGGCACCGTGTCTGCGGTCAATGCCGACAGCTATGATCCCGAAGGCAAGATCATTCCCCAGGTCTACAAGGCGCTGACCCGGCGCGAGCGCCACGAGGAATTGATCGCCTATGCCATCGACGGCGCGGTAGAGCAGGTCCGTCGTGCCTTCGAGATTGCCGGCGGCAAAGGCGCGATCAACATCAACGTGTTGTGGGAAATGGGCGGCGCCCAGCGCATCCTGCACGGCGTGTTGGAAAGAACCCGCGGCATGGTGGCCGGCGTCACCTGCGGCGCAGGCATGCCGTACAAGCTCAGCGAGATCGCGGCGTCCTATGGCGTCAATTATCTGCCGATCGTATCGTCGGGCCGGGCCTTCAGCGCGCTGTGGAAGCGTGCCTATTCCAAGGCTGCCGAATGGTTGGCCGGCGTCGTATATGAGGATCCCTGGCTGGCGGGCGGCCACAACGGCCTGTCCAACGCCGAAGACCCCAAGGTGCCGCAGGATCCCTATCCGCGCGTCAAGGCACTGCGCGAGACGATGCGCAGCGGTGGCATTTCCGACGATGTGCCGATCATCATGGCCGGCGGCGTCTGGTATCTGCGCGACTGGAACGAGTGGATCGACAATCCTGAGCTCGGCCAGATCGCGTTTCAGTTCGGCACGCGTCCCCTGCTTACCCAGGAAAGCCCGATCCCGCAGGGGTGGAAGGATCACCTGACCAGGATTCAGCCGGGCGATGTGCTGCTGCATCGCTTCTCGCCGACTGGCTTCTACTCGTCGGCCGTGCGCAACCCCTTCCTGCGCAATCTGGAAGCGCGCTCCGAGCGACAGATCGCCTTTTCGATGGAAGCGGCCGGCGATCATCAGTTCCAGCTCGATGTCGGCGTCAAGGGCAAGAGCTTCTGGGTAACGCTGGGCGATCTCGGACGGGCCCGCGAATGGTATGGCCTCGGCTATACCAGCGCGCTTAAGACACCGGACAATACCCTGGTGTTCGTCACCCCCGAGGAAATGAAGACGATCCGCAAGGATCAGGCCGATTGCATGGGCTGCCTCAGCCAGTGCGGCTTCTCAGCCTGGGCCGATACCGAGGGCAACTCGACCGGTCGGCTCGCCGATCCGCGCAGCTTCTGTATCCAGAAGACCCTGCAGGATATCGCTCACGGCGGCCCGATCGACGAGAACCTGATGTTCGCTGGCCACGCCGCCTATAAATTCAAGCAGGACCCCTTTTATTCGAACGGGTTCGTGCCGACGGTGAAGCAGCTGGTCGACCGGATTTTGACGGGGGATTGAGCCGCCAATCTACGATCCGCTTCCCACGAAGGCAAGAATCATAACCGATGGACAAGCCCGTTTCGTCGAAACGTGGCGACACGGTTTTACGCTGCTGCGACTGCTCCGTTTCGGATCAACTACCGCCATGGGCTCAGAAAGGGATTGCAATGTAGGATCTTATTCGTTCACTTTATGTTCTTGCGAGATAAGGTGAGTCGATCGACCAAAGATCCGAACTATGATCGCTATGCACCGCAATGGTGAACAAAGGTCAGGTCGCCGTGCCTTCCGGTCGGAAAGAGCGGGGCGCCTATCTGGTGAGGAAGCCATCGGAACTGCCTTGGTCGGATCGGCTCAGACTCGGTCGGACGAAGTCCGGCGAGGACGAGCCATTTTTGGACGTCCCCGTTCAGGACTCCTATTTTTCCGTTCCGGCTGTGAATGCGAAAACGGGCTCGACTGCCACGGCGGATACGTTGAATTTCGGTAACAAGATGTACTGGCCAAGAGGAACGTTGGCCATCACTCACGGTCATATAGACTCCGGGCCATATCGCAGCGATGGCATGGTCGACGAGGTTAATCCAGATGAGGATCTGCCCTATGGCGATTCCGTCTCGTTGGCCATCGAAACGCCTATGCCTCAAGCAACGGTTTATAAGGGGCAGGTAGGCTGGCATTTCATTGAAAATGGGCGGCTTAAATTCATGTATCCGGTAGGAGCGGATGGTGTAGATCGGAGACAGCTAGGATTGCTCCAAGATCATCTTGATAAGGCTCAAACCCGGTATCAGCGGAGGCCGAAATGAGGTGGGTGATCCTCCTGCTCCCGATGTTCCTTTGCTTGATGCCGGCAACCGCTTACGCCGAGAAGCAGCATCTAGATGCGCCCTGCACCGCCGCCAACGCACGGCCAACATCCATCGCCGAGGCCTCGCGGGGCGGGAAGCGGCGCGAGGGCAGGTGTGTACGGATTACCGGAATCGTCGATTTCTGGACGGTGTATGGCGGCGTGGGCGACATCTACCGCGCTACCAAGGTGTGGGGCAATCATGATCCCCAGGCCCGGCGGGCGGCGCGTATTGGGATCGGGGTGTTTCCGGCAGCCATCGATGGAGCGGAAAAGGGATGGCCGTGGACTGCTGCCGCTCCGCACCGGATAACGCTCATTGGCCGATTGCACGAATGCGGTCGTGATCCGGAGACGGGAGAACCCTATGTTGGATTTTTCATGGAACTGAACTGGTGCCATCACAATGGTGGCACGATCATAGAGCCTGCTGCGATTCTGGCCGATGACCCCGTTGGTCTTATACGCATGACCGGCAGACGTGCGTGGCGTCAATATGGGGATATCGTGCCCGCTAAGAAGGGCGGGTCTTTGGAGGCTAATGCACTGGAATATATTTACCGGATGTTCCTTGCGGCTCACCGGGGGGACCGGCGAGCGATGCTGGACCTTAATGATTTCCAGGGCGTCAAATTGTCGCCAAACGGAAAGGAACTGTCTGAAAACCTCGAAGAGAAGCCTTGGCTTTCAGAGGCTCAGGATGTCCTCGATCTCTGGTTTGGAGATTCCGATTTAGTAATTTCGCGAGTTGCTCGAAGTGCCGTCCCCCCTGCCGTCCGAATTTTCCAATCGCGATGGAAAGGGGGATATAAGGAAGGTCCATGGGCCTGCTGGACATTGGCCTCCCTAGCCGAAAGCGATTGGCCGATCAGCAGTGTCGATACCGGGAATATCGCTGGACGGCCCTATGCCTGTGTCGAGTTGACGACTGAATTATATCAACCAGACGAAATTTTGACCGCAGCTTCTCGCCGAGGCTGGAAACTAAAAGAAGCTGCCAATTGATTATAATCCAATCAACTGAATAACGGCAAGTCCAGTTCAGGACGGGTCCATGAGCCAGGGCAGGTGAGATCTGACGATTCAGGAGCTCGAAAATGCCTGACCTACGCGTAACCTTTCCGAACCCGTGCCATGAAAAATGGGACAATATGATACCGACTGGGTGTCATCGAATCTGCGCACATGCGACAAAATCATCCATGATCTTTCCCAATATGATGTTACCGAGGTCCAGAAGTTATTGCAGGACGAGCCGGATAGCTGCGTTCGCGCCAGCGTGGATGCGTTCGGCGTGGTTGCCACCAAGCCGGAACGCGATGGCAGTATTCGCTGAATGATAGCCATTGCCGGTGCTTCGGCTGGCCTGCTGATAAGCCCACGAGCACTCGCGCACGAAAAGCGCGTCAATGGTTCTATCGTCGGCACTGTTGAAATAGCCGCCTCAAAAACAACAGTGACGGCAACGGCAATTCGTATCGAACCAAAACCAAATCAAATGGTCGTTTTAAGATAAAAAATCTGCCTCCCGGTACATATGCAATCGAGTTTTCTTCAGATTGTGACGGGATATGGAGCGTCAAAGATATCATCGTAGAGGATAGAGAAGTCAACCTGACGAGCGCGCCAGATGATGACCAGCGCTGCATCGTCGTCGGGCTGCTCGAAATAATCGAAAGTGAGGGGTGAACTGGAAATGGTGGTCTATGACGCATGAGCTGCCATGCGGGCCGATAAGCAGGCGAGCATTCTAAACATCATCGGGAAGTAATGTGCAGGCGTCGGTACATCACGATACCAAAAAATGTGACGAGGATTTGTCCGACATCGGCGGCGAAGGGCGGGCGGTTCAGAACTCTCACGGCTACGACTACAGGAAGGTTAATCTACCGAGGCGATAGAGTTATCCTTTCGGCCGGCCAAGAAGCCTTGCCGTTGGAATCCTGTTCCGCCGCGCTAACCTCGCTGCCATGAAGACCGCACTCGTCATCCGCCACACCCCTTATGAAGGCATTGCCGGCTTCCGCGCGCCCGTCGAGGAGGCTGGGTTCGTTATCGACCGGGTCGACGTCACCGACCCCGCTTTCCCCCATATCGATTTCGACGAGCCCGATCTTGTCGTGATGATGGGCGGCCCCATGGGCGTCTATGAGACAGCGCAGCATCCCTGGATCGCCTGCGAGATCGCGCGGCTGGCGCGGCGAATCATGCTCGACAGGCCGACGCTGGGCGTCTGCCTGGGTAGCCAGATGATCGCGGCCGCCATGGGATCGAGGGTCTATCCCGGTCCGGTAAAGGAAGTCGGCTTCGCACCGGTGAAGATCAGCCCGGCGGGGCTCGGCTCGTCGCTCCGCCATATCGAGGATGTGCCGGTGCTGCACTGGCATGGCGATACTTTCGATCTCCCGCCAGGCGTCGAGCTGCTCGCGTCCACCGACCGATATTCGCATCAGGCTTTTCGTCGCGGCAACAATCTGCTCGCGCTCCAGTGCCATCCCGAGATGGGCGAGGACCCTCGCTTCGAGGCGTGGCTGGAAGGCGAGTCCTATATTGCCGAAGCAGGGCTCACCGCGGCCGAATTGCGCGCGCAGCATGATCGTTTGGGCCCCGCTGCTGTTGCGGCCGGGCGGAAGATGATCGCGGACTGGCTTGACCGGATCGAGCCTTGATCGGCTAACTTCCCTGCGGCGCAAATAGTGGCTAGCATGATCCGAGAGGGGAGCGCTGCTTATGGATTGGTCGGAAGAGGTCCGCGCCGGATCAGTCGTGGCGGCGCCCGCTGGCAAGGTCGACGAAAGCACCGCCGCAGCTTTCGGCGCCGGCCTCGAAGCAGCGGTTGAGCGTGCGGCGGCGGCTTCAGCCAGACTGGTGATCGACTGCAGTGGTATCAGCTACATGTCGTCGCGCGGCCTGCGCGCGCTGACCTTGGCCAAGCGGAAGGCCGATGGCGCCGGGGTCAAGATCCTGCTCGCCGCGCCGAACGACATCGTCCGCGAAATTCTTGCGATCAGCCGCTACGACAAACTGTTCGGCGTGACCGATACGGTCGCCGCCGCCGTGTCGGCGTGATGGTCGGCTGCGGGGAGAGACGTCGATGCGCGTGAAGTTCTGGGGAACGCGGGGGTCGATCGCCGTCGCGCAGCCTGCCAGCGCGATCAGGACCAAGATCGCGCGCGCGCTGGTCGCCGCCGGGGGGCGGACGTTCGTCGATGAGAGCGATGCGGGCGTCTTCGTCGACACGGAACTCGATTTCGCCACGGGCGCAACCTATGGCGGCGCCACCACCTGCATCGAGATTGAGGCCGGCGACGGCTCGTTCATCGTCTGCGACATGGGATCTGGCGTGCGCGAGTTCGGCATCAGCGCCTTCGGCCGCTGCGCTGCCGGGCATGAGCGCGTCTATAATTTCTTCATGTCGCATCTCCATTGGGATCATATCTGCGGCTTCCCCTTCTTCGGGCCGGCGTTCGATCCCAATGCGCGGATCATCGTCCATTCTGGCCATGAGGATGCCGAGCAGGCGCTGCGCCGGCAGCAGGAGGAGATCAGCTTCCCGGTCGCCTTCGACTGGCTGCGCGCGAAGATTGAGTTCGTGACGCTCAGGGCGGGCGAGACGTACAGGATCGGCGGTGTCGACGTGGAGGTGATGGAGCAGCATCACTCGCACAAGAGCTACGGCTATCGCTTCGCCGACGATGACGGCAAAAGCGCGATCTTCTCGACGGACAGCGAACACAAGATCGAGAGCATGGAGGGCGAGGCGGATGTTGCCCATTTCTTTCGCGCCGCCGACCTTGTCATCTGCGACACGATGTACTCGCTCGCCGATGCGGTCTCGATGAAGGAGGATTGGGGCCATAGCTCGAACATCGTCGCGATCGACCTGTGCCACGAGGCTGGCGCGAAGCGGCTGGCGCTGTTCCACCATGAGCCGATCTACAGCGATGACGACATCCAGCGGATGCATCGGGAGAGCATCCGCTACGAGGAACTGACCCGGCGCGAGCAGCCGCTCGAAGTGCTGTGCGCCTATGACGGCCTCGAACTGGAGCTCTAGCTCCGGCCGCCGGATCTGGCTGGCGGGGATGGCCGGGCTGGTGCTGGCGGCGGTCGTCAGCGCCTGGGCGGGCGAGGCGATGCGGCGGCCGCTGTTCGACCTTTGGCAACGCCTCGCGCCGCGCGACCTGAGCGGCACCAAGGTTCACGTCGTGCTGATCGACGCCGACAGCATCGCCGCCGTCGGTCCCTGGCCTTGGCCGCGCTATCATATGGCGCGGCTTACCGAGGAGATCGCGGCGCGACGTCCCAAGGCGATCGGCTTCGACATGCTGTTCCCCGAGCCCGATCGCGTCCGCCCCGATATCTTCGCGGCGCTCTATCCGGAGCTAAGCCCATCCGCCGCGGCGGAAGTCCACGCGTTGCCGCCGATGGACCGGCTTTGGGGGCAGGTGATCGGACGTGCGCCGGTCGCGCTGGCACGCGCCGGCGTGCAGTCCGGCGGGAGCGATCCTGCGCAGTTGATCGTCGACGCCTCCATTACCGGCAAGCTGCCGCCCGCGCTGGCCGAGGCGCCACGGGCGATCGCAAATATTCCCGAACTGGAGCAGGCTGCGCTCGGCCATGGCCTGCTGAACGGCCAGCCCGACAGCGACGGCGTGGTGCGGCAACTGCCGATGCTGATGCGCCTTGGTGGTCGGCCGATGCCCAGCCTCTCGCTCGAGCTGGCCCGGATCGGGCTCGGCGAGGACGTGGTCACGGCCGGGCCAGCGTCGCTGACGCTTGGCAAGCAGAATGTACCGGTCGATGCCCAAGGCAGGATGCTGCTCCATTTCGGCAACGTCCCAACGGGTCGAATAAGTTCGGCTGCGGATGTGCTGCGGCAGGATTTTCCGGCCGATGCCTTTGCGGGAGAGATCGTCGTGGTCGGCCTCGCGGCCGAAGGAACCGTGGACATCGTGTCCACGCCGCTGGCCGCCGAAGCCTATGGGCCGCTGGTGCAGGCGCAGGCGATCGATGCGATCCTGCGGGGTGGGTGGCTGGAGCGGCCGCGCTGGATGGCACCGGCGGAGTGGGCTGCCGGCCTGCTGCTCGCGCTGTCGATCCTGCTGGTTGCGCGCCGCCGCCGGAGGCTGCTCCTGATTCCGGCGGTGCTTGCGGCTACGATCCCGGCATCAGGCTGGCTGGCCTTTACCCTGGCGTCACTGCTGTTCGATCCGCTGCGGCCGTTGCTGCTCGGCGGTGCCACCGCCGCGGCGGTGGCGGGTGCCCTATTCGTGGAAGCCCGCCGCGAGCGCGAGCGGCTGCGCGATACGCTCACGGTCGAGCGGATCGCCACGGCGGCGATCGAAGGCGAGTTGCACGCGGCCAGGAGCATCCAGCTCGGCATGGTGCCGCCCCGCTCCGACCTCGCCAGCTTCGATCCTCGCCTGGATGTCGACGCATTGCTCGAACCGGCAAAGTCGATCGGCGGCGATCTCTACGACGTCATCCGGCTCGATGCCGATCGTGTCGCTTTCCTGGTCGGCGACGTCACCGGCAAGGGAGTGCCCGCGGCACTGTTCATGGCCTTGTCCAAGGCGCTGGCGAAGAGCGTGGTGCTGCGTGGCGTCCCCAGCCTCGCCGAGGCCGCCTTCATTCTCAACGAAGAACTGATGCGGGACAACAGCGAGTCGATGAACGTGACGATGCTGATCGGCATCATCGATCTCGCCACCGGCGAACTGGTGCTGATGAGCGCCGGCCATGAAAACCCTTTGCATGTCGCTGTCGATGGCCGCGTGGCAGACCACAAGCTCGACGGGGGGCCACCCTTCTGCATCGTCGAATTCCCCTATCCGGACGAGCCGATGAAACTGCTGCCGGGAGAGACTCTGGTGCTGATCTCCGACGGGGTGAGCGAGGCGCTGAATGCGGACGACGACCTGTTCGGCCATAGCCGGCTGCTGGCGGCGATCGAGGGGCAGGGCAGTGCTACCGCCATATGCGAGTCGATATGCACGGCGGTGCGTGCATTCGAGGACGGCACCGATCCGACGGATGATCTGACGGTAATGGCGGTGCGGTACCTGGGCTCCCAACCCCGCGATCGCTAGCGGACGATGACCACTACGCGGCGGTTGGCAGGGTTGGCCACGCCGTCCGCGGTCGGCTCGCGCAGTTCGCGTTCGCCACGGCCGACTGCGCTCATCATGGCTTTGGCGATACCCTGCTCCGCCAGTGCGCCCAGGACTTCCTCGGCGCGGCGTTGCGAGAGCACGTCGTTGTCCTCGTCGCTGCCGACGGTGTCGGTATAGCCGGTGACCTGCACCTCGGCGCCCGGGCGTTCTGCTATTTCAGTCTTGAGGAAGTCCAGGCCCGGTTGCGAATCCGGGGTGATCTGGGTTGTCCCCTCCTTGAAATAGAGGGTCAGGCGCACCGGCGGCGGCGGCAGATCGGACAGCAGCGAGCGCTGGCGGGCGGTCAGCCGGGACGGGTCGATCGCGCGGGTGCGCGGCTTGCCCGACAGGCTGGTCCTGCTGTTGAGCTCGCTGACGACCGTCTCGGCCGGCTTGCCATTTTCCTCGATCACCGCGACCGCGCCGGGGCGACCTTCCTCGCCGGGGAGCAGGGTCAGCGACGGAGTCGCGCAGCCTGCGAGCAGGCTCGCGAACAGCAGCGGCGAAAGGGCGGGCCGCGTCATTTCGGCACCTCCACGATGAAGCGCGTGCCGCGGACACCCAGCAGCGAGGTCGGTGTCCGCACCTTCATCGCGTCCTGCCTGCTATGGGCGATCTGGCCCGACACGACTGCCAGCGAGCCGCGATTGACCTTGGTGACGAAGGTGCCGGCCTGGGTGGTGCGGTTATAGTCGAACTGGTCGATCGAGATCCTGCTGTTCGGGCCGACCGAGAAGCGGGTGTCGTCGATGAAGGTGAGGCTCATCTGCCCGTCCTTGCCGGTGACGAGCGTATCGCCGGCGAGCAGCTGGAAGCCCGGCCCGGGTGCGAGCTTCGCCTTGCCGCGCTCGACCAGAGCGGTGCCGACGCTGCGCTTGACGCGGGCGATCTCCCCCCATGCCGGCTGGGTGGCGACGGCCACGCCCAGCAACGCCAAAATCACGCTGCGCATCATTCTCGCATCCCCATAGCCCTGGAGACGTGACATAGCGCAAAGATGGGCGCGGGTGACTCGAAATCGCTGTCGGTAACAATCTGTTGCAATGGCGTCGATGCCGTTCACCGGACCGTCTCCGGCGCGCAGGCGTTCAGTAAGGATTGCGGGCTTCAAGAGGAGCCGGCGGCGCGGCTCGCGATTATCGTCGAAGAGCTGGTGTTCAACCTGGTCGAGCATGGCGGCGTCGGCGAGCAGGGTGTGATCGAGCTTGTGCTCACGCATCAGGACGGCGTGATTTCCATCGCGTTGAGCGACACTGGCATGGCATTCGACCTGCGGGATGCGCGATCCGGGGAGGCGATTCCCGAACGCGGCGGTGGGGCGGGCATAGACCTGGTGCGGGCGTGGGCGGATATCGTCGACTATGGATCGCAGGGCGGACGGAACCGGCTGATCCTGAAGATGAGGCTCTGAATTTACCTTCAAAGCACCATTTCTATAAAGGCGCCGGCGTCGCGCCGCCTGGTCGTGATCCTGCCGGCGCTGCTGATCGCGATCACCATGATCGGGCACATGCATTCCGCGCCGCGCGCCAACCCAATTCACGCGCTGCACTATGAGTGAGTCCGAAGAGGACCAGATCGGGGTAGCCCTTCCGCTCGCCCCCTCGTCCCGCTATGGCAGGCGCAGTCCTGTCCCCGGGGAATGCCCTTGCTCCTGCCTGTCCTGGCCATTGCGGCCCAAGCGATCCATTTCAATGATCTGCATCTCGATCCGATCGCCCTCGATCTCGGCTTCCTCCAGATTCACTGGTATTCGCTGGCCTATATCGCGGGCATCCTGCTGGGCTGGTATTATCTGACCAAGCTGATCGCGCAGCCTAACGCGCCGATGGCGAAGCGCCATGCCGACGACTTCGTATTCTATGCGACGGTCGGGATCCTGGTCGGCGGAAGGCTGGCCTATGTGCTATTCTACCAGCCCGATATACTGCGCAACCCGCTGGACATCCTGAAGCTGTGGCAGGGCGGGATGTCGTTCCACGGAGGCGCGCTGGGCGTGTCGGCCGGTATAATCTACATGGCGCGCAAGAACGGTCTGAGCTGGTTGCGCATCCATGATTATATCGCCTGCTGCGCGCCTTTTGGGCTTTTCTTCGGCCGGCTGGCCAACTTCGTCAACGGCGAACTGTGGGGCCGTCCCACCAATGTTCCCTGGGGCGTGATCTTCCCCAACGCGCCCGACGGCCTGGCGCGGCATCCCAGTCAGCTCTACGAGGCGGGCCTCGAAGGGTTGCTGCTGGGTCTGGTGCTGGCCTTCTTCTTCTGGCGGACCAATGCACGCAACCAGCCAGGCAGGCTCGTCGGTATATTCCTGCTGGGCTATGGGCTCAGCCGCTTCATCGTCGAATATTTTCGTGAGCCCGACGTTCAGCTCGGCACGCTGAGCTGGGGGCTGACGATGGGCCAGACGCTGACCCTGCCGATGGTGATCGGTGGCCTCTATCTGGTCGCGACGGGGCCGCGTCGGGCGGCGGTCTCAGCCGGGTAATGCATTGCTAACCAAGAAGGGCTACGCTCCGGTGCAATGTCACGTCGTTGATCGAGAGATATGCAGACACCCACGGAGCTGGCCGCAGCGCTGATCCGCAGGATCGAAGAACAGGGTCCGATCCCCGTCGCCGACTATATGGAGGCGGCGAACGGGTGCTACTATGCTTCGCACGATCCGTTCGGGGTGAGGGGCGATTTCATCACATCCCCCGAGATCAGCCAGATGTTCGGTGAGCTCATCGGCCTGTGGTTTGCCGATCTCTGGAGCCGTTCGCGCCAGCCCGTCGTGCATTATGTCGAGCTTGGGCCGGGGCGCGGAACCCTTGCGGCCGACGCCATGAGGGCGATGGCGGCGCAGGGCTGGCAGCCGCAGGTCCATTTCGTCGAGACCAGCCCGGTGCTGCGCAAGCTCCAGAAGGAACGCCTGCCCGACGCCACCTGGCATGACGGGATCGAGACGCTGCCGACGGACGCGCCGCTGATCATCATCGCGAACGAGTTTTTCGATGCGCTCCCCTATCGCCAGTTCGTCAAGACCTACACGGGCTGGCGGGAGCGGATGGTCGGATATGACATCGACGGATTCAAATCGGTTCCAGGCGACCAGCCGACCGACGATTTGGTACCCGAGCATCTCCACGACGCGGTGGCCGGCAGCATCTACGAGACGTCACCGGCCGGTCTCGCCATCGCACGGATTCTCGCCGGCCGGATCGTGCGCCAGGGCGGGGCGATGCTGGCGATCGACTATGGCCATGAGAATTACGATGCCGGCGATACGCTGCAGGCGCTCAACGCCCATGCCTATGCCGATGTCTTCAGCAACCCCGGCGCCAACGACCTCACCGCCCATGTCGATTTCACCGCACTGGGCCGCGCTGCCAAGCTCGCCGGCGCGCGGATCGAGGGGCCGGTCTCGCAAAGCTATTTCCTGGGAACGCTCGGTATCGCCGCGCGCGCCGCGGCGCTTGGGCGGCACCATCCGGATCGGGTCGAGGAAATCGCCGCGGCTTATCGTCGCCTGACGGACGAGGATGAGATGGGTACATTGTTTCGGGCAATGGCGGTTGTCAGCTCCAAATGGCCCAAATCGGCAGGGTTCGACATGACAGTTTAGCGTCGGGAACGACTCTGGGCTTGAGATTCTGGCGTTAGGCGCTAGGGGAGGTGCCAATAAGCCTTTGGCGAGATCGCGGTAGGTTCCGCAGGATATGCCCCCGGTGCCTGCGACAGGACCATATGAATGACCGAAGCCGTAATCGTAATCGACGCCGCTAGCGCGACGGTCGAAAAACGCAATATCGCATTTAGCGCGCTCGTCGATGACAACGAGCGCAAATTCGCCGTCAGCATCGCAGACTTCCAGAATTTCGGCGTCGAGAATGCCAAGGCCGATCCGGTCGGGTCTGTTTCGGTGATCTCGGCCAATCTTTCTGCGCTCATCCAGATCAAGGCGCGCAAGAACGAACTTCTTCCGACCACCAGGCTCGCGCCGCTCTAAACCGTCCCGAAGGGGAGATCATGACGAACATCGACCTGTATCGTGCCAATGCGGCAGCGCAGCGCCTTGCCGCCGCGAATACCAACCTGCCCAACCGCCGCGCGATGCACGAGCGCTCGGCGGAAAGCTGGGAAGCCATGGCAGCAAGCGCTGCCGATACGATCGCCCGTGCGACCGTCAATGAAGCCGCGAAGGCGAGCGGCGCGACACGCTAGGCGCGCCTGAGCCGTACATGCGTGGCGTCGCGGCAGCGGTCTGCCGACCGCGTGTCGCGCCATCGATTGGAGAAAATCTATGTCCCGCATACCCGTCAAGCCGTTCCTCATCACCAAGGACGAGAACGGATTGTTCCGCCTTACCGTGCGCGTGACGCGCTACAACATGTATAACTATCCGCTCGTCACGGCGACGATGCAGGACGAAACCTTCAAGACCATGGCGGCAGCCCGCGCTTTCGCGCGTGAGCAGTTCAACGCCGAAGCCGGCCAATACGCGACCAAATAGAGGCCGGCGATCGGGAAGCGCCCACCGCGACCCGGCGATGGGCGCATCACTAGGCCGACCGCTCAGCCGACGCTGAGCCTGCTGCCGCCGCGTGGAGCCGCGAGTAGTGCGTCCTTGGCTGAATTCGCGTCACGGCCAACGCAGCCTTTGCATCAGGGCGGCGAGTTCCGCCTCATAGCGCACGGCAGTAGGCGCGGTCGTGCGATAGGCAATCAGCCACTTGCCACCGACATAGCAGAAAAGATCCGCCTCCGACCTGAGCGGTTGTTCCTTGCCCCGAAAAGCGCTGCTGAAGCCGAACACGGCACGGCGGCCGGCATGGGCAAAACTGCCGGGAGCCGGTGAGGTCGTCCTACCTTCTTCGATCAGGACCGCTCCGGGATGTGACTGGACTATACCGGCCTTTATGTCCTCGAAATGGTCCGCACATAATTTGTCCTGCACCGCATCGATCTCCGCCGCACGCGTCTCAGCGGGCACTTCGGGTGCGGGATAGACATAAATCGTCATCACCGTTTCCCGCCCTGGCGTCATGGTCTGGTAGCCGGCGCTGACGTCGGTCGCCGCGACGTCATATTCGATCAGGCCGGTGCGCTGATAATCCCCCGCCGCTGCCGGGAAGATGAAACCGCTGCCACGATGAACATAGGCGTCCTGGCGCTCGATCATTAGCGGGCCCTCGGCGAGGATGACGCGTGGGGCGACCAGCGTCGCTAATATGGGGATGAAGGTAGCCATCGATCGCGTGATCATCCTAACCCTCGCTGTCGGGGATGCAGGGGGCAGGCCGGCTCGGCTTGCGGATGACGCGGGTGGTGGCGAACTCGGCAGGGGTCAGCGTGGCCGACTTGTCGCTGTCGGCACCGGAGAACTTGGTGGCGGTGACGATTGCCCATTCCTCGAAGCCGAGCTTGCCGTCGCCATTGGTGTCGAGCTTGGCATAGGCCTTGCGCCTCGATGCGAGATATTCCTCGCGCGTGATCTTGAGATCGCGGTCCTTGTCATAGCGCTGGAAGCGCTTCTCTTCGCGGGTCTTCTCGGTTGCCGCGGGCGGTTCGATCGGTGCCGCCGGCGCCGCTATTGTCACCGCCCTGGCAGGCGGTGGCGCCAAGGGCGGGCTCGCGCCGAGCGTCTGCCACATGATCAGCCCGCCACCGCCGAGCAGCAGCGCGCCCACCGCGCCTGCCAGATATCGCCACATCCGGTTTCTCCCCCCAATGAAGGGGGACAGCCTAGCGCCCCGTCATCCGGTAGGCGAGGGCCCGAAACAACCGATTTGGTGCGCCCTGCCGCCGGAGCCGTTCGGCCGGCAGGGCGGCATCTTGGCGCGCCAGCACGACCAGGAGGCCGAGCGGCTTGAGCATCGCCGGCCAGCGGGCGATATCCACCCCGTCGAGCCGCTCGGCCGCGCGCATCCTCGCGAACCGGCGTGCTTCCGTATCGCGCAGACGATGACCCAGATCCGCAAGCGCCCATCCTTCGCCGGCCCGCGCGACATCCTCGGGAGCCGCCCCCAGCAGCGCGGCGGATAGCGCGAACAAGGGACCGCCGCGCCCCGTGGCATGCGCTTCGAGCTCGGTCTCTCCGGGTTCTGGCGCATCAAGCAGGGCCGACCAGCCTTCCTCGATCGCGCTCAACCTTGCGCCAGTCACCCCGGTCGGGAGCAGTGTCGCCGCGATCGCGCCGAGCAGTGGCTCCGCAGGCACGACCGAATTCGCGTCATCGAGTCCGGCCAGCGCATCGCGCCACCAGACCAGCCGCAGCGCGCCGATCATAGGTTCGCGGGCAGAGGCGACGATCGCCGCCATCTTCTCGTCAAGCTGCCACAGCAGCGTCAGCGCGGCGCGACTGGCCCGTGGCGCATAGCTCAGGGCCAGCTGCCGTTCAGGGTCCGCGAGAACGGTACGATCAGGCAGTCTGATAGACGACGCCGTCCAGATGGCGCTGCAGGCAATCGATCAGAGCGGTGCGCGTGAAGGGCTTCCGCAGCAACTCGAATTGCGCGCCGTAGCCCGCGGCGAGTTCTTCGCTGAACCCGCTGACCAGCACCACCGGGAGCTCGGGCCAGCGTCGGTTCAGCCGGCGCGCCAACTGAACGCCGCTGAGCCCGGGCATCACCACATCGGTCAGGACGATGTCGAAAGGCTGCTCGCCTTCGCCGCTGACATGCAGCGCCTCCTCGGCGGACGAGGCCTGGGTGATTTCAAGGCCAATTTCCTCGAGCATCATGCAGGTCAGTTCGGCGATCTGAACGTTGTCCTCAACGTAGAGAAGACGACCCGACAGGACGTCGCCTGACTTCCAGGATGGATGATGCGGGGTGGAAGATGTCAATCTGCCCGGCATGGTTCTCTCCCGAGTCTCCTCGACTCGGGCCAACCCTAACATATTTTGACATCTATCCTCTCCGCAATATTCCGTAGCGGCACACTTTACCGTGGTTAATCCCGATATGTCACCGACTTGGCTGCGGCGACGACATCGGAAACCTTGAGCAAGGCCGCCTTTTCGAGATTTGCCGCATAAGGCATCGGCACATCCTCGTTGGTCACACGGCGGACCGGCGCATCGAGGTCATCGAACGCTTCCTCCATCGCGATCGCAATGATCTCCGACGCGATCGAACAGACCGGCCAGCCTTCCTCGACGATTACCATTCGGTTTGTCTTCTTCAGGCTTGCCAGCACGGTTGCCTTGTCGAGCGGGCGGAGAGTGCGCAGGTCTATCACCTCGGCATCGATCCCTTCGGCTTCGAGCTGCTTGGCGGCTTCGAGCGACACGCCGACCCCAATCGAATAACTGACGATCGTCACATCCTTGCCAGGGCGGCAGATCCGCGCCTTGCCGATCGGCAGCACATAATCGTCCAGCTTCGGTATCTCGAAGCTCTGGCCATAGAGCAGCTCGTTTTCGAGGAAAACGACCGGATCCGGGCAGCGTATTGCTGCCTTCAGGAGACCCTTGGCATCGGCTGCCGAATAGGGTGCGATGACGATCAGGCCCGGCACGCTCGCATACCAGGGCGCGTAATTCTGGCTGTGCTGCGCGCCGACGCGGGCCGCGGCGCCATTGGGGCCGCGGAACACCACCGGGCAGCGCATCTGCCCTCCCGACATATAGTTGGTCTTCGCTGCCGAATTGATGATGTGATCAATCGCCTGCATCGCGAAGTTGAACGTCATGAACTCGATGATTGGTTTCAGCCCGCCCATCGCGGCACCGGTGCCGATGCCGGCAAAGCCATATTCGGTAATCGGCGTGTCGATAACGCGCCTGTCGCCAAACTCGTCGAGCAGACCCTGGGTGACCTTGTAGGCGCCCTGATATTGCGCAACTTCCTCGCCCATGACGAAGACGTCGCCGTCCCGGCGCATCTCTTCGGCCATCGCGTCGCGCAGCGCCTCCCGCAGCGTGATCTTGACCAGTTCGGTGCCAGCCGGAACCTCGGGATCGTCGCGCGTATCGGCGACGGCGGCAACAAGATCGCGGGCGCCGGTTTCCATCTGGTGCGGGGTGGCGGATTCGGCCACCTGCGGCTGGCCCCCGTCCTTCGGCTGTTCCTTGGGCTGCGCACCGGCTGCCTCGCCGTCGCGTTCGTTCTTGGGGGATGGCGCCTTCCTGGCGGTCGCGGCGTCCTCGCCCTCTTCGGCGATCCGGGCGATCACCGTACCCACCTTCACGCCCTCGCTGCCTTCCGGCACGACGATCTGCGCCATTGTGCCCTCGTCGACCGCCTCGAACTCCATCGTGGCCTTGTCGGTCTCGATCTCGGCGAGGATGTCGCCCGATTTCACGACATCGCCTTCCTTGACGAGCCACTTCGTAAGTGTGCCCTCCTCCATCGTAGGGGAAAGTGCGGGCATTTTCAGATCGACAGCCATCTCAATATTGTCCCACCAGCACGTCGGTATAAAGCTCGCCAGCCTCAGGCTCGGGCGATTGTTCGGCGAAGTCGGCGGCTTCGGTCACGATGGCGCGGATCTCCTTTTCCAGCTTCTTCAGCTCGTCCTCGCTGACGCCCACGGCCTCCAGCTCCTTCTTGAGCTGATCGATCGGATCGGACTTGTCGCGAACGGCCTGGACTTCGTCGCGCGATCGATATTTGGCGGGATCCGACATCGAATGGCCGCGATAGCGATAGGTCTTCAGTTCGAGCAGGATCGGCCCCTTGCCGCCGCGCACCCATCTAACGGCTTCCTCGGCGGCGCCGCGCACAGCGAGCACGTCCATGCCGTCGACCTGGATGCCCGGAATGCGGAAGCTTTCGCCGCGACGGTACAACTGGTCCTCTGCCGACGACCGGTTGACGCTGGTACCCATTGCATATTGGTTGTTTTCGATCACGAAGATGATCGGCAGCTTCCACAGCTCGGCCATGTTGAAGCTTTCATAGACCTGGCCCTGGTTCGATGCGCCATCCCCAAAATAAGCCATCGCGACGCCACCATCGCCGGAATATTTGTGCTTGAAGGCAAGGCCGGTGCCGAGGCTGACCTGCGCACCGACGATGCCATGGCCGCCATAGAAACGATGCTCGACCGAGAACATGTGCATCGAGCCACCCTTTCCGCGGCTGATGCCGGCGGCGCGGCCGGTCAGTTCGGCCATGATCAGCTTCGGGTCGATGCCATAAGCGAGCATATGGCCGTGGTCGCGATAGCCGGTGATCACCGAGTCCTTGCCGACTTCCAATGCCGACTGGAGCCCGACCGCAACAGCCTCCTGGCCAATATAGAGATGGCAGAAGCCGCCGATCAGACCGAGGCCGTAGAGCTGGCCCGCCTTTTCCTCGAAACGCCGGATCAGCATCATCTGCCGATAGAATTCGAGCATTTCGGCCTTGGTGGCCTCATACCGTTCCGGTTCGGCGGGGCGCTCCCTGTTCGGCGCTGCTGGTGCGGTGACTGCGCGCGCCTTGGGCGCGATAGATTTGCGCGGCGCAGCCTTGGTGGTTGTGCGCGGCTGTGCTGGTTTCGCCAAGCAAATTGCTCCTTGTCCTGGGGAGGATGTTGACCGCTTATAGGCGGCGCTGGGCGCCGATTTCAACGCGTAGCAGCAGAGAGTGCCGATTTAGTCGCGCGGGATGATGACTTCGTCCGGGCGGACTTGCCCGGTCGAGCGGCGGACAAGCTCGTCGCCGAAATCGGGATCGACCCTGGCGGGGTCAAGCAAGTTTGCGTGATGGCGCAGCCGATCGCGCATCGCCTGGGCGTGTTGCAGTTCGCTGATGCGCAACTGGAGCTGGCTCTTGTAGCCGCCGAGCGCAAGTAATCCGTTGGGACCGATCAGCGCTGCACTGGCGAAATAGCCGATGATGAGAATCGCCACCGCCGGTAGTACGGCACTGCGAGCCATCTGCAGAAGAGGGGCGCGATTCATGTGACCACAGAATCACTGATGACTCCGGCGATCAAGCCTTAAACGGCGCTGGGTGCTGAAAAGTAGATATTTTTTATGAAATTAAGCCGTCCCGTAGCCAGGATCGGGGGCGCGCAGCCTCCGCGAAGCCGGCTCCGCGGAATATCGGCGGCAATCTTTCGGATCCGGAACAGTGGCTCGTGCCCGGATCATTGCGATCATAGCTCCCCAAGTAACGATAACGCGCCGCGATCTTACGCCGAACTGCTCCAGGCAGAAATCGCTGCCGATATCGATTGACCGGGCCGGCGGGCGCGTTGCAGCTGCAGTGACACGGTGCTGGTTTCCCACAGGGGGTGGTTTTTTCGTGCCCCGCGCGATAGGCGCACGGGATGCGGCCCTATCGTTATGCGATTGCGCTCGGATCCAACCGGCGCCACGGCCGCCATGGCGCGCCGGCTGACGTGGTGCGCGCCGCGACGGCTGTGCTGGAATCGGCGGGGCTGGCGTTGATAGCCGAGTCGCCCGTGATCGCCACGCCCGCGCTCGGCCCGGCGGGACGCGGCTTCGCCAATGCCGCGATCATCGTCGAAACACTGCTCGAACCACCTGCCTTGCTGGCCTTGCTCAAGGCGATCGAAGCTGCGTTCGGCCGGCGGCGCGGCCGGCGCTGGGGGGCTCGTGTGCTCGATCTGGACATCGTGCTGTGGTCGGAGGGCCGATGGCCGCGCTATGGCGGGCGCCGCCTCATCATTCCCCATCGTTCGCTCGAAACGCGTGACTTCGTGCTGCAGCCGCTCGAGCGCGTCGCGCCGCAATGGCGCGTGGGGTCGGGAGCGAGAACAGTGAGACAGGCGCGAGCGCGGCTTATCCGTCGCGCGGGTTGACCCTGGCAGCCGCGACCAATAGGGAGGCGGCGTCGGTGGGTCCGTAGCTCAGTTGGTAGAGCAAGCGACTTTTAATCGAGAGGTCCCGGGTTCGAATCCCGGCGGACCCACCAGGCATGCCCATGTGCTGCCATGCTACTATTCCCCGCCGAAAGCGTGCGGACGGGTTCGGATGATCTCAGCCTATGTCTAAGGCTGATCTCTCAATTAGGTGCCTCGAATAGTTCGGCGCTGGCAACGGTTCCTGCAGCATTAACCCTTGCTTCTTACGCGGCCTTAAGGCGCAGCGGATTAGATGAAGCTTGGATATTCACGGGAAGGATGGTCCAATGCAGAAGTTCATCAACCTTTGTCGCGACAGTCGCGGCGCAACGGCGATCGAATATGGCCTGATTGCCGCGCTCATCGCCGTTGCCGCGATCACCGCGATGAGCGCGCTGGGCAACCAGCTGTCGACGACGTTCAGCAACGTCAGCACCAACATGAAAGCCACCTGAGCCGGGCTTCGACCGTTTCCGCTGTCCTCGCCAGTGCGTATCTTCTGGCGAGGGCCAACATGGCGGCGGCGAATGATCCATCATGGATTCATCTGCCGCCGCCATAGGAACGCGCTGGCTTGAGTCGCAAGACGACCTTCATTATCGGCCCGTAACGATAGGGACCGATCGGGATCGGCTCGATTCTGTGAAGGGGGTTCAATGCTTCGTTTTCTGACTGCGGCGGCTGCCGCTGCGCTATTCGCGGCGCCAGCGATGGCAGACAATGTCTACATCGAGCTGCATAGCGGCTATGACGGAGTCACTTATGCCGGCAACACCTATGGCGGCATCGCCTATGGTGCCGGGCTCGGCTATGAAGTCACGCTTGGCGGCAAGGTCTATGCGGCGATCGAAGGCAATGTCGACGATAGCTCGTCGAAAAGCGACTTTTATGGGATCAAGTCCGGCCGCGATCTTAGCGCGGTAGGCAAGCTGGGCGTCGGCGTCACCGACAATCTCAGCATCTATGTGCTCGGTGGCTATGCCAATGCCAGGCTCAAGGGCTTCGGCGGCAGCATCGATCTCGATGGCGCGCGGGCCGGGATCGGCTGGCGCTATGACGTCGGCAAGGCGTACATCAAAACCGAGTTTCTATACTCAAATTATGAGCTCGGCTTCACCCGCTATCAGGGCATGGCAGGCCTCGGCTACAAGTTCTAATCGACGATCCCTCGCGCCGGGGCCTTGCTCCGGCGCGGGCCGTTCCCTAACTGTTCGCGGGTGACTCAGGATGTTCCCGCCAATGAACCCGGCTATCTGCGCGGGCTGAACGCCCCTCAACGCGAGGCGGTGCTCACCACCGAAGGTCCGGTGCTGGTGCTCGCTGGCGCGGGAACGGGCAAGACGGCGGCACTGACCGCGCGGCTGGCCCATCTGGTGGCGACACGCCGGGCCTGGCCGTCCGAGATCCTCGCCGTTACCTTTACCAACAAGGCTGCGCGCGAAATGCGCGAGCGGGTCGGGCGGCTGCTTGGCCAACAGGTCGAGGGCATGCCCTGGCTGGGCACCTTCCACGCTGTAGCCGCACGAATGTTGCGCCGCCACGCCGAGCTGGTCGGCCTGACCCCCAGCTTCACGATCCTGGACACCGACGATCAACTGCGGCTGCTCAAGCAGTTGCTGGCCGCCGCCGATCTCGACGAGAAGCGGTGGCCCGCGCGACAGCTCGCCGGCCTGATCGACCGCTGGAAGAACCGGGGATTGACTCCCGCCGATCTGGATGCCGGAGAAAGCGAGCTGTTCGGCAATGGTCGCGGCGGTGAACTGTACCAACAATATCAGGACCGGCTGCGCGCCGTGAACGCCTGCGATTTCGGCGATCTGCTGCTGCACATGCTGACGATCCTGAAGACCCACCGCGACGTTCTCGCCGATTACCAGCAGCGCTTCCGCTATGTCATGGTCGACGAGTATCAGGACACCAACAGCGCCCAATATCTTTGGCTCCGGCTGATCGCGCAGGAGCGCAAGAATATCTGCTGCGTCGGTGACGACGACCAGTCGATCTATTCCTGGCGCGGTGCGGAGGTCGCCAACATTCTGCGTTTCGACCGCGATTTTCCGGGCGCGACGGTGATCAAGCTCGAACAGAATTACCGCTCCACGCCACATATTCTGGCAGCGGCCAGCGGACTGATCGCCCATAATGGCGGGCGGCTGGGCAAGACGCTGTGGACCGAGGAGGGCGAGGGCGAGAAGGTTCGTATCGTCGGGATCTGGGATGGACCCGAGGAGGCGCGCCGGGTCGGCGACGAGATCGAAGGCCATCAACGTGGCGGCGGCAAGCTCGACGACGTCGCGATCCTCGTGCGCGCGCAGTTCCAGACGCGCGAGTTCGAGGACCGCTTCATCGCAATCGGGATGCCCTATCGCATCGTCGGGGGATTTCGTTTCTACGAGCGCGCTGAAATTCGCGATGCGCTTGCCTATATGCGGGTGATCAGCCAGCCGGCCGATGACCTGGCGTTCGAGCGGATCATCAATACTCCCAAGCGCGGTCTCGGCGACAAGGCGGTCGCCAAGCTTCACCAGTTGGCCCGGCGCGAGGCGATTCCGCTCACGCTTGCCGCCGCGCGCATTCTCGGCACCGATGAGCTGACCCCCCAGGCGCGGCGCTCGCTCGGCAACCTGGTCGGCGACATCGCCCGCTGGCGGGACCTGTTGGGGCAGCTTCCGCATGCGGACGTGACCCGGCAGCTGCTCGAGGAATCGGGTTACATCGCCATGCTCCAGAACGAGAAATCGACCGAGGCCGATGGCCGGCTGGAAAATCTCAACGAGCTGGCGCGGGCGATGGAAGAGTATGAGAATCTCTCCGATTTTCTCGAACATGTCAGCCTGGTGATGGATAACGATGCCGATGCGGAGACGGCAAAGGTCACGATCATGACGATCCATGCGGCGAAGGGCCTGGAGTTCGGCATGGTGTTCCTGCCCGGCTGGGAAGAGGGTGTTTTTCCTTCGCAGCGGTCGCTCGACGAGGGCGGCAATGCCAGTCTCGAGGAGGAACGACGGCTCGGCTATGTGGCGATAACGCGGGCGCGGCGGCGCTGCACGATCCTGCACGCGGCCAATCGGCGTATCTATGGCCAATGGACTTCCTCGATCCCTTCGCGTTTTGTTGCCGAGCTGCCGGGCGGGCATGTCGAGGCAGAGACGACAATGTCCGGCGGAGAGTCGCTGTGGCGTGCGCAATGGTCGGAACATGCCGACCCCTTCGCCCATGTGAGCCGAGCTGCCGGCCGCGGACCCGGATGGCAACGCGCGACGGCGGCAGGCGGCCTCGGACAACCATCGGCGGGTGCGCGGGTCGTCGAGGCCCGCGCCTCCGCCGTTAGCTTCGCGCAGCCCTCGCGCAAGGACATATCGGTCGGTCAGCGTGTCTTCCATAGCAAGTTCGGCTATGGCTCCGTCGTCGAGATCGAGGGCAACAAGCTCGAGATCGATTTCGAGCATGCCGGCCGAAAGCGGGTACTCGACAGCTTTGTCAGTCTGCCCTGAGATGGAATTATCTACTGTAAAAGTAGAAATCGTTGTGATCTGCCTCTTGGGTGGTTGCCCGGTCGATCAGCAAGCGCCTAGAGGAGCGGCATGACGTTGCGCGGTCCCTTATCAATTTCGGCCTACAGGCATTATTGGGGGGCGCGTTTGTGCTCGACGATGGCGCTCAACGCGATGGGCGTGGTCATCGGCTGGCAAGTCTATGACGTCGCTCGCCGCACCATGGGGCCGCGCGAGGCGGCGGTGCAGCTGGGGCTGGTCGGCCTCGCGCAGTTTCTGCCGCTCATGCTGCTGACCCTGGTCAGCGGCTGGACCGCCGACCGCATCGATCGTCGATGGATCGCCCGTTCGACGACGGTGCTGGAGCTGCTTTGCGGAGCCGCGCTCGGCCTGGTGACCTGGTACGATGCGGTGACCTTGCCGGCGCTGTTCGCCGTGGCGGCGCTGCTCGGCGTCGGGCGTGCTTTTGCAGGCCCGGCGCTGCAGGCCCTGTCCCCCAATCTCGTTCCGAAGCAGCTTTTGCCGGCGGCGATTGCGACTAGCTCGATAGCTTGGCAGGTCGGCGCAATCGCAGGCCCGCCGCTGGGCGGCTATCTCTATGCGATATATCCGCCGCTCGCCTATGCGGCAGGCACGCTGCTGCTTGCCGTGTCATCGATAATGCTGATGCTGATCGGGCCGGTGCCCCGCACGTCGCTCGACGGCCGACAGAATCCATGGGGGCAGATGATCGAGGGATTCAGTTATCTGCGGCGCAATCGCCTGGTGCTCGGCGCGATATCGCTCGACCTGGTCGCCGTCCTGCTAGGCGGCGCGACCGCGATGCTGCCGATCTATGCACGCGACATATTGCACATCGGCTCATCCGGGCTAGGCCATCTGCGTGCCGCGCCTGCGGCCGGGGCGGCAATCGTCGCGATCTGGCTGAGCCGCCGACCGCTGCGCCACAATGTCGGGGTCAAGCTTCTCGTGGCGGTCGCCATCTTCGGCATCGGCACCATCGGCTTCGGGCTATCCTATCGGGTGCCCGATCCAGAGGCATTTGCACTGCTATGCCTGGCATTGCTGGGCGCTGCGGACATGGTGTCGGTATATGTCCGCCAGTCGCTGGTCCAGCTCTACACGCCGGACGCGATGCGTGGACGGGTCGGTGCGGTGTCCGTATTGTTCATCTCGGGTTCGAACGAACTCGGTGAGGTGGAATCGGGTTTTCTAGCCTCAGTTATCGGCCCGGTTGCAGCGGTGGTGGCCGGCGGCGTCGGCACCATAGCCATAGCAGCCTTGTGGGCAAAACTATTCCCGGAGATACTGCGCGCGCGGACGCTCGATCCGCCTGCGTCGTTCGAGGATGTGCGAGTTCAGGAGAAAGCAGCATGACCAGTTTTGCATCGATACTGGAGACGATCGGCAACACGCCGCATGTTCGTGTAAACCGCCTGTTCGGTGACGCCGAGGTGTGGATCAAGTCCGAGCGCAGCAATCCGGGCGGCTCGATCAAGGACCGTATCGCACTCGCCATGATCGAGGACGCCGAAAAGGCCGGCAAGCTCAAGCCGGGCGGCACGATCATCGAACCGACCAGCGGCAACACCGGCATCGGCTTGGCTCTCGTTGCGGCGGTCAAGGGTTACAAGCTCGTGCTGGTAATGCCCGATAGCATGTCGGTCGAGCGGCGCCGGCTGATGCTGGCCTATGGCGCGAGCTTCGATCTCACGCCTCGCGAGAAGGGCATGAAGGGAGCGATCGAGCGTGCGCTTGAGCTGCAGGCGCAGACGCCGGGAGCGTGGATCCCCCAGCAGTTCGAGAATCCCGCCAATATCGATGTACATGTCCACATGACTGCAGAGGAGATATTCGCGGACTTCAAGGACGCGCCGATCGACATCCTGATAACGGGTGTCGGCACCGGCGGCCATATCACCGGCTGCGCGCAGGTGCTCAAGCCACGCTGGCCGGGGCTGAAGGTGTTCGCGGTGGAGCCCACCCTGTCTCCGGTGATTTCGGGCGGCCAACCCGGGCCACACCCGATCCAGGGGATTGGCGCCGGCTTTGTGCCCGCAAATCTGCACACCCAGCTGCTCGATGGTGTGATCCAGGTCGATCCGGCTGACGCCAAGGAATATGCGCGCCGGTCGGCGCGTGAAGAGGGGATGCTGGTCGGCATCAGCTCTGGCGCGACGCTGGCGGCGATCGCCCAGAAGTTGAAAGAAGCACCGGGTTCGCGCGTGCTGGGCTTCAACTACGACACGGGTGAGCGCTATCTGTCGGTGCCGGATTTCCTGCCGGAATGATCGAAGCGCGCGTCATGCTCAATATGTTTCAGCATGACGCGAAAAGAAAAGGCGCCCCGTTTTCGGAGCGCCTTCTTGTTACATTGCGGGCAGCAAGCGCTTCTCGCCGGCGATGCGCATCATCGCTTTCTGCAGCTTGTCAAAGGCACGGACCTCGATCTGGCGAACCCGCTCGCGGCTGACGCCATAGACCTGGCTGAGCTCCTCGAGTGTCTTGGGCTCATCCACCAGCCGGCGCTCGACCAAGATGTGCTTCTCGCGGTCGTTCAGCGCGGCAAGCGCCTCGTTGAGCATGTTGTGGCGCACGCTCTTCTCTTCCGCGTCGGCGATCCGTTCGTCCTGCAACGGGCCCTGGTCGACCAGCGCATCCTGCCATTCGCCTTCGCCGTCTTCGCGCATCGACATGTTCAGCGACGCGTCGCCGCCCATCGACATGCGCCGGTTCATGTTCGTGACCTCTTCCTCGGACACGCCGAGATCGGTCGCGATCTTGCGAAGATCCTCGGGCTTGAGATCCCCGTCCTCGAAAGCGTCGAGCTTGGATTTCATCCGCCGCAGGTTGAAGAACAGCTTCTTCTGCGCGGCGGTCGTGCCCATCTTCACCAGGCTCCACGACCGCAGGATATACTCCTGGATCGACGCCTTGATCCACCACATCGCATAGGTGGCCAGGCGAAAGCCGCGATCGGGCTCGAATTTCTTCACGCCCTGCATCAGGCCGATATTGCCCTCGGAGATCAGTTCGCTCGCCGGCAGGCCATAGCCGCGATAACCCATCGCAATCTTCGCCACCAGGCGCAGATGCGAGGTCACGAGCTGCGTCGCCGCTTCGGGATCGCCATGCTCCTGAAAGCGCTTGGCGAGCATATATTCCTCTTCCGGCTTCAGCAGCGGAAACTTCCGGATCTCGGCCAGGTAGCGGTTGAGGCTCTGCTCCCCGCCAAGTGCGGGGATCGTGGCGGGCACGTTCTTTCCGCTTGCCATGATCATATTACTCCCCATCTAGATGCCCAACGGGACCATCCGCATAATTGCCAATGCGGTACGGCTAGCGATCCAGGCTCGAATCATCCTCGTACCGATCTGTAACATCTATATCATGTTCTTTTTCAGTTCGCTGAACAAATCGAGCATATCCCGCGGAATTTCGCTATCGAAACATAAAGCCGCGCTTGTTACCGGATGAATGAACCCCAGACGCGCAGCGTGGAGCGCCTGCCGCTTGAAATTCAAACGGTTGAGGAGCTCCCGGTGTTCCGGCCGGGATCGGCCATAGACCGGGTCGCCGAGCAATGGATGGCCGATTGACGCCATATGGACGCGGACCTGGTGGGTGCGCCCGGTCTCGAGTCGGCATTCGACCAGTGCGGAAGCCTTCAGCCTTTCCACGGTCTTGAAGTGTGTCACCGCGCGCTTGCCGCGCCCGTCCTCGACGACGGCAATCTTCTTGCGGTTGGCAGACGATCTCGCCAGCGGTGCGTCAATGGTGCCTTCGCCGGGCCGGGGGATTCCCGCGACGATCGCCTTATATCTGCGATCGATGCTATGCTTGGCGAATTGCGCCGCGAGGCCGACATGAGCGGGGTCGGTCTTTGCCGCGACCATCAGCCCCGACGTGTCCTTGTCGATCCGGTGGACGATGCCGGGCCGTTCGACACCACCGATTCCGGACAGGCTTCCCCGGCAATGATGGAGCAATGCATTGACAAGCGTCTTGTCGTAATTACCGGCGGCAGGATGAACGACCAGTCCGGCCGGCTTGTCGATCACGATCAGATGCTCGTCCTCATAGGCGATGACGAGCGGAATATCCTGCGCTTCGTTATGCGCGGGCGCGGGATCCGGAACCGTCACGGCGAACGTCGCTCCCTCGGCGACTTTCATCGCAGGGTCGCGGGCGAGCAGCCCATCGGCAGCTGCCACCTGACCCGATGAGACCAGCGCCTTAAGCCGTTCGCGAGACAGGGTCGGCAGAGCCGCGGCCAATGCGCGGTCGAGCCGCCAGCCTGTGGCATTGTGAGGCACGATTGCCTGCAATATCGATTTCCCCCCGGCCATCCTGTAGCGATGTGGCGATGCGCCTGACGATATCAAGCCCGTTTATAGCGGAAATGCTCAAAGCTGCGGCGGCCAGCCCGGAGGCGGAGATTTGCGGCCTGCTCCTGGGACGCGACGATGTCGTGGAGGCGGTCCTGCCTTGCACCAATGTCGCGGGGGATCCACGCGACAGCTTCGAGATAGATCCGGCTGCTCTGATATCGGCGCATCGCGCCGCTCGGGCCGGAGGCGCGACGCTGATCGGCCATTATCATTCGCATCCGCACGGCGCCGCCACACCGTCGGCACGCGATTCCGCCGCCGCCGAGCCTGGAAGCTACTGGATCATCATCGCCGGCACCCATCTGCGCTGCTGGCGCGCCTCCCACGGCGGACGCTTCGATCCCGTCGCGATTGCCGCACCTGACGGCTAGCTGCTCCATAATCGTCGATTGCGAAACCGCGCCGCCCTTGCCAAAAGACGCGACCCGTTTCGCGCACTGAGGAAATAGCCCCATGGTCAACCGCTCGGCCGAGTTTGCGAGCCTGCTATGCTCGCGTCTGTGCCACGATCTGTTGTCCCCGGTCGGCGCGCTGAACAACGGCCTTGAACTCCTGGCCGACGAGACCGACCCGGAGATGCGGGCGCGCTGCATGGAATTGCTGGCTGAAAGCGCGACCGCCTCCGCCAACAAGCTCAAATTCTTCCGGCTTGCCTTCGGCGCAGCAGGCGGCTTCGGGGAACTGGTGGATACGCGCGAAGCACGCGCTGCCGTCGAGGGCTTGCATGGCAATGGCAAGGTGAAGCTCGGCTGGATGGTAGAGGCGAATGCGCTGCCGAAGGGCGCGATAAAGGTGCTGCTCAACCTGGCCCTGATTGCCGGCGATGCGCTGGTCCGCGGCGGCCAACTCGATGTCGCCGCTGAGGGTGGCGAGATCGTTATCCGCGCGGAGGGCCCGCGCCTCGTGCTGGATCCCGAACTGCGCAATGCGCTGCTGGGTGAAGTCGACCCCGATATGCTGAGTCCTCGTGCTGCGGCGTCATGGCTCGTCCATCTGCTGGTGAGCGATCAGGACGGCACGGTGCAGGTTTCGCAACCCGAGGACGGAGTGCTGATGATCGGTGCCAACCTGCCCAACGCTTAAGCGCGGGCAAGCCTTTACTCCTACATTTGCCTCAGCCGGATTCGCGGCTTTTGCACCGATTCAGCACAGCGCGGCACCCTTTTGCGTTTTAACGCCTTGACGGGGGCGGAACAAATCTACGACGGCGATCTTCGGATTCGTTTGGGGGCGTATCCGACGTACTCTATCAGCCGGAAAAAACGGCTGACAAATTCCAGGGGAAATGAATGTCGACGCTTTCGGGCACCGGTGGCGATAATTCACTTGCCGGCGGAAACAACGCGGACTCGCTGACCGGGTTCGGCGGCGACGACACCCTCGCCGGCAATGGCGGCAATGACACGATCAGCGGCGGCGACGGCAATGACCTGCTCGATGGCGGCAGCGGCAACGATCGGCTCGTCGGCGGGCGCGGCAACGATATCTATGTCGTCGATGCCATCGAAGATGTCGTGGTGGAGCTTGCCTCGGCTGGGACCGATACGATCCGGACTTCGCTGACGTCGTACAGCCTCGCCGGTCTGGAGAATATCGAACGGCTTGCCTTTACCGGCTCGGTTGGCGCCAGCGGCATAGGCAACGCAGGAGACAACATTCTGACCGGGGGTACCGGCGGCGACACGCTCGACGGTGGGGCAGGCACCGACACGCTCCGCGGCGGCGATGGTGATGACCTTCTCGTTCAGATTGGCGATTCGACAGGGGTCGAGCGTTTTGAAGGTGGCTCGGGCGCTGACACCCTCCGTATCTCCAACTCCGTTGTGACCGAAACCGAAAACGGTCCGAAATATTTCGTCAACCTGAGCGGAAGCGTACTTCTGTCGGTCGAGAAGCTTGCGTTCCGTTCCGCCGCGCAGACCGAGTTCCTGCTGACGGTCAACCTGGAGCAGCTTTCCGACGTCACCACATTGGCCGGCGGTGCCGGATTCGACCGATTGATCGTCAATGCCGGAAAAAGCGGAACCTACCAGTTGCCGAGCCTGGCTCTCACCAGCTGGTCGGCGGACGACCTTGTCTACCTGGTGGGCGAACGCGCCGTCGATTACACGCTGAAGGCGTCGGCCAGCCACGCCGGTACGCAGATCCTCACCGGCAATCGCGGCAACGACGTTCTGGAGGGGGGAGCCGGGAACGAGATCATGGTCGGCGGTGGCGGTAACGATACGCTGATCGGCGGTGCAGGTGGGGACCGGATGATCGGCGGCGGCGGAGACGACCTCTATGTGCTCAACACAGCAGGCGGGCAGGTGGTCGAAGAGGCTGGCGGTGGCACCGATATGGTCCAGACCACTCGATCCAGCTTCAGTCTCGCCAAGCTCACCAATGTCGAGGCCCTTGCCTATACGGGCAGCGGGGCGGCGAGCCTCATCGGCAATGTGCTGGATAACATGCTGACGGGCGGAAACGGAGCCGACACATTGGACGGCGGTGCGGGAAACGATCGATTGAGCGGAGAGGGCGGCGACGATGTTTATATCATCGACGGCTCCGGCGATGTTATCGTTGAACAAGCTGCCGCTGGAACCGATACGATCCGCACAGCCCTGAATAGCTTCAGCCTCGCCGACATCGCCAATGTCGAGAATGTCGTCTTCACCGGCACGGGTGGCGTCAATCTGATAGGAAATGCCGCGAGCAACGTCCTGACCGGTGGAGCGGGCGCTGACACGCTGGATGGCAGCGGGGGTATCGATCGCCTGGTTGGCGGCGGCGGCGACGATGTTTACCTCGTTGACGCAAGCGGCGATGTCGTGGTCGAGGCGGCTTCGGCGGGCATCGATACGGTTCGCACCATATTGCCGAGCTACAGCGTGGCGGATCTGTCCAACGTCGAGAATATCGTCTTCACGGGCACGGGTGCAGCCAACCTGACCGGCAACGCGGCGAACAACCAGCTGGTCGGCGCAGCCGGTCCGAACACGCTGGTTGGTGGCGGCGGCGATGACACGCTGGCTGGTGGCGCCAGCGATGACACGCTGGACGGCGGCGAGGGAGCCGACCAGCTTAGCGGCGGAGCCGGGAACGACCTGTACATCGTCAACGGCCCTGGCGATCTGGTGGTGGAGGACATCTCGGGCGGCAGCGATACTATCCAGACGGCCATGACAAGCTTCAGCCTGGCCACTGTGCCCAACGTCGAAAATCTCCGTTATAGCGGTTCTGGCGATGCTTCGCTGACCGGCAATGCCGGCGCCAATATATTGATGGGTGGGGCGGGCGACGACCGATTGATTGGCGGCGGCGGACGCGACACCCTCACCGGCAACGCCGGTGCCGACCGCTTCGTGTTCGCGCGCGGCGATGCCGCCTATGCCACGCCTGGTTATGTATCCGACATCATCACGGATTATCAGGATGGCAGCGACAGCTTCTCGCTAGTGGGCGGGATTGGTAGGGGGACCGGTCATGTCCTCCATGCCGGGCAGGGGCTGATACTCGGCTCGATGGCTGCCGCGTTCGGCTATGCTCAGGCCCTTCTTAACGCTCACGACGCGGCGCGAGATGTCGCCGTACTCAGCGTTGGAACCGATAGCTACCTATTCTACAACGATGCGGGCGGGGCGACGATCAACTCGATCATCAAGCTCGCTGGCGTTGCCGATGCGTCGATGATCGACGGCAGCGATTTCGGAAGCTGAATACTCGCCCGGCAGCGTAGGGTTCAGCGTCGTAAACCCGCTTTTAACCAAAACAATGCCATCACTCTTCCCGATACTGGTTCAGGAAGGGTGAGATGGACGATCTGCTCGGCGATTTCGTCGCGGAAACCCGCGAGACGCTCGAAGCGCTGGGCGGTGAAATCGTTGCGTGGGAAGCCGCGCCCGACGACCGCTCGCGGCTCGACGCGATCTTTCGCTTCGTCCACACGGTAAAGGGAAGTTGCGGCTTTCTCGATCTGCCGCGGCTCGAAAAGCTCAGTCATGCCGCAGAGGATGTGCTGGCTGACGTTCGTGCGGACCGGCGCCGTCCCGATCCCAAGCTCGTCAGCGCCGTACTTGCGGTGATCGACCGTATCGCCGAACTTGCCGACGCTATCGAGACCGGCCATGTGGTCGCCGAAGGCGACGATCACCTGCTTGTCGCCGCGCTTCAGCCCGGCGCGGTCGATCCTGAGCCGGAGACGGCGATGCCCGCCGAGATGACGACAGCGAACGCCGCATTGACGCCGCGCACCGTTTCGCGCACGATCCGGCTTCCGGTCGACCTGCTCGACCGCATGATGGCCGGCGTTTCGGACATGGTGCTCGCTCGCAATGAACTCGCCCGGCGGCTTCGCGACGATGGCACCGAATCGACTACCGAAGTCGCTTTTGAACGGTTGTCGCTGTGCATCGCGGAGATGCGCGATGCCATCACCCGAACCCGAATGGCGCGGGTCGAGCACCTCTTCACGGCGTTGCCGCGGATGGTGCGCGATATCTCCACCGAGTTGAACAAGCATGTTCATCTCGAGATAGATGGCGGTGATGTCGAACTCGATCGGGAAATGATCGAGATGATCCGCGATCCGCTGACCCACATAGTGCGCAACGCGATCGATCACGGCATCGAACCGCCTGAAGCCCGTATACTGGCAGGCAAACCGATGGCAGGTCGGCTCCATGTCAGCGCCCGGCAGGTCGGCAACCAGATTCTCATCGAAGTCATCGATGACGGCCGCGGCATCGATGCCGACCGTCTCGTCCAGAAGGCGATCGCGGTCGGGATCATCAGCCAGGAGCGCGCTGCAACGCTCAACTGGGATCGCAAGCTCGAACTGATCTTCGAACCAGGCTTGTCCACGGCGCAGCAGGTCACGGCGATCTCGGGCCGCGGTGTCGGCATGGATGTCGTGCGCGCCAACGTCGAGCGAATCGGCGGTCTCGTCGATATCGACAGCCGGCCCGGAAACGGCCTGCGCCTTACCCTGCGAGTGCCGCTCACGCTTACCATCATCCCGGCGCTCACCATCAGCAGCGGCGGCCAGCATTTCGCCATTCCACGCTCGGCCATCGACGAGATCGTCCGGATCGGCGGCGACGCAGTGAAGATGAGTCAGCTTGGCGGTGCCGATATCGTGTTCATCCGCGGCACGCGTTTACCGGTCGTATCGCTGGGCGATGTGCTCGGCTTCACCGACAAGGCGCGGCAGACCAATCTCGTCGTGCTCAAGCTGTCCGGCGGGGCGCGCTATGCGCTCGCCGTCGAGGCGGTCCATGATCATGAGGAGCTGGTGGTAAAGCCGGCAGCGCCCGTCGTCATGGCGTGCGGTATCTATGGCGGCACCACCTTGCCTGACAACAGCCGGCCGATGCTGCTCCTCGACGTAGCGGGGGTTGCCGAAAAGGCCGGCATCCGACGGGAGGACAAGGGCAGCGCCGAAGCCGTCACCGAGCACGTCGAAGAGGTGCAGCACGAAGAAGGCGCTGTGCCGGTGCTGCTGTTCCGGGATCTCGACGGCATCGAACGCGGCGTGCCCCTCGGACTGGTCGAGCGCATCGAGGATTGCTTCGCGTCTTCGATCAGCAAGACTGCGGGCCGTGCCCGGCTCAACATCGACGGCCGGTTGGTGCCGCTCGTTTCCTGCGGCGCGGCGATTTCCGAGTCGAAGGTCCGCGTGCTCAGGATGCATGACGGCAACGAGGAGCTCGCTTATGCGATCGACAGCGTAATCGACATCGTGCCGGTCGCGATCGATTTGCAGCGCAACACCGTCCCGGGCCCGGTTTCCGGCGTCATGCTGGTCGAAGAACGGCCGATCGAGTTCATCGACGCTTTCTGGCTGTTCGCGCAAGGCGCGGGTGGTGATGCGAAGCCTGCCCACCGTCCGGTCTGCCTGCTCGCTGACGACGACCCGTGGACGCGGCAGGTGCTGGCGCCGCTGGTCGAAGGGGCGGGTTACAGCGTCGTCTATTCCGACGACGAGGGAGCCGCAGCGGCAGATCTCGTTATCGTGCCCGATGGCGCAGCGCTCGACAGCACCGGCACCTGCAGCATCCTGCGCTTACGCCCGACGGCCGAGGAACGCGGTGCGTCGCCCGACAGCCTGTGGCGATATGACCGGCCCGGTCTCACCGCCGAGCTGCGGCGGCATTGGAGCAAGCGAAACGCATGATGATGAACGATCTCTATCTCATCGTCGAAGTCGCCGGCCAGCGCGCCGCGCTTCCGGCTTCCTTCGTGGAATCGGTGGTCGAGGTCGAGGATATCGCCCCGGTTCCCTGCGCGCCGCCGCACGTGTTCGGCCTGTTCGCCTTGCGCAGCCGCGTGTTGACCGTGATCGACACCATCGCCGCGCTCGGCGGCAATCGCAGCACGGCCGGAGAGAAGCAGGCGGTAATCGTTACCGTGGACGGGCATCTGTACGGACTGCTCGTCGACAATGTCGATGACGTCGTGGCAATCGAAGGTGCGCCGGCCGAGCCGCGGGCGCTGCTCTCGCCAGGTTGGGTGCAGTTTTCCCGGGGGGTGCTCGAATATCAGGGCCAGCCTTTGTTGTTGATCGACGTTCCCGCGATGGTTGCCGGCCCAGTCCATCTTGCGGCGTGAAACCGGCATTAACGCCGCGCTTACAAGTTCCTCGCTATAGTGCTCGCACTGCATAGCCAAGACGGAAGATCGTGATGAAGACCTGCCTGGTGGTTGATGATTCCAAGGTGATCCGCAAGGTCGCCCGTCACATATTGGAAGCCTTGCATTTCAACGTCGAGGAAGCTGGCGACGGGCGCGAGGCCCTCGACCGCTGCAACGCCGGCAACCTGCCAGATGTCATCCTGCTCGACTGGAACATGCCGGTGATGAGCGGCATGGAGTTCCTGAGGTCGCTGGGCGATGCGGCGATCTCCAATCGCCCCAAGGTGGTGTTCTGCACGACCGAGAACGACGTCGCACATATTCGCGCCGCGATCGATGCGGGGGCAGACGAATATATGATGAAGCCTTTCGATCGCGAGACGCTGGAAAGCAAGCTGCAGCTCGTCGGCGTCGCCTGAGTCATGGCGCAGGCGGGCCTCAATGGCAGCGTCAGATATAGGAGTGCGGATGGCAGCCGATCGGCGGTCAGGCCCATTCGTGTGCTGTTGGTCGACGACTCGCTCGTCGCCCGCACCGTGCTGGCGCGGCTGCTCGAGGCCCGTCCCGAGTTCGAGATAGCAGGCGCTGCGCCCACCGCTGACCAGGGCATCGTCTTTCTCGCAGGTCACCAGATCGACATCGTCGTCCTCGATGTCGAGATGCCGGGCAAGGACGGCCTTACTGCCCTTCCCGAGATCCTTGCCGCCAGTCATGGCGCGCGGGTGCTGATCGTATCGTCCGCAGCCGAGGCAGGCGCTTCGGCGACCGTGCGGGCGCTGACCCTGGGCGCCGCGGATACTCTGCTCAAGCCGACGGCGGGGAACTTCGCCGGCGAGTTCTCGCACAAGTTCATCGAGGCGCTGTTGCGGATCGGCCACGCCCGCCATCTCCCCGAAAAGCTGGAAAGCAAGGCACGCGACGCAGCGCCGCGGGCTATCGCGCCGGTGCCGATGATATCGTTGCGACCGACCAGGAGCGGAAAGATATCCTGCCTCGCCATCGGCGCGTCCACGGGCGGGCTACACGCGCTGTCGGCTTTTCTTCGGCAGCTGTCGCCGAGCTTCGATGCGCCGATTCTGATCACCCAGCATCTGCCGCCACCCTTCATGCCCTATTTTGCGGCGCAGCTTCGCGATATCGCCGGGCGGCCTGCATCTGTGGCTGCCGACGGGATGGCGTTAAGGCCCGGTGAGATGTTCATCGCGCCGGGAGAGGGGCATATCCGCCTGGCTCGCAAGGGTAGCCGCATCGTGATCCGCATCGATGCCACCACGGCGCCCAGCCGCTGCATGCCGTCGGTCGATCCGATGTTCGAGGCGGTGGCCGAGGTCTATGGCACGGAAGGAGTCGGCGTCGTCCTCACCGGCATGGGACGGGACGGCACGATCGGCGCAGAGGCGATGGTGCGCTGCGGCGCGGAAATTCTGGCCCAGGATGCGGCTACGTCGGTGGTCTGGGGTATGCCGGGCTCGGTCGCGCAGGCAGGGCTTGCCTCGATGGTGATGGCGCCGGAGGGTCTCGCGCGCCATGTCTGTAACCGGGTGGCAGGCCCGGCGTGGAAGTAAGCTCCCGCGCCGGCCTCGTCATAGCTCGCCTGTTCGAGAAGGCGACCGGGCAATTGTTGTCACAGGATCGCTTCTGGCGAATTGAAACAACCCTTTCCCCCCTTTGCCGCGCGCGCGGGATCGAAAGCTTCGATCATCTGGCTTCCGCACTGGAGCGCTCTGCCGATCCCGAACTGTCGCTCGACATCATCGACGCGCTTCTCAACAACGAGACGAGCTTTTTCCGCGATACCGCTGTGTTCAAGCTGATCGGCGAGGAGGTCCTGTCCCGGCTGACTGCAACGCGGCAGCGTGACAAGCGGTTGCGCATCTGGTCGGCGGCCTGCTCGACCGGGCAGGAGGCGTATTCGCTGGCGATGCTCTTCGCTGAACAGGGCGAGCGTTGGAATGGGTGGAAGATCGAGATACTGGGGAGCGACATCTCCCGTTCGGCAGTTGGCCGCGCGCGGGCGGGCCTCTACACGCAATTCGAGGTGCAGCGCGGGCTGCCGATCCGTCATCTGGTGAATTGGTTCGATCCGGTGCTGGATGAGGGCTGGCGCGCCAAGCCCCAGCTGGCATCGCTGGTCACCTTCACGCGGCATAATCTGCTCGGGCCACCGCCTGCCGGTGGGCGCTTCGACCTCATCCTGTGCCGAAATGCGCTGCTCTACTTTTCACCCGAGCGTCGCCACCAGATGCTCGAAGGTCTGGCACTCGCCATCGCGGGTGACGGCGTGCTTCTGCTCGGCGCGGGGGAAACCGCGCTTGGCAGCTCCAACCGGTTCATAAGCGACCCGGTGTTGCAGGCGGTTTATCGCCCCGCCGGCTACGCCGCCGTCGCAAACGCCGCCTGACGCGTTGCTAGCCCTCCAATGCGGGGGTAAGGCACGGTCATGAGCGAGATGATCGATTGCCCGTCGCCGAATTATGACGAGCGCGCGTTGCCGGTCTCGATGCTCGTGCTGCATTATACCGGCATGGAGGACGCGGCTTCCGCGATCGCGCGGCTGACCGATGCCGATGCCAAGGTTTCCAGCCATTATCTTGTGGCCGAGGACGGTCAGATCGTTCGGTTGGTGCCGGAGGAACGCCGCGCCTGGCATGCGGGCAGATCATTCTGGCGCGGGATCACCGACGTTAATTCAGCCAGCATCGGTATTGAGATCGTCAACCCCGGGCACGAGCTTGGCTATCGGCCGTTCCCCAGGGCGCAGATGGATGCACTGGTGCCGCTGATCGCCGACGTCACAAAGCGCCATGGCATAGCGCCGGCCAATGTCGTCGGTCATTCGGACGTTGCGCCCCAGCGCAAGCAGGACCCCGGCGAACTGTTCGACTGGGAACTGCTCGGCAAGCTCGGGTTGGCCATCAAGCGGCCGCGGCACGGGCTGCAGGATCCGCATTGGACTCCAGGTGGCTTCCTGCTCGCGCTCGAACGCTTCGGCTATGACGTCAGCGACGGCCCTGCGGCGGTCACCGCCTTCCAGCGCCGGTTCCGCCCCGAGACTATCGACGGCATCGCGGATGGCGAGACGCGCGGTATCCTGCTGAGGTTGCTGCTCCACCGCGAGGGCGACGCGCTGCTTGAGCCCAGCGGCAAAACGCCCTAACAGCGTCCCACCAGAGGGCCAGGCGATCGCTGCGCACCGTTTATGCGGCGCGGGGAGGAAAGTCCGGGCTCCAAGGAGTAACGGTGCCGGGTAACGCCCGGCGGGGGCGACCCCAGGGACAGTGCCACAGAAAGCAGACCGCCCGGCGGACTCTTCGGAGTTCCGGGCAAGGTCGAAAGGGTGCGGCAAGAGCGCACCGCGGACCCGGCAACGGGAACGGCATGGTAAACCCCACCGGGAGCAAGATCGAATAGGGACGGCATATGGGCTACTCCGCCCGGTCGTCCGGGTTGATTGCTGGAGGCCGGGTGCGAGCCCGGTCCTAGAGGAATGATCGCCCATCCAGCGCGAGCTGGTGGACAGAACCCGGCTTATCGGCCCTCTGGCTTTGACCTTCCATTGCATCGCGGAAATGACGACCTATGTTCTTAGAGGTCGTGCTGCCGGCGCAGGCCGGTATCCAGTTGCGCCATCGAGCGCCTGGACCCGACTTCGCTGGGGCCAAGCTGGAGAAAATATGGCTCAGGAAATCGCTACGCTGGCCGGTGGCTGCTTCTGGTGCATCGAAGCGGTATTCGACGATGTGATCGGAGTGAGTTCGGTCGAGAGCGGCTATATTGGCGGGCAAGTCGCTAATCCTACCTATCAGCAGGTGTGCGGCGGACGTACCGGCCATGCCGAGGCAATCCGGGTTGCGTTCGATCCCGAGGTGATCAGCTATGGCGAAATCCTCGATATCTTCTTTCACGTCCACGACCCCACCCAGCTCAATCGGCAGGGCAATGACGTCGGCACACAATATCGATCGGCGATCTTTCCGCATTCGACGGAGCAGGAGGCCGAAGCCGAGGCTGCGATCGAACGGGCCCAGGCCGATTGGCCGCAGCGGATCGTCACCACCATCGAGCCCGACGCGCCCTGGTATGTCGCCGAAGATTATCATCAGGAATATTTTGCTCGCGAGGGAGGGAACAACGGCTATTGCGTGATGGTGGTGGCGCCCAAGCTCGCGAAATTCCGCAAGAGCTATGCTGCGCGCCTCAAGACGAACGCGCCGGCTTGACGCTCGTCATCCCGGACTTGTTTCAGATCCATCGCTGGGCGGGCGGGGCGCCGCGGCTCTCTCCAGCCGGTCGTTGATCGCGAGGCCGAGGCCGGCGCGGGGTATCGGTGCGACAGCGATTGCTGCAGCGTCCGATCGATCCGCCTCGTGAAGCATATCAAATAGTCGGGTCGCGGCCTCGGCGAGATCGCCGCGATCCGACAAGCTGCTTCGTCCGGCGACCGGGCCGAAACCGATATGGAACTCGTCCGCGCCCGCAATGTCGGCATCGAGCCGCACCCTCTTCGCTGGCGCATAATGGCTGAGCATCTGTCCCGGCGCCTCGATCTCGCCGTTGTCACCGGTGTCGACGGCCATCCCCGCGACCAGTTCCAGCATCTCCACGGTCACGCTGCCCGGGCGCAGCAATCGTAGTCCGCCGTCCGCGACCGCGACGATGGTCGACTCGATTCCAACTTCGGTGGCGCCGCCATCGAGCACAAGTTCGATCTTCCCATCGAGCGATCGTGCGGCATGTTCGGCGCGGGTCGCACTGATCGAACCGCTGGCGTTGGCGGACGGCGCCGCAAGAGGATGGCCGACGCTGGCGATCAGGGCGCGCATGACGGGGTGCGCGGGTGCACGGACGGCGATCGTCTCCAGGCCGGCAGTGACCAGGCTCGCGATCCTGGCACTGGCTCCGGTGGGCAGGACCATCGTCAGGGGCCCTGGCCAGAAGGCCTCCGCAAGGCGACGGGCGAGTGGCGAGAAAAGCGCCAGGCCTTCGGCCATCGCAAGATCTGCCACATGGACGATCAGCGGATTGAAGCTGGGCCGTCCCTTGGCGGCATAAATCGCCGCCACGGCCTCGCCCGATGTTGCGTCTCCAGCCAGCCCATAGACCGTCTCGGTCGGCACGGCGACCGGTACGCCACGCCCGATCAGCGCGGCGGCCTCGGCGATGCCGGCTTCGTCTGCGGAGATGATACGGGTCGAGATCATCTCCGCGCCGCTATAGCGCGTAGCCGGGAAGGGCAAGGATCAGCTGTCGACGCGTTCGAGCAGGTCGGCCGGGTCTATCTTGAGGCGCCGCATGCTCCGCACGACGCGCGGCCACTCGTCGCGCAGGAAGGTCTCCCGCGCCTCGCGGCGCAGGCGCGCGGTCGCCCCCTCGGCCACGAACATGCCCACGCCGCGCTTTACCGCGACGAAGCCTTCGTCCTGAAATCCCTGATAGGCTTTTGCAGCGGTCAGCGGGTTGGCGCCATGCTGCGCAGCAAAAACGCGCACCGACGGCAGTGCGTCACCATCACCGAACGTGCCATCAAGGATCGACTCGGCGATGATATCGCGAAGGCGAAGATAAACGGGGCGATCCTGGCTGCTCATGGCGTCACACTGTCCTAACACAGCAGGGCGCGTCAACGGCAATCAGCCTTTCCACGTCGAAACGACAGCTTCATACGTCGGCCGGGGCCGCTCCTCGAGCGGACGCGATGGCGAGCCGAGGAAGAGGAAACCGGCGATGCGGTCCTGCGGTGCGCCGCCCAGCGATTCTAGAACCTGCGCGTCATAGGCCGCCCATCCCGTCAGCCAGCAGCCGACGAAACCCGCGGCATGGGTAGCCATCAGCAGATTCATGCAGGCTGCCCCGGCCGAAAGTTCCTGTTCCCAGCGGGGGATCTTGCTATTCGCAGCCGGGGTGGACAGCACGGCGACGAGCACCGGCGCCTGGTGCGCGAATTGATCCATCGCCTCCAGTTCGATCCGGCCGGCATCCGGCTTCTCGGCGCGATAGGCGTCCTGCAGCAGATCCGCGAAGGCGCGGCGGCGATCGCTTTCGATGATCACGAACCGCCAGGGGTTCAGCTTGCCATGGTCCGGCACGCGCATGGCGACCTCCAGGATCTGGCGCAATTGCGCGCTGTCGGGGCCGGGCGCCACCATGTCGCGCGGCTTGGCCGAACGGCGGGTGGCGAGCAGGGTAGCGGTCGAGCTGAGATCGTTGAACATGTCGGTCTCCCTACCGCATCAACATTCAGCTTCACAGGGCCGGAATCGTTGTTACTCTTTACATCCATGAAGGCAGCGGCGGCGCGGGCGCGCCCCAAGAGCCCAACGCACAGAACAGAAAGCACTTCATGGTCAATCCCGACGCCGATGCCACCACCGAGCCCGGAACCCCCCATCTGAGCCGATCCGACGGCGACGACTGGTTCGGCCACCCCAGGCAGCTTGCCAGGCTGTTCTCGACCGAGGCAATGGAGCGCTTCGGCTATTATGGGATGAGGGCACTTCTCACCCTCTATCTCACCCAGCATTTCCTGTTCAGCGACCAGACCACCAACGGGCTTTACGGCGGTTTCACGGCGCTGGTGTACCTGACCCCGCTGATCGGCGGCATTCTCGCGGATCGCTATCTCGGTTCGAAGCGATCGGTGAAGTTCGGCGCGATCCTGATGTCGATCGCCTATTTTACGCTGTGCTTCGGCGGCCCCACGGCCAAGCCCTATGCGCTTGTCGATGGCACCCGCTACGAGGTGGTCATCGACGAGGCCAAGCAGCAATATATAGTCGACAACGGTCAGAAGCTGGCGATCAAGGGCCAGGAGGACGGGTCGGTAACCCTGGCGGCGCCTGATGGCCAGGTGGTGCGCACCATCGCCAAGGGCGGCTTCAGGTCCGATGCAGACCGCAGCGCCGTCCATACCGGGCTGATGCTGGTTGCACTGGCGCTGCTCACGATCGGCAACGGCTTCTTCAAGCCGAACATCTCGACGATCGTCGGCGCGCTCTATCCGGTCGGCGATCGCAGGCGCGATGCCGGCTTCACCATCTTCTATATGGGGATCAACCTTGGATCGCTCTTCTCGCAGATCCTCTGTCCATTCCTTGCCGTCGCGCTAGGCTGGTGGGCAGGCTTCGGCCTCGCCGCGATGGGCATGATGATCAGCTGGGGCCTGATCCAGTTCGCTGGCGACAAGCTGGCGGGCTATGGCGATCCGCCGCCGGGACAGACCAAGGACCGCTCGCCGCTGATCTATATCGGCGCGATCGCAGCGATCCCGATCGGCTGGTTTCTCTTCACCAACCTGATGAGCAGCCAGAGCGCCGAAGCCGGCAGCGGCATCGTCGGCTATCTGCTGGCGCTGCCGATCATGGGCAAGGTGCTGTTCTTCACTTTCCTCGCATCGGTCATCTTCATTCCGATATGGGCCTGGAAGGCAGGCAATCGCATCGAGTTCCAGATGATGGTCGCCGCCATCGTCCTGATCATCTTCAACGTCGTGTTCTGGACGCTGTTCGAGCAGGCTGGTTCATCGCTGACGCTGTTCGCCGATCGCAACACCGATCTCTCGATCTTCGGGCTGTTCACGATGTCGGCGGGGCAGACCCAGTTCTTCAACGCCTTCTTCATCGTCGTGCTGGCGCCGCTGACCTCGGTCATGTGGAATGCGCTGGGCCGCCGTGGACTGGAGCCGTCAATCCCGATCAAGTTCGCGATCGCGCTGGCCGGCGTCGGCCTCGGCTTCCTCGCGCTGGTGTGGGGAACGCGCTATGCCGGGGCGGACTTCAAGGTGTCGGTATGGTGGCTGGCCTTGCTCTACCTGATCCACTCGATGGCGGAACTCTGCATCTCGCCGGTCGGCCTGTCGATGATCACAAAGCTGTCGATTGCGCGCGTAGTCGGGTTGATGATGGGATTGTGGTTCCTGTCGATCAGCTGCGCCCAATATGTCGCAGGCGTGGTCGCGCAGGTCGCGAGCGTCGAGACGGTCGGCGGTCAGGTCACCAACCTCAAGGTCAGCCTCGAAACCTATGCCGGCGTGTTCCAGACGATTGGCCTCATCTCGATCGGCATAGGCGTGGTGCTGTTCGTCCTGTCCCCGGTCATCAGGAAGTGGATGCATGGTGTCCAATAAGCGCAGGCTGGACATGACGCTGCTCAAGGCTTGCTAGCGGTGGGCGTGTCAGTCCCACCCCTTAATGGCGGAGTGGATCTCGCCCGATGTGAAGGGCTTGAGGCGCGGCGTATTTGAGCGCATCTAACGGTGGAAATCCGGGCGGGGACCCTCCTAATATGGCGCGTAAATATTTCGGCACCGACGGTATCCGGGGCCGCACCAACGAAAGCCCGATGACGGCCGAGATCGCCATGAAGGTGGGACAGGCGGCGGGCGCACACTTCCTGCGCGGCGAGCATCGCCATCGCGTGGTCATCGGCAAGGATACCCGGCTGTCGGGCTATATGATGGAGTCGGCGCTGGTCGCGGGCTTCACCAGCGTCGGCATGGACGTGGTGATGATGGGGCCGATTCCGACCCCGGCGGTCGCGATGCTGACCCGCTCGATGCGCGCCGATCTCGGCGTGATGATCTCGGCCAGCCACAATATGTTCGCCGACAACGGCATCAAGCTGTTCGGGCCCGACGGCTACAAGCTGTCCGACGACGACGAAGCGGCGATCGAGGCGCGGCTGGACAAATCGACGAAGCTTGCGGCCTCCGCCGATATCGGCCGTGCGCGCCGCGTCGAGGACGCACGGGGGCGTTATGTCCACGCGGTCAAGTCGAGCTTTCCGGAGCATCTTCGCCTCGACGGCCTGCGCATCGTCATCGATTGCGCCAATGGTGCCGCCTATGAGGTCGCTCCATCGGCGTTGTGGGAGTTGGGTGCCGATGTAATCTCGATCGGGGTGACTCCCAACGGCATCAACATCAACGACAAGTGCGGCTCTACCGACACCAAAGCGCTGCAGGACAAGGTCCGTGAGACGCGCGCCGACATCGGCATTGCCCTGGATGGCGACGCCGACCGGCTGATCATCGTCGACGATCAGGCCAAGGTCGTCGATGGCGACCAGCTGATGGCGCTGATCGCCACGGGCGCCAACCATCGCGGCGAACTGAAGGGCGGCGGGCTGGTCGCCACGGTGATGTCCAACCTGGGCCTGGAACGCTACCTGGCATCTCAGAAGCTGAGCCTGCACCGTACGCAGGTCGGCGATCGCTATGTGGTCGAGACGATGCGTGCCGAGGGCTTCAACGTCGGCGGCGAGCAATCGGGTCACATCATCATGACCGATCACGCCACTACCGGCGATGGCCTGATCGCCGCGCTGCAGGTGCTGGCGCGGCTGGTTGAGAGCGGCAAGCCCGCCCATGAACTGCTTCACCTGTTCGATCCGCTGCCCCAGCTTCTCAAGAATGTCCGTTTCACTGGCGGTGAGCCGCTGAAGGACGACAAGGTGATCGCCGCGATCAGTGATGCGGAGGAGAAGCTCGAAGGCACCGGCCGGCTCGTCATCCGCAAATCGGGCACGGAGCCGCTGATCCGGGTGATGGCCGAAGGCGAGGACCGCAAGCTCGTCGAAACCATGGTCGACCAGATTTGCGAGGCGGTCCGCAAGGCCGCTTGAGACTATGGCGATGGCGCGAATCCTGATCATCGCCGGCTCGGACTCGGGCGGCGGCGCGGGCATCCAGGCGGATATCAAGACGGTCACCCTGCTCGGCGGTCATGCGATGACGGCGATCACCGCCCTGACCGCGCAGAACACGCTGGGGGTCACCGCGGTTCACGCCGTGCCTGTCGAGATGGTGATCGCACAGATCGACGCGGTGGTGAGCGACATCGGCGTGGATGCGATCAAGATCGGCATGATCGGCTCGGCGGAGATCGCCGAAGCCGTGGCCGACCGGCTCGATCGGCCGGATCTGGCCGCAGTTCCGCTGGTGTTCGATCCGGTGATGATCGCGACCAGCGGCAGCAGGCTGGCGGACGAGGCGGCGATCGCCGTTTTCGGCCGGCTGCTGGGCCGGGCGGCGGTGTCGACGCCCAATATCGATGAACTGGCTGCGCTGCGCGGCCTTGCCTTGCGCGGCGCGGCCGAGATCGCTGCGGCTGCCGCTCACCTGATGGCGCATGGGAGCGGGGCGATTCTCGCTACCGGAGCCAATCTGTCGGAGGGCATCCTGACCGACATGCTCTTCTCCGGTGGGGTTTCGCCCCGGTCCTGGGAGGCGCAGCGTATCGACACAATCCATGATCATGGAACGGGCTGCACGCTGGCCAGCGCCATCGCTACGGGGCTGGGGCAGGGCATGGCGCTACCAGCGGCGATCGACCGGGCGCGGGGGTTCGTCAGGGCAGCACTGCTCGACGCACCCGCGCTCGGGAAAGGGCATGGCCCGATGGGTTTCCGCTTTCTTCTCGCGGATGAGAGAGCGTAGAGGACGGGACATCATCGTCCCGCTAAGCGTCAGGCCGCTTCGGTAGGCTCCAGCCCGAGCAGGACCGATAGATCCAGCCGCCGCCGCGAGATGTCGGCCAGCGTATATCGATCGAATACCGCCAAAAAGGCCTCCAAAGCCTCGCCCAGCACGCCCGTGAGGCCGCAGGCGGGTGCGATCAGACAGGTATGGCAGTCCGCCAGAGCGTGATCGTGCTCCGTATGGCGGACAACCGCGCCGATCGAGATTTGCTCTGCCGGCAGCGCCAGGGTGATGCCACCACCGCGCCCACGCGTTGTCCGGATGAAGCCGGCTCTGCCGAGGAGATGGACCACCTTCATCAAATGGTTCTCGGAGATCGCGTAGGTGCGCGCGATTTCGGCAATGGATGCGCGGCGTTCGGGCCGCACCGCCAGGTGGATCAGAACGCGCAGCGCATAATCGGTGTGGCGGGAGAGGCGCATGCCGCAGGATAGGCGATCGCTAAGATATATTCAATTTGCATCTTCTTCGGAGCCTATGTAGATGTATGTTAGATACATCTTAAAGGGGATTCGCATGAGCAAGCCGCTATCGAAGCAGACCATCGACATCGTCAAAGCTACCGCGCCCGCGCTTCAGGAGCATGGCGTGGCGATTACGACGCGCATGTACGAACGCCTGTTCACCGATCCGGCGGTCAAGGACCTGTTCGATCAGGCCGCGCAGGAGTCGGGCGAGCAGCCAAAGCGGCTTGCCGCCGCGATCCTTGCCTATGCGAAGAATGTCGACAATCTCGGTGCGCTCACATCGGCGGTTGAGCGGATGGGCGCGCGGCATGTCGATACCGGGGTCAAGCCGGAGCATTATCCGGCGGTTGCCGCCGCGCTACTGCCAGCGATCAAGGATGTTCTCGGCGATGCGGTCGACCAGACGGTTCTCAACGCCTGGGGCGAGGCCTATTGGTTCCTGGCCGACATCCTGATCACACGTGAGCGCGAACTCTACGCCGCGGCTGCATAGCTTAAGGCCGATCAGCGCGACCGGCACCTGATGACAGCATAAGAAAAGGCCGCCCGGATCGCTCCGGACGGCCTTTTTCTTATCTGGTCGAAGACTCAGGCTTCTTCGGCGGGCTGCTCTTCGAGCAGATCCGCATTGATCTCGCCGGGTTCGGCGTTGGGATCATAAGCTTCGGTGAAGCCGGCCTCGTCGCGCTCGAACATCGATGCCATGACATCGACGCCCTGCGACTGCAGCTCGGCCTCTTCGGGCGAGCGTGCAACGTTGACGGTGATGCTGCGGCTGACCTCGGCGTGAAGGACGACCTTCACCTCGTGAACGCCGATCGCCTTGATCGGGCGGCTGAGCACGATCGCCGACTTGGCGACCTTGATGCCGTCTTCGGCGAGTGCATCGGCGATGTCGCGGGTCGAAACCGAGCCGTAGAGCTGGCCGGTGTTCGATGCCTGGCGGATCAGGACGATCGACTTGCCTTCGAGCGAGCCGGCTTCCTGTTCCGCAGTGACGCGGCGGTTGGCGTTGTCTGTTTCGATCTGGGCGCGGTTCGCCTCAAAGACCTTCTTATTGGCTTCGTTGGCGCGCAGTGCCTTCTTGCGGGGCAGCAGATAATTGCGTGCAAACCCGGCCTTGACGGAGACGACGTCCCCGATCTGGCCCAGCTTTTCAACGCGTTCGAGCAGGATCACGTCCATGGTGGCGGTCCTCCCTTCTTACTTGACGATGTAGGGAAGCAGCCCGATGTGACGGGCGCGCTTGATCGCCTTGGCGAGTTCGCGCTGCTTCTTGGCGGACACTGCAGTGATGCGGCTCGGAACGATCTTGCCACGCTCGGACACGAAGCCCTGCAGCAGACGGACATCCTTGAAATCGATCTTGGGAGCATCCTTCGCGGAGAAAGGGCAGCTCTTGCGGCGGCGGAAAAATGCGCGTGCCATGTGTCTATTCTCCCTTACGCCATTTCGCGATCATCGCGGCGGGGGCGGTCGCCCCGGTCGCCACGATCACCACGGTCGCCGCGATCACCACGGCCGTCACGGCGGCCGTCGCGCTCGTTGCGCTCGCCACGGCGCATCATCGCCGACGGGCCGGCTTCCAGCTCGTCGAAGCGGATGGTCATGTAGCGGATCACGTCTTCGTTGATCGCAGTCTGGCGCTCGAGCTCGGCGACCACACCCGCGGGGGCGTCGATCTGGAGCATCACATAGTGCGCCTTGCGGTTCTTCGCGATGCGATAGGCGAGGCTGCGAAGACCCCAGGTCTCGGTCTTGACGACCTTGCCTTTGCCATCTTCGACGATTCGGGTGGCGGCTTCCGCCAGCGCGTCGACCTGAGCTTGAGCCAGATCCTGACGCGCGAGAAACACATGCTCGTAGAGAGCCATGTTCGCGTCTTCCTTACATTTGGCCGATCGCTGACGTCGTGCCAATCACGAACGCCCCTCCGGCTGTCTTCCAAAATGCGCAGGGGCAGAGAACGAGTCTCTACCCCGGCTGCGGCGGCCTATGGCGGAATATCGCCATGAAGGCAAGTGCGGGAGGTCGTGCGGAACCGGGAGGAGGGGGAATGGTTCAGGAAGGGGCAGCGTGTAGGATCCGACGATGAAGCTGCTTTGATGACACCACGCGGATTAGCCGCATTCGCCCTCATCGCGATACCCGCCCTGGCGGTACCGCTTCTCGCCGCGACACCGCGCCAGATCCTTACCGAAGCCGCCTTCCAGTCGCGCGACAAGGCGAGCGCCCTGGCGCTGATCGACGAGGCAGACAGGGGCGCCGCTGCATTGCTGGCGCGCGATGGGAGCAATCACGAAGCCGCTCTCGTGCGGGCGATGGCACTGGGCTACCGTGCCAAGCTGACGCGCAGCCGCCGCGATGCGGTGGCGGCGCGACGGTTGTTCGAACATTTTGCCGCTGTGTCCCCAAATGATGCGGACGCCGCAGCGGCGATCGGGACCTGGCATCTGGATTCGGTGATCGCTCTGGGCGGCTTCGTTGCGGGCATGGCGATCGGCGCGAAGAAAGCGACAGGTCTGGCGATGATGGATCGTGCGGTCGCGCTTGGCGGCAACCGGGCGCTGTTTCCAGGCCTGGCAGCGCTGCTGAGGCTGGCGATAGATCCTGCTGATCCGCGCGGCCGCGCCCTTGCCGAAACCGCGAGTGCCGCCAAAATCGTGTTACCGATCGACACCATCATGCAGCGCAACGCCGCAGCGTTGCTGGTGCCGCTCCGCGCGGGTGACCGTGGCGCCACGCAGGCGCTCGCAAAGCAGTTGCTGCCTTTCGGCCGGCTGAAGCGGTAAGGCGCCGCAGGCCTTTGGGCTTGCCTCGGCAGCGGCTCTTTCCTACTGCCGCTCGCCAGACGAAGGGAGCCTCGATGCGCGCATTCATCTTTCCCGGCCAGGGCAGCCAGGCCGTAGGCATGGGCAAGGTCCTCGCCGACGCCAGCACCGTGGCGCGCGAGGTCTTCCAGGAGGTCGACGATGCACTCGGCCAGAATTTGTTCAAGCTGATGGTCGAGGGCCCGCCCGACGAGTTGATGCTCACCGAGAATGCCCAGCCCGCCATCATGGCCAACGCCATCGCGACCTGGCGCGTGCTGCAGAAGGAAGGTGGCGTCAGCCTGGTCGACAAGGCTGCCTTCGTCGCCGGACACAGCCTGGGCGAATATAGCGCGCTGTGTGCAGCCGAGGCGATCGATCTGGCCACGACAGCGCGGCTGCTGAAGCTTCGCGGCCAATCGATGCAGGCGGCCGTGCCAGTTGGCGTGGGGGCGATGGCGGTGTTTCTGGGACTCGACTTCGAAGGCGCGAAGACGGTCGCCGAGGAAGCGGCTCAAGGCGAGGTCTGCGAGGCGGCCAATGATAACAGCAACCGTCAGGTCGTCGTCTCCGGGCACAAGGGCGCCGTCGAGCGAGCGATAGAGATTGCCAAGGCGCGCGGCGCCAAGCGCGCGCTGCTTCTGCCGGTATCGGCGCCATTCCACTGCTCGCTGATGCAGCCTGCCGCCGAAGCGATGGCGGAAGCGCTTGGGACGACCGCGGTGCAGAGCCCGCTGGTCCCGGTCTACGCCAACGTCACCGCAGCCCCGGCCGCGGCGCCGCAGGAAATCGTCAAACTGCTCGTCCAGCAGGTGACCGGTACGGTGCGGTGGCGCGAGAGCGTTGCGGCGATGGCCGATGCCGGCGTCGAGCAGTTCGTCGAGTTCGGCGGCAAGGTGGTCGGCCCGATGGTCAAGGACATCACCGACAAGGCGCTGGCGACGAGCGTCGTGACGATGGCCGATATCGAGGCATTCGCGGCGAGTCTGTAGTTTCACGTCACCCCGGCATCCACCGGGATGACGGAGTGGGTGGGGAGGAAGAATATGTTCGATCTTTCAGGCATGACCGCATTGGTCACCGGCGCCTCGGGCGGCATCGGCTCGGCCATCGCCAAGGCATTGGCGGCGCAGGGCGCCAGGGTCGCTCTGTCCGGCACCCGCGAGGAAGCGCTGCAGGCCGTGGCGGCGGAGATCGGCGGCGACGTCGTGGTGCTGCCGTGCAACCTGGGTGAGGCCGCTGCTGTCGATGCTTTGATCCCGCGCGCCGTAGAGGCGCTCGGCAAGATCGACATTCTCGTGAACAATGCCGGCGTCACGCGCGACAATCTGATCATGCGGATGAAGGACGAGGAGTGGGATCAGGTGATCTCGGTCAATCTCGAAGCCGCATTCCGGCTGATCCGCGCTGCGACCAAGCCGATGATGAAGGCGCGCTTCGGACGGGTCATCACGATCACCTCGATCGTCGGCACCACCGGCAACCCCGGGCAGGCCAATTATGCCGCCTCCAAGGCCGGCCTGGTGGGCATGTCCAAGGCGCTGGCGCAGGAACTTGCGAGCCGCAATATCACGGTGAACTGCGTCGCGCCCGGCTTCATCGCTTCGGCAATGACGGACGGGTTACCAGACGCACAGAAGGACGCGCTGCTCGGCAAGATCCCGGCCGGCAAGCTGGGCGAGGGTAGCGATATCGCCGCGGCGGTCGTCTATCTGGCGAGCCCGGAGGCGTCCTATGTCACCGGCCAGACCCTGCATGTGAACGGCGGGATGGCCATGATCTGAAACCGGCGGGTGTCGCCTTTCCGGTTAAATCCGGATCAAGCGCTGCACATCCGTCATCAAACCATGCTTGCAAGCAATGTCGGCCCTCGTTAGGGCAGGCGCAAGAGACCCTAAGGAAGGTTTAGAACATGAGCGAGACCGCTGAGCGCGTTAAGAAGATCGTTGTGGAGCATCTGGGCGTCGAGGCCGAGAAGGTCACCGAGGAAGCCAGCTTCATCGACGATCTTGGCGCAGACAGCCTCGATATCGTCGAGCTGGTCATGGCCTTCGAGGAAGAGTTCGGGGTCGAAATCCCTGACGATGCCGCCGAGAAGATCGGTACCGTCAAGGATGCGATCAGCTATATCGAAAGCCACAAGGGCTGATCGTTCCGCCCACCGGCCGTTGACCGACCGGGGCAGGTGACAGAGCCGAGCAGTTTCAGCGGCTCCCCGACCCCGGACTTTCCGATGGGACGGGGGGCCGCTTTGCCGTTCAAGACAAGATGCAGGAGAATGCCATGCGCCGCGTGGTCATAACCGGATTGGGACTGGTCACGCCACTTGGGGCGGACGTCGAGACCGCATGGGCCAACATCCTGGCCGGCAAGTCGGGTGCCGCCCGGATCACGCGCTTCGATCCGAGCGATCAGGCCTGTACGATCGCCTGCGAGGTGAAGGCTCCCGATCATCCTTATGGGTTCGATCCGGGCAAGCGCGTGGATCACAAGGTTCAGCGCCAGGTCGATCCTTTCATCATCTATGGCATCGATGCCGCCGGCCAGGCGCTCGAGGATGCCGGCCTCCTCGATATGACCGAGGAGGAAAGCTACCGCGCCGGCCTGTCGATCGGGTCGGGCATCGGCGGCCTGCCGGGCATCGAGAGCGAATCGATCGTTCTCCACGAAAAGGGGCCGCGCCGTGTCTCGCCGCATTTCGTCCATGGCCGCCTGATCAACCTCATCTCGGGCCAGGTCTCGATCAAATATGGTCTGCGTGGGCCGAACCATGCGGTCGTCACCGCCTGCTCGACCGGTGCGCACGCGATCGGCGACGCCGCGCGGATGATCTCCATGGACGATGCCGACATCATGGTAGCCGGCGGCGCGGAGGGCGCGATCTGCCCGCTCGGCATCGCCGGCTTCGCCCAGGCGCGCGCGCTGTCGACCGCCTATAATGAGACGCCCGAGAAGGCATCCCGCCCTTATGACAAGGGCCGCGACGGCTTCGTCATGGGCGAGGGGGCCGGCGTTGTCGTGCTCGAGGAATATGAGCATGCCAAGGCTCGCGGCGCGAAGATCTATGCCGAGGTGATCGGCTATGGCCTATCCGGCGACGCCTATCATGTCACCGCGCCACATCCCGAGGGATCCGGCGCCTATCGTTCGATGGCGATGGCGCTCAAGAAGTCGGGCCTGCAGCCATCGGACATCGACTATATCAACGCGCACGGCACCTCGACGCCGCTGGGCGATGAACTTGAGGCCGGCGCGGTTCGGCGGCTGTTTGGCGATGCGCTTCAGACGGTGTCGATGAGCTCGACCAAGTCGGCGATCGGCCATCTGCTGGGCGGCGCCGGCGCGGTTGAGTCGATCTTTTGCATCCTGGCGATACGGGATCAGATCGTGCCGCCGACGCTCAACCTCGAGAATCCGAGCGACGGGCTTGAGGATTTCGATCTCGTCCCGCTTGTCGCCAAGAAGCGCAAGGTCAAGGCGGTGCTCAACAACAGCTTCGGCTTTGGCGGCACCAATGCCAGCCTGATCATGCGCGCAGTCGAGGATTGAGTCGGCGCAGGAAGCCATCGATGCTGCGCCGCCTGATTGCGCTTATCCTGGTACTCGCGCTGGTCGCCGGCGGCGCCGCATTGTGGATATCGCGCGACTGGTGGGGCGACGGTCCGCTCGATAAGCCGGTGACGGTGCAGGTGGCGAGAGGCGACACACTCGCCTCCGCCGCGCGTGCGTTGGAACAGGCCGGAGCGATCCGGTCGACGACCAATTTCCTGCGCTTTGCCCGCCGTTTCGGTCCCGACTCTCCGATCAGAGCCGGCGAGTTCGAGATTCCCGCGCGGGCCAGTGGGCGAACGATCCTCGACATTCTCCAGCACGGCAAACCTGTCCAGCATCTGGTGACCATCCCGGAAGGGATGCCGTCGATCCTGGTCTATGAGCGGTTGATGGCCGAGCCCGAACTCACCGGCACGGTCGACGTCCCGGCGGAGGGATCGGTGCTGCCCGACAGCTACAGCTATGAGAAGGGTGAGCCGCGCGCTGCCGTGCTCGCGCGGATGCAGGTGGCGATGCGGACTGCGCTCGACGACGCCTGGACGGCACGCAAGCCGACCACCGTTGCGCGCGACAAGCGCCAGGCGCTGATTCTCGCCTCGATCGTCGAGAAGGAGACCGGGATCGCGTCGGAACGGCCGATGGTCGCCGCCGTCTATTCGAATCGCATCCGCGAGGGGATGAAGCTGCAGGCCGATCCGACAGTGATCTACCCGATCACCAAGGGTAAGCCGCTTGGCCGGCGGATCAAGCGCTCCGAACTGAACGCGGTGAACGGCTATAATACTTATGCGTCTACCGGCCTTCCCGCCGGGCCGATCGCCAATCCGAGCCTCGCGGCGATCGAGGCCGTGCTTGATCCGGCGAAGAGCAAGGCGCTTTATTTTGTGGCCAGCGGCAAGGGTGGCCATGTCTTCGCCAACACCCTGGCCGAGCATAACGCCAATGTGCAGCGCTTTTACGCCTTGCGCCGCGCGCGTGGAGAGATGTAGCCGGGGGGGTGCGTCGGCGCGAAGCGGTGCTCAGCCGATCCAGCGCTTCTTCTTCGCCGATGTCGCGAACCACAGTTCGAACCCCGCAACCAGGATGATGATAGCTGGGAGAACCGCCGAGTCTGCCCCGACGGCCTTGGGGAAGCTCGTCATCAGGAAGATGTACCCGAACTGGATGATCACGGAGACCAGCGAGATCAGGTATAACGGTCGCGCCCAGGCACTGCGCAGGAGCAGCGCGAGCGATCCGAAGGTGCCGCTCCAAACCGCCGCGCCGAAGACCCACCAGAGCCATTGCGGCATGTTTGCGACGGCGTCGGCCTCGACCTTGCCCATCGAGGCAGCCAGCTGGTCATAGGATGTGGTGAGTTCCGTATAGAAGGAATAGATGCCCATCGCGCCCCACAGGCACAGAAGCACGGCTAATATCCAGTACCATGCCGGTACCGCTGCACGATCGGTCATCCTCTGTCTCCCGATTGCTTATCTGCCTCAGCCGAGCCAGCCATGGGTCTTGGCCGCACATGCGAACCCGATCTCACCCATGGCGACCAGCGCTATGAAGGCCGGAAAAGCCGCCGATGATATCCCCAGCTTCGCTCCGCCCTTGAAGACTACGAGGAACCAGCCGAACTGGACGATCACGCCAACCAGCGAGGCGATGAACAGGGGGCCCGCGGCCAGCATCCGCAGCAACAGTGCCACGGCGCCGAGCATGCCGGCGCCAACGGCGACGGCATAGGCGACCTTTGCCGCAAGCGGCATGGCGAGCCAAGCCTCGCGCTGGGCTTCGGGCAGCTTGGCGATCTTGTCAGGACCCGCCGTCATCTGGCTGTAGCAGGCGGCGCAGCCGATCAGGTTCCAGATCAGGATGAGGGCCGAGACGATCCAATACCAGACAGGAACCATCGCGATCTCCCCCTGTCGCAAAACGGACAGAGAATGCTCCGCTTTGGAGGGAATGACAATGCCGGTCTAGAGACGCAGTCCCTCCGTCTCGTTCAGGCCCAGTGCGATGTTGAGGTTCTGGACCGCGGCCCCGGCGGCGCCCTTGCCGAGATTGTCGAGGGCCGCCACCAGGCGCGCCTGGCCGGCTTTCTCATCTGCATAGACGAACAGGTCGAGACGATCGGTGCCGGCCGCATGCTCGATCATCAGCGCGGGCGGATTGTCGCGCGCCACGCGGAGGAGCGCGCTGCCGGCATAAGCTTCGCTCAGCACGTCGCGAAGGGCATCGCCGCTCGGGCGGCGGGGCAGCAGGTGCAGGTGCAGGGGGATTTCTACCAGCATGCCGCGATAGGTCCGCGCCACCGAGGGGAAGAAGATCGGCGGGTGATCGAGACCAGCACGCTTCTGCATTTCGGGTACATGCTTGTGGCCAAGCCCGAGGGCATAGGCCCGGAAAGCAGTTTCGGTCGCTTCCGGCGAGTTCGCGTCCTCGAACATCGCGATCATTGACTTGCCGCCGCCCGAATAGCCCGAGACGGCGTTCGTCGACAGGGGCGTATCCGCAGGGAGCAGCCCGGCCCGCACCAGCGGTCGCACCAGCGCCAGAAAACCGGTGGGGTAGCAGCCCGGATTAGAGATCCGCGTCGCCTTTGCCAGGACCTCGCGTTGATCCGGCTCCAGCTCGGCGAAGCCATAGGACCATGAACCCGCAGTCCGATGCGCCGTCGACGCGTCGATGACCCGGGTGCCGGGATTTTCGATCAGGGCGACCGCTTCGCGCGCGGCATCGTCCGGCAAGCACAGGATCACCGCGTCGGCCGCATTGAGCGCCTCGGCACGGGCAGAGGCGTCCTTGCGCCGATCCTCGGCGATCGCCAGCAATTCGATATCGTCGCGACAGGCAAGCCGGTCACGGATCTCTAGTCCGGTGGTGCCCGCGGCACCGTCGATGAAGACCCTCGACGTCATGATATGATTCTCCGCCGGCTCAGTATCGGCCGGTCATGATTGGGGGCGAGACGGGCCACGACATCGGCGAGCGGCTCGATCACCACGCTCATCCAATAGGCATTGGCATGGATCAACCGGAAGTCGTCTACCATCAGCCCGATATGGCCTGGGAAATTGACGATGTCGCCTCGTCGGAGTCGGTCCGTTTCGGCCAATGCCTCGCCCAACGCCTCGCGCTGCATGTCCGTATCACGCGGTGCGGCTATGCCGGTCGCCCCCAACGCCACCTGGACCAGCCCCGAACAGTCTATGCCATCGGCACCGCGGCCACCCCATAGATAAGGCATGCCGAGGAAGACCTCCGCCACGGTGACGGCATCATCAGCCCGCTCGCCGAGCGGCGCGACATGCCGGTCGTGAACGAAGCCGGTCGCGAGCGCGACGAAGCCCCCCTCCGCCTCGCCGGCGAGCCGAGCGCCGAACGGCAGCGTTCCGATGACCGGAGACTTTATGGACGGCCCGGAGAACAGCAGCGCTTCGCGCACCGAGACGCGAAAGCCGGGCTCGAAGGGTAGCGCCAATGAATCGGCTGCGACATAGCCGACATAATGGTCGTGCTTGGAATAGCCCCAGGCCCAGCCTGCGACCACGTCCAGCACGGCGAATTCCTCGCCCGGCAGAATCTGCGAAGCCGCCTCGGCATCGTCACCCGGCGCGGTGCGGATCATGGCGCTGCCACTCGCCACGCGCGGCATAGGCGCGGCGTAATGGGGTGCGAACAGGGTGCCGGCCAGCGCTACGTCGGCGATATCGCGGCGAAACGCGTTGATCCGGCCGTCCAGGCGTCGCGTCGGTCCATCGAGATGAAAGGCGCCGGCCGAGGCGAGCCGGCCGCCGGTGGTCGGTTCAGTTGCGCATCTTCTCGAGATCGATGGACTTTCCGAACGCATCGAGGAAGGCGGCCCCTTTATCGGTCTTGGCGACGAAGATGTTGCGGCGATCATTATCGTCGCGCTCACGGCGCAGATAGCCGAGCGAGCCCAAGGTATTCAAGGCGCGCGTGATGACCGGCTTTGAAACGCCGAGTTGCTGTGCCAAGCCGCGAACGGTGTGAGGACCCGGGGTGATGTAGCTGATCAGCAGCAGGGCCATCTGCCGATTGGTAAGATCAGGCTGCCCCGACCGGACATAGGACACCAGGGCCCGCATCCATTGGGAAAGCTGGTTCTCGGCCATAATACGCGCCCTTCACATGAAAGCTTGGTGGGAGGTGCATTCTCCCAATAAGAAAACACGCGGGCTCCGACTTCGTTTCAGGAAGCGATATATTTTTCCGCGACTCGTCGCTTAAATCCGGCATTCGGGCTTATGCCGAAACGAATCTGGCACGGAGCATTGAGAAAGCCGCTCGCATTCCGAGCGCGTCGCCACCCTTGGGTCTGCCCGGCTTGGCCGTCGGCCGCCAGGCGAATGTATCGAAGTGCGCCCAAGGCGTACCTTGAGGCACGAACCGCTCGAGGAATAGCGCTGCGGTGATGGCGCCGGCCATCCCACCTTCGCCGGCATTGTTGATGTCCGCAGCCGTCGACTTGAGCATCTCGGCATAATCCGCCCAAAGCGGCAGCCGCCATACCGGATCCGAAACCTGCTGCGCCGCGAGAGCGATATCGACCGCGAGCCCCTCATCGTTGGTGAACAGGGCTGGGAGGTCAGGGCCAAGCGCGGTTCGGGCCGCGCCCGTCAAGGTGGCGAAGTCGAGGATCATCAGAGGCTTGTCCTCAGCCGCGCGCGCGAGGGCGTCGCCGAGCACCAGGCGGCCCTCGGCATCTGTGTTGCCGATCTCCACGGAGATCCCCTTGCGGCTGCGCAATATGTCACCAGGCCTGAACGCTTCCGCCGACACGGCATTCTCGACGGCGGGGATGAGCAGGTGAAGGCGAACCGGAAGGCCCGCGCCCATCACCAGTCGCGCCAGCGCCAGCGCGTGCGCCGCGCCGCCCATGTCCTTCTTCATGTTGAGCATTGCCGAGGATGGCTTGATGTCGAGTCCACCCGAATCGAAGCAGACGCCTTTTCCGACGATCGCTACTCTCGGATGCTTCGGATCGCCCCATTCCAGCTCGATGAGCCGGGGCGCGCGATCACGGGTCGCCGCCCGCCCGACCGCCGCGATCATGGGATAGTCCTGGTCGAGTCGGTCGCCCTGGGTGAGCCTGAAAGTCGCATCATGCTCCCTGGCGACGGCTTCCGCCGCCGCGGCGAGCTCGGCCGGCCCCATGTCGGCGGCCGGCGTGTCGACTAGGTCGCGGACCAGCGCAACGGCCTCGGCCAGTGCAACCGAGGTTGCGATGTCGGCCGCATCTTTGGTCAGCAGGACGCGTGCCGGGACCGGCTCCGGCTTTTCCAGATAGCGATCGAAGCGGTGGTGCGCGAGGAGCCAGCCGAGCGCGCCTTCGGTCGGAGCCTCTCCCTCGAGCCGGTAGCGGCCCGCCGGAAGCTTTTGCGCCACCGCCGCGATTTCCCACGGACCGGGATGCTTGGCCGCGCCGAAGACGGCAGACCATTCACCGTCCTTGCGGCCGGGCAAGATCAGCAGTTCGCCCGGCTTCGCCTTGAACTGGCCGGCTGCAGCCAGGGTGCGGACCTGCACTGGCTGCGCTTTCAGCCAATGGCTGAAAGCCTCGGCCGGAAGGGCGGTGAGAAGATGGGCGGGTTCGCCCCGATCGGGGAGGAGCAGGTCGGAAAAATCGGTCATCCAGCGTTTGTAGGGCCGGATCGTCGGGCGTGGAAGCGCTTGCAGCAGACTGCTGGTTTAGGTCGGGTTCCCTCGCAATGTTCAGCCGGCATAAATCCTCTCGACGACAGACTTTCTGTCATCGGTATCATGCGTGCCGATGGCAATAATCGAACCAGACTGGGGCCGTTGATGCCGCGTTATTATTTCCATTATCGCTGCGATTCCATGGATCTTGACGACGAGGAGGGCGTCAGGTTGCGCGATGACGAGGCGGCGTCGGAACAGGCGTTAAGAGGCGCGCGCGATATTCTTGCCGCCGAGGTACGTGAGGGGCGCCTAGCCTTGGACCACCTTATCGTGGTGGAGCGCGACGGCGGCGTGCCGGTGTTGACGCTGAGCCTCGGTGAGGCTGTCGGGGTGCCAAGGATAGTTTCAATTCGGTAGCTGCGCATCAAACTATTGTGATTATGGGCATAAGCTTGCGCATGGTTAGATGCTTGTCGGGATAGCCGGAACGCAGCAATCGCCCCTCGACATGCTCAGGCGAAACGAGTTCTGCCACAAGGCGAAGCTTGTAGAGACGTTCGTTCGTGCCCCACAGGCAGGCGATGGCCGGATCGTCGTCGTGGCGCGTGATATCCAGCCATCCCGAAAGCTCGCCCCTGCTGACGTTCCCCGAGCCGAGATAGGCGAAATTGCTGTCGCCGCCGAACAGCCGCTCCGCCTGCACCTGCAGGACCCCACCGCGCATCTCGTGGTCGAGGCACCCAAAGCTGCCGCACCGCATCGTCCAGATCCCGTCGAACGAGGTACTGGATGAGTTGCCCTTCGTGGCATAGAGATCGTGCGATTTCATAGGGGCTTTTGCCGACGGCCGTTGGAATGCCTCATGGATAGCAGCTAAAATGTTGAAAAATGGTTGTTCCATGCCCTGCTTGATAGGCGGCCGGATAATGTCCGGCGCAGCGGGAACGCCGGCTGCCCGAACTCGTTGTGACTACAAGTGGTCATATCGGACCGGTGGCCGGAGGGGGATGGCTGGTGGACAGAAATTTGGTTTTGGTCGTGGAAGATGAACCCGTCATCTGTTCGATGATAGAAGACGCCTTGCTTGAAGGCGGGTTCCAAGTCGCCTGTTGCGGCACTGCCGACGAAGCGCTCCTCTTCCTCGATCAGGAGGGTAATGGCCCTGCCGGCCTGGTGACTGACATCAGAGTGGCCAGCGACATATCCGGATGGGATGTCGCTCGACATGCGCGGGAGTACTATCCTCAGGTGGGCGTGGTCTATGTCAGTGCGGATAGCGGCAGCGATTGGAGCGCCTTCGGGGTTCCAGGCAGCATCTTCATCCAGAAGCCCTTTGCCTCTGCCCAGATCGTTACAGGCATATCGACGGTTCTCAACCAGTCTGGCGGATCGATTGCGGAGTGAGCGCGCTTTCCATCCGCCGATCGTAAGCCCACGGCAGGCGCGGGACAGTGGTCCGGATTGAACAGGCCGGCCTTTGCGCTGGCGGATCCCTGCGTTTTATGAGCGGCTATCGATCCAGCAACAGGTGCATCCGGGCGGTCGCTATCGGCCTGCTGCGGTCGTCCTGCCAGCAGACGGCGCTGGCATTGGCGACGCGCTTCCCCACGCGCACGATTTGCGCCACCGCATGCGTGTCGATCATGAGCCCGCCGCGGAGATAGTCGACCGCGACGTTGATGGGCTTGATGCGGGTATGGTCGCCGTTCCCGAACTCCTGGTTGATCGCTTCATAGCAGGCCATTTCGAGCAGCCCCGCGATCACGCCGCCATGAACGAAGCCCGGCCGCCCCTGGATTTCGATCCTCCACGGTATCGTGAGGATAGGTTCGCCGGTGGCTTGGCTGTACCGGGCGCCGATGACTGCGGCATAAGGCGGCTGCTGCTCCATCTCAATCCGCCGTGAAGAAGAAGCTGGACATGGACTGTGCGACGAGATCGTCCGGGTCGCCATCATGCGCTTCGCAGCGCACGAATGCGACATGGCGCGTGACGCGGTAGCAGGTGGCGCGCGCGGTGATTGCACGGCCAGCAGGCGCCGATCGCAAATAGTCGATCCGCAAATCGAGCGTCGCCAGGGGCCGCACCCGCTTAATCTTGGCCATTATCGAGAGACCGGACACGCTGTCTATCAACGAGATGATCGGGCCAGATGCGAGGATACCGGTTGACCGGGTCATGGCGAACCGCGGATCATAGTCGAACGCCATTTCGGCCCAATCCTCGCCATGGGCTACGTAGCGCAGGCCCAGTTCCGCCGTGTGGCCGGCCAGGGCGCCTCGCAGCTTCTGCAGTTCGATCTCGTCCATGATTGGTTCCGGCATAGGATTTTGCGCGTCGGGTGCAAGCCCCACGCTCATCTCGCCCGCTTCAGATCGTTGTCTGCGAGCCAAGTTCCACAACCCGGTTCGGTGGGATCTTGAAGAAATCGGTCGGGTCGGAAGCATTGCGATGCAGGAAAATGAACAGCAGGTCCTGCCAGAAAGGCATGCCGCTATTTTTGGAGGGGCGCAGTGTCGAGCGCCCGATGAAGTAGCTGGTCTGCATCGGCTCGAGCTTGTTGTCGCCATGGCGAAGCGCGAAGGCGAGGTCGCGTGGAATGTCGGGGCTTTCCATAAAGCCATAGTTCAGCACGGCCCGGGAAAAATTCTCGTCGATGTCGTGCATCTCCAGCCGGTCCGCGCCATGGACCACTGGACTGTTCACCGTGTTGATCGTCAACGCCAGATTGCGTTCGTGGAGGATCTTGTTGTGCTTGAGATTATGGAGCAGCGCACTCGGCGCGGCTTCCACGCTGGATGACAGAAAGATCGCCAGGCCCGGCACGCGCTCGGGCGGTCGCGTGCGGAGCATTCGGGCAAGTTCGTCGAGCGCGATCGCTTGGCTCTGGTCTATCGCCAGCAGCAGGGCGCGCCCGCGGACCCAGGTCGCGATCAGGAGCCCGACGCCCACTGCGACGATCAATGGCGCCCAGCCCCCTTCATAGACGCGCAGGATATTGGCGCCGAAGAAGAAGATATCCAGCAACAGCAGCGGGGCGATTACAGCCAGCGTGATCGGCAGGCGCCAGCCCCAGGAGCGGCGCACGACCACGAATCCCAGGCAGGTGGTGACCACCATGGTGCCCGACACCGCGATGCCATAGGCGGATGCCATCGACGAGGAGGAGCCGAAGCCGAGCACGAGGATCATCACGCCGATAAACAGCAGCAGAGTGATCGATGGCAGGTAGATCTGGCCGGCGGCGTGTTCGGAGGTCTGGCGGATCTTGAGGCGCGGCAGCAGGCCGAGTTGGATTGCCTGCTGGGTCAACGAATATGCGCCCGTGATGACGGCCTGGCTGGCGATCACGGTGGCGCAGGTCGCGAGCAGAACCAGCGGTACGCGCGCGGCGCCCGGCGCCATCAGGAAAAACCAGTCCTGGTTGGTGAAATCCACGCCGCGAGCGGCGGCGACTTCGAGCCGGTGAAGGGCGAAGGCGCCCTGCCCGAGATAGTTGAGCGCAAGCGCCGGGAAGACGATGATGAGCCAGCCGAAACGGATCGGCTTTGCGCCGAAATGGCCCATGTCCGCCGTGAGCGCCTCCGCGCCAGTCACGGTCAGGAATACCGCGCCCATCACGAACATTCCCGCCAAGCCATGATTCGCCATGAACAGCACGCCGTTGTGGGGCAGGAAGGCCATCAATATGGCGGGTTCGTCGAAGATATGGATCAGGCCGATCGCGGCTATCGTCAGGAACCAGATCAGGCAGATCGGACCGAAAAGCCTGGCCACGAGCGCGGTGCCTCGCGCCTGCATCAGGAACAATCCGACGATGATCGCCGAGGTGATCAGGATGATTTCGCCGCGGGATATGGCATGTTCGAGACCAGGGATGGTCTTGAGGCCTTCCACGGCCGACAGCACCGACAGGGCAGGGGTGATGATGCCGTCACCGTAGAAGAGTGCCGCTCCCGCCGCGCCCAGCACCAGCACCAGCATCCGGCGCTTGCGCGCGGATCGCTGCGCGAGCGCCATCAGGGCAAGCACGCCGCCCTCGCCGTTATTGTCGGCGCGCATCAGGAACATCACATATTTGCAGGTGACGACGAGGATGAGCGCCCACAGCGCAAGGCTGAGCACGCCCAATATCTCGCTGGCATTGATGCCGCCCTCCGCAGCCTGGCCCAGGGCTTCGCGGAAAGCGTAGATCGGGCTGGTACCGATATCGCCGAAGACGACGCCAAGCGCTCCCAGCGTCAACGCCGCCATCGTGTCCTTCCGACGCCGCGTAAGCGGTTGTCCCGCTTGGGGGTCGGCCATATCACTCTGCATCAAGCAGCCCTCGCACGGCAAATCGGCGGCGGAGTAGGCCCGTGCCGGAACAAATGCACGTGAAATGTTGCTGCGGCGCGGCAGCGTTTGCGTGGGGGCGGCAATCGCTGTAAAGGCGACTTCGAACTGCCTCGGTGGCGCGTCCGAATCGACGTTGTCTCCGGGGCTTCTCTGTTTCCCGCGCCCCCGGAGGCCCGACCGATGACCCGCCGCCGCCAAATATACGAAGGCAAGGCCAAGATCCTGTACGAAGGTCCCGAGCCAGGTACCTTGATCCAGTATTTCAAGGATGACGCAACCGCCTTCAATGCCCAGAAGAAGGGCACGATCAATGGCAAGGGCGTGCTCAACAACCGGATCTCGGAGCATATCTTCACCCTGCTCGGAACGATCGGCGTTCCGACCCACTTCATCCGCAGGCTCAACATGCGCGAGCAGTTGATCCGCCAGGTCGAGATCGTGCCGATCGAGGTCGTGGTGAGAAACGTGGCCGCGGGATCGATCGTCAAGCGCCTCGGGATCGAGGAAGGCACCCAATTGCCCCGCACGATCATCGAATATTACTACAAGGATGATGCGCTCGGCGATCCGATGGTCGCCGACGAGCATATCGCATGTTTCGGCTGGGCGAGCCAGGAGGAGATGCACGACATCGCCGACATGGCGATTCGCGTGAACGATTTCATGTGCGGGCTGTTTGCCGGCATCGGCATCCGGCTGGTCGATTTCAAGCTCGAGTTCGGCCGCTTCTGGGACAATGACTATAGCCGCGTCATTCTGGCCGACGAGATCAGCCCTGACGGCTGCCGGCTGTGGGACATGGTAACCGGCGAGAAGCTGGACAAGGATCGCTTCCGCCAGGATCTGGGCGGCGAGGTCGAAGCCTATCAGGAGATCGCACGGAGGCTTGGTCTGATGCCCGAAGGTGACAATATGATCCTGGACCTGGAAACCCATCGGAAAAACAGAGGTAAGTGATTTCAACCACTTAGATCGGGTTTCTGACGAGAGTGGTTTAATCCTTTCCGCTTGCCGCAATCTCGCCGCATTTGGTCGCACTGCTATTTACAACTTAGACGCTAGACATATGGTTCTGCATGACTTCTGGCCGGTTCGGGCCGAGTCGAGGAGGATCGAAGCATGGCGAAGTCCCGTTTCGAGCACCCATCCGCAGCGGCGGTGACGCTGTTGTTGCCAGACCTCGATTGCGATGCCGCCGGCTATTGGCAGCGCCATTGGACCGAAAGCCGCATCGATTGTCACGCTGTCGATCTGGGCAGCGCTCGACAACCCGATCGCAACAACTGCGTGATGCGGCTCGATCATGCCCTGCGCGGCGTGGGCGCTCCGGTGATTCTGGTCGGACACGGGCTCGGTGCGCTCACCATTGCCGCCTGGGCCGGGTTGATGAGCAGCGAGAGTGAAAACGCGGTCGCCGGAGCCCTGCTGATCGGGCCTTGCGATCCTTCGGCCGACAGCGCCGACCCGCGGCTGCAATGTTTCGCGCCCTTGCCGACCACCATATTCGCATTCCCTGCTCTGGTCGTAGCCAGTGACGATGATCCTGCGGTCCCGGCCGACCGCGCGTTCAGCCTGGCACGGCAATGGGGTGCCGGTTTTGCGCGCTTCGGCGAGTGCGGCCACTTCATGCCGTCCGACGGGCTCGGATGGTGGGACGAAGGCGAGGAATTGCTCGACCGTTTTATCGACCTGGTCGAGCCTGGCTCTTCTCAGCCGATCCGCAGCCTCGACGATATTGCGACCCCCAGCCGCCTTGCCGCATCCGGGCGGGCACCCATGTTCCGTCCCTAGGACGGTTCGCGCCCCGTCCGCTCCATCTCCGGGGAGCGGGCGGGGTTGCTTTTGCGTCGCCCATCTCGCCATGATCGAGCGCACATGTGCGCCGCATGAAGCTTAGCTGTCCTTCGGCCAAATTATTCCGATGTGGCGTCTGCCTATCCGCCCCATTAAGGGAGCGCGCACGATCACGTATCAATGGGAAGGACGCAAACGATGAGCAGCCGGACGGAAGCGGTAAAGATCGCGCCGAACGATTCGTTCAATATCCAGACGGTGCTCTGGGTGAAGCATTGGAACGAGCATCTGTTCAGCTTCGCCGTGGACCGGCCCGCATCGATGCGATTCCGTTCGGGCGAGTTCGTGATGCTCGGCCTGCCGACCGACGCGCGCCCCTTGTTGCGGGCCTATTCGATCGCAAGTCCGTCATATGCCGACGAACTCGAATTCCTCTCAATCGCCGTCGAGGAAGGTCCGCTGACGTCGCGGTTGCGCCACATCATTGCAGGCGATGAAATCTATCTTGCGCGGAAGACGACGGGCACGTTGGTCGCAGACGCCCTGACGCCAGGCAAGCGGCTGTTTCTCCTTGCCACCGGTACCGGGCTCGCGCCCTTTCTGTCGGTGATGCGCGATCCAGATATCTATGAGCGCTATGAGCAGGTCGTGATCGTTCACAGCGTGCGCCGGCTGAGCGACTTGGCCTTTCGCGACGTGCTCGAGACGCGGCTGGCCGGTGATCCGCTGGTGGAGGAGGAGGCGGCTGCGAAGTTCCGCTATGTCCCCACGGTGACCCGAGAGCCGTTCGAGCGACAGGCACGGATCACCGCGATGATGGAGGATGGCGGCATGTTTGCCGGCGTCGAGGGCGAACCGAAGTTGGATCCGGCGACCGATCGGGTGATGATGTGCGGCAGCATGGACATGATCCGGGATTGCTCCGCAATACTGGAGAGACTCGGCTTCCAGGAGGGCTCGAATGCCAAGCCCGCCGATTTCGTTATCGAAAAGGCTTTTGTGGGCTGAGCCCGCCCAGGGATTTACTGCGTGGAACCCACCGGAAGGGGAAACTGCCGATGGGTTCCTAGCCCCTTTTATGAAGCGGCCCGAAAGCCGCTCCTATGGATAGAACTATAACGCCTGCGTTTCGTTCCATGCGTTGCCGGCCCAGGGGAACTTCGTACCGCGGCGGCTAACATTTGCTAACACAGGCCGCCCAAGGCTCCGGTACAGGCTGATCCGTCCAGGTTCACCGAACGGAGGCGGCCGTTGTCCGATACTCTCCTCGCCATCACGGCGAATATCGTAGCGGCTCATGTCGCTGCCAACGCTGTCCACGCCAGCGAAGTGCCCGGCATGATCAAGGCCGTCCATGCGGCTTTGGTCGGGCTGGGCGCTCCCGTCGCTTCTCCCAAGCAGCAGGAGCCTGCGGTTGCCGTCCGGGGATCGGTGAAACGCGATTATCTCGTCAGCCTCGAAAGCGGCAAGCGGATGAAGATGCTCAAACGCTATTTGATGGCCAATTACGGGATGTCGCCGGACGATTATCGCCGCAAGTGGAACCTGCCAGCCGATTACCCTATGGTTGCGCCGAACTATGCCGATCGGCGTCGCGAAATGGCGAAAAAGATCGGCCTCGGGAAGAAGCCGGTGCAGGGTAGCGAAGCATCGCGTGACGCGAGGCCCTCCCAAGCGGCCAGTTGAGCCACTTCCTTTGCGTCTGCCGGTGGGCAAGGCCATGAATGATGACCATCGGCCCACCGGGACGCTCCATTCCTTATCGGAAGGCGCCGAGCACCTCCTTAAATGACGGTCGCATATTCGACGCTCGCCAAGGTGCCGTGACCAAGCTTTATCGCCACGTCATATCCGGCATGGCTGCTATCGGTTTCGGCGAACAGGAAGGCATCGGTTCCAACCTGAAAGGCGGCGATCTTGATCGTTCCCTGCGCAAAGAGGGTGTCAGCCTGGCCCTGCGCGGCGGCGAAGGTGGCCGCTTTCGCTTCCATATAATTGGTCGCGCTGCCGGAGATGTCGAGGTCGATCTTGTATCGGCTCTGCCAGTCGACGATCCGATCGAGCCCGGCTGCCGTCGCGCCAAGTGAATCGCCTGAGGCGAAGCGGAAGACATCGTCTCCGCCGTTTCCGGTCAGTGTGTCGACGCCTGCACCGCCAATAATGAGGTCCTTGCCCGAGCCGCCCAGGATGATGTCGTCGCCCGCATTGCCAGACAGGCTATTGCCGCCGCCTCCCCCATAGATCGAATCGTTGCCGTTGCCTCCGAAGATCTCGTTCTGGCCGGTGCCGCCATCGATAAAGTCATTGCCGGCGCCTCCGTAGAGCTTGTCGTTGCCGCCAGCACCGTAGAACGTGTCGTCACCACCCGCGCCGATGATCGTGTTGGCCTGCGCATCGCCATAGACCTGATCCTTGCCCTCACCGCCCAGAAAATCCGGTCGGGTGGCGGACAGCCTGCTCGTCAGGGAACCACCGGCAGGAGCGGAACCGCCGCTGATCACCAGCGACGCGATCAGTTCTGCGGACGGATCACCGCTTGAGACGACCGGAGCCACGGCCGGCGACGTGATGGCTGTCACCGGCGCGACCGCGGCCTGCGTGGTCGGCACCACGGGCTCCACTATCGACTGAATCAGTGGGGGCGGGGGGGGCGCGATCGGATCCGGGATGTCGGTGACCTCGACGATCACCGGGTGATCGGTGACCGAGACATGAACCGAGGTGACGTCCGCATAGGTCGCGACGGCTGCTGCCGAAGCAAGAGGATCGAAGATCTTCACGCTGACATGGTTGGCACCGAAATCGAACGTGACGTCCTTGCTGGCCGCGGTGATCGCGCGGTGATTGATCTCGTCCCAGATGTCGGGCTCGGACCATGCTACCAGGTCGGTTCTTCCATCCGACTTCTGCATCGCCAGCACGGCACCATCAGTGGGAAGATTGGCCACGGTGTAGTTGAGCGCCTGGGTCGTGAACGTCGCGGCAGCGGCTCCACTGTCCGCCAGGATCGTCGTCAGATTATGGATCGCGGTCGCCGCCAGTTTCGGGTTGTTGGAGAGATCGAACAGGCCGAGATTCTTGTCGATGCTGACTCCCGAAGGATCCGCATAGGCATCCAGCAGCTGATAGAGATAGGTGTGCGAGACGCCGAGCTTGGTCGCGTCCATCAGCAGGTTGAGGGTCTGCTTGGCCTGGGTCGCCTGATCGACCCCACCCCAGTTGGAGCTGGTCGGCGCGGTATAGTAACCGGCCTCGGTCAGCACCGTGGGCTTGCCAGCCATCGCTGAGGTCTGGTCCTTGAGGCCGGCGATCAGCGTGCGGAGCGGCTGGGCACCGTTTTTGGGGTAAGCATGGAAATTGGCGTAATCGACGTCCTGCACGATGTTGGCGCCGGTCAGGCCATAGGTGTCGATGCTGCTGAGCGTGGCATTGGCGGCGAGTGCCTTGGCCAACGCGGTCATATAGGCGGTGGCGCCTGCCAGGCCGGTGACGCCGCCGAAGGTGACGGGCCAATTGTTGACTTCATTGACTCCCTCGATCGCGATCGTTGCGCCGGGGTGCGCCTTGGCGAAGGTTTCGATCGCGGCGACGACATCGGCGGGGCTGCGGTTGCCCGAGGCGACGAAGTCGAACTTGATGCCGGCGTTCGCCATCGCGTCAAATGCTTTGGTCTGATACCAGTAGGCAGGAGCAGTATCGCGTACGATGCTGATCCCAAGATATTTCATATCCGTAATGACATTGGCAGAGTTGGCATATTTACCGTCATTATATGCCATGTGAACATTTACGCCGATGCTTTGAATAAAATCTTCTGTGCGAATCGGATTCGTCATTACGCCGGTCCTTCGTTGCGATAGACCAGCTGTTAGGAAAAATTAATTAACGGGTTCTTACGGGGAACTTTGTTTCTAGCTGCGTGTTGCGGCGAAATTCTTCCGTGATCGTAACGATCCGCTGCCGATGATGAGGCGGCCTGCCGTCTAGTCCGTTCGCATCCGGAACATCAAATGCGATCAACGGTTTCCTTATGGCTGTGAGCTGAGGATTCTCGAATGCATCTGCTATGTCATTGGGGTATTCATGCGTGGATCACCCACCCGGCGACCAGCAACCCGTCACGGCTGGTAAGCCGCTGCAAGCGGTGTTCACGCTTTCGGGTGGTTCAGCTCCCGCGGCACCTCGATAGAAAGCCGCCTGTAATGATCGATCGCTCTACGAACGCGGAAGGCGTTACCGACGCTTAATGGCTAGATGCAATCCGATTGACCGGTCAGGGATTGAAGCCGCCGCGAAACAGCTCAAGGCCTCCAAGTATCCCGATGACACTCGCCAGAGAGACGATCGCGGTCGATGGGGCGAGGGCGCCGCCTGTCAGAGGAGGCACGCCGAACAATCGCGTAAGCACAAAACCGCCGATCAACGCGCCGGCAACGCCGATGATCGTGCCGAATATCACTTCGTGCCTGTTGTGAACACTGACCATCCAGCTATAGAACCAGCCGAGCAGCGCTCCAATGGCGAGCATCAGAAGTATATCCATAGACGAGTTCAGCATCGTGCCTTCCGCGGTGGACGAACCTCCAACCCATATCGTAACGCCTACGAAGTGAGTGGATCTACCCGAATTGACTGAAACGTCCGGGTGTCAACAAGGTTTCACAGCGGCCATGAACTGGATCACTTACTTTTATCTACGCAAAAAGTACGGAAATATATGATAATTCATTTGATATTAATCGAAGCAAAAAGATACCCGCCAGAGGAGCCTGGCGGGTATCAATAGGTGATCAGCTGAACGCCAGGCGATCATTGGCTGCATTAGCGGTACGACGACGGGTGCGGACGACGCCGCCCACGAAGCCGAAGCCGATGATCATCATGGCCCACGTCGCGGCTTCGGGAACGGCCGCGATGTTGAGCGTGCCCGCGTAGCTGGCATTGGAGCCCGCCGATCCACTGATCGTCAGGAGATTGGCAGCGCCGGTAGCGACGTCGCTGACGAAACCGAATTCAAACCGGCCCGCGGGGGTCAGCGTGAAATTTTGTCCGTTCAACGATACTGAACTGAAGTCGATGTTCTGGGTTCCGGCATCCTGATAACTGGTCGAGATCGTACCGGAAATCCGATATGCTTGGCCAGCTTGGATGAAGCCGTCGAACGACCCCAGATCGATCGAATCCGTGAAAGCACCAGGTGTCACGCTGGTATTTCCGAACGTCGCGGTAGAGTTGTCATATTGTATATATGCAGCAGCGGAGGCGGGCGCCGCGACAAACGCCGCCACCGCTAATGCAATCGATGCGATCGATTTCATAATCGTACCTTTCGTTGAGTGCGAACCCCCTTTCGGAGGCCCCCCGCGAAAACGATAATGGATTAATATATGTTCCAATTCCACAGTTATTCGTAATAACGAATTGGGAAAATGATGTATTAATGTCAACTCGATTACATTTCATACATAATGTCGAAGTGACAGTCTGTCATTATATACTATGCGTAACAATAATGTGGAATATAAACAGGTTTGGGGAGAAGGTTGTCTATTCCCGTGGGGTTGATCTTCCGGTCGACCTGGCTGCACCGTTACGGTTTTCTCAATATGACCCTTTGGCCAAAAGCACGCATGGTACAGTCAGCATCAGGATCTGCACATCGAAGCGCCATGTCCTCGACCGCGAGTAGGCGACATCGGCAGCAATCCGGCGGCGATAGGAGATGTCGTTGCGCCCACTGATCTGCCAGAGGCCGGTCAGCCCAGGCCGTACCCGGCAATAATGGTGGAAATAGCGCCCGTAGCGCACGATCTCGGCCGCCACGATCGGACGTGGGCCCACCAGGCTCATATCGCCGAGCAATACGTTGATCAGCTGTGGCAGTTCGTCGATGCTGCTCTTGCGCAGGAAGCGCCCGAAAGGCGTGATCCGCGGATCATTGCGGAGCTTATGATCCCGAGCCCATTCCTGGCGCGCGACCGGATCGCTGGCCAGGACCTCCGCAAGGCGCGCATCCGCGTCCATCACCATGCTTCTGAACTTGAGGCATTTGAACTTCGCGCCATTCCTTCCCACCCGCTGATGACCGAATATTACCGGCCCGGGATCGCTGCAGAATATGATGGCGGCCACCATGATCAGCAGTGGCGCGAGGAACAGCATGATCATCACGCTCAGGACGATATCCAGAGCCCGCACGATGATGGCATCTGCCTTGTCGGCGGGTGCCTTTTCGGCGGTGAGCGAGAGGCGGGCATCGTCGCTGAGCGCATGCAGGCTGACGATCTCCGCAGCGGCCTGGGCCACGGGCTTGGTACGCAATGACTCGTATAACACCGGCTCATATCCATTATCTTGTTCGACGCGAAGCCGAAGGCCAGATTCGATCGGCATGACCGGTCGCAAGGCGGCTGACTCGAAGCGTCCCATCATCGTAGCACCAGCACGTTGGCCGGGATGCCACTGTCCCTGTCGCTCCCGGCTTGGCCGGGCGACGGCGCGGCGATCAAGGTCCGCGCAAATGAGATCGACCCTTTTTTCCACCTTGGACATTCGTCATCCCTGCGGACTCGAAGGCTTTCGCCCGATTTGTTCTACGTCGCACTCAGCAGGCCAGCGACCTGTCGGCTTTGAGGTTGCCCGATGCGTTCGCACACGCAGCGAGAAATTCCACAAGGCGCCGGGTCCGAAGGGAGTCCCTTCATTACGCTCCCTTCATAAGGCTCGCAATCTAACGGAAATACTTTGGAATGGTTCCGCTCGATTGATCCCTCAGCTCGCCCCATTCGACGTTGTCGCACCGCAACAATCTAGCGCTTTGATCCCGGAACGATGCGCGCCGTACCGCCAAATTTCTGCCGCTCAGACAGCTCAACCAGGCGTTCGGAATTCGCACATTTCTTTGATCTATGATGCATGTCGAAGCGCGAAAAGCTGTGTCTGCGGCGGAGATTTCCGGCCGACTGTGATGGCGGCAATCGACCATGTCTCCGCGACAGCAACCCCCACCGCTTCGCTGGTGCATCATATGGGATTGGCGAGGTGGCCGGCCTGGGGAGCACGGCAAGCAGGCGCTAGTGTGCGATGCGCATCAAGCATGCCAAGCCGTCCATCCGCACTGGCAGGCGGACGGGCAGGGGCAGTGTCAGGGCAGATGTCAGAAGTAGCGTTCGCCTACGCGGATCAGATCGCCCGGCAGAATCTTCACGTCTGTCTTCTTGATTGCGATCGAGCGTTCGACGGGATCATTTTCTCGCTTGATGAAGACCGTGTTGGTATTGGCGCGCGTGGAATAACCGCCCGCCATCGCGATCGCTCGACTGACGGTGAGACCGGCGACGAAGGGATATGAACCGGCGCGCCCCACTTCCCCGAGGATATAATAGGGGCGATAGTTGACCACTTCGACGCTCACCTTCGGATTGGCGACATAGCCTGAACCGAGTTTTGTGGTGAGCATGTCGCGCAACTCGACGATGCTCTTCCCATCGGCCGGCACGTCGCCGATCAAGGGGAAGGCAAGCGAGCCACTGTCGGTGAGTGCGAATTCGCCGGTTAGCGCTGGCTCGTTGTACACCGTGATGCGCAGCCGGTCGCCCGCTCCGAGGCGATAGCCCTGCAGGGACGAGCTCGCATCGACTGCCAGGGGAGGCGCGGTCGTCTCGCAGCCTGAAACAGCGATCAGGGCGGCAAGCGCCGCAAGGTGTGTTGGCAATCGACGGTTCATAGAACACCCCTTCATTAGACCAGCTGGATCAGCCGCTGGCGGCTTAACTCCCTCGGGGTGAAATGGATGCAACGAGACTTGCAAAAAGCTCCGAATTTGTCACTACAAGGGAAGCGGGGCAAAAAAACGGAGTCGGTATGCGCTCGACGATCGGCGTAACCGTGGCTTTTGTCATGACGCTTTTGCTTATCTGGACCAACGAAGTAACGAGCTGGACTGCCGCCGCGATTCTCGTTTGGCTGGCGGCTACGGCCGCAGCGGTCATGCTCGTCTTGCGATCTCCGAAAGGGCGATCCGCGCGCCATGGGCTGTTTCGCTCGCAATCGGGCCGATCGAAGAGATTGGACACAGGCCGATCGCCCGCCACGCGCGCGCTCGACGCCAAGCCGAAACGCTTGCCTAACCATCACAAGCCCTGAACAAAGGCGATCCCGCGGATCTGGATCGGGCGTGGCGGCGCCGTCGTGCCGATCGCCTCGAGCCGTGACGTGGGCGCCGGATTTCACATGATGCGGTTTTCACACCAGCTTCCTTCGGTCACCCAGGTGACGGCAATGTCCTTGCGCGCGACGGCGCTCGCAAGCCGCTTCGCTCTTTCGATCTACGCGCTTCGATATCTCAGCATAGAAAGCCTCGGGACGTTCGGGCTGGCGGTGGGCTTCGCTGGGATCATGCCTCCATTGCTGGGGCTCGGCATCAACTATCATCTCAACCGAGACATCCTGGCAATGAGCCAGACTGAAGCCCATCTGGCCGCGCGGGACAGGCTGATCGTCAGCGTGTCCATGTTGGCGCTAGTGTGGCTCTGCGCGGCCCTGTCGGGGGCGTGGAGCCTGTCTCTGCTCGGCGGCTATCCTCTGCTCCTCGGCCTTATCGTCAGCCTGGAAACGTTGGCGACCGACATGCACGTGATGATCATCAACCGTGGGCATGCGGTGCTGGCAAACCTGTTACTGTTCATCCGCTCGGCAAGCTGGATCCCGCCGGTCATCCTGCTCGGGATCGCGGCTCCGGCGCTGCGCAGCCTGTCGGCCATATTCGCCGCCTGGCTCCTCGCTCTCATCGTCAGCGGGGTGATCGCGGCCCTCTTCTTCATGCGACGCATCGGGACGCCATTCTGGAAGCGGGCACCGCGCGTCTGCGCGCTGCTCAAGCGAGCCCGCGCCAACCCGCTCATATATGTCAACGATCTCGGGCTTGCCGGCCAGACCTACCTCGATCGCTTCGTGGTATATTGGCTATTGGGCAGCACCGCGACCGGCATCTATACCTTCGCCTTTTCGATCACCAACAGCCTTTATGTGCTCGTTCACGTGTCGACGGTGCAGATCGCTCTGCCTTCTTTGGCGAGGGCGATCGACGATCCGGATCAAGAACGCTGGCGCCGCGTTCTGGTCAGTTACGTCAGGCAGGCCACTTCATTCGGGCTCTGCCTCGCCGCGCCGATGATCGGGGTGGTACTGTACATCTTGCCGATGGTGGACATCCGCCAACTTACGGAGCAGTCTACATTATTCTTGTCGATGGTGTGCGCAGCGGTGATGAAGCCCGTGTCAGATATCTTCAATGTCGGCCTCTACAGCCGACGGCGGGACACGGCTGTGGCGGTTCTGAACATCGCCGCTCTCGTCCTCGGCACCCTGTTGACCATGATCGCCATCTCGCTGACCGGGCTGGCAGGCGTGGGCATCTCGTCAGTCATCTGGGTGCTGTTCCTGGGAGGGGCACGCTCGACCGCTGCCGGTCTGTGGAGCCCTGCTCGTCTCGGGCCGCGGTCTTGATATTGTCGCGCCGAAACTGGGCTGGTGCGCTGGGCAGCCATCGCCCATCCACTTCTTGAGGCCGGGCCAGAGCGGTGCGCGTTCTCGTCATTTCCACTCTCTTCCCGCCCAACGTGATCGGCGGCGCGGAGATCTCCGCCTGGAATCTTGCCCGATGGTTGAAGAGCCAGGGGCATGAGGTCGGCGTCGTAACCACGGCCAACCTTCCCGGCGAGGCGGAGGATGACGTCGTCGACAAGGACGGCCTCAGGGTCTGGCGGATTTGGATGCCGCGGCGCTACGCCGCCGCGAACCATATCGACCGCCCCAAGCCACAAAAGATGCTGTGGCACCTCCAGGACCATCTCGATCCGCGAAACCGTCGCCTGGTCGAGAAGGTCATCGATGCGTTCCAGCCCGAGTTCGTGAATATCCACCTGCTCGCGGGGATTGGATTCAACATCCTCGCCAGCTTGGCGAAACGCGACTTGCCCGTGATGTTCGCGCTTCACGATCTGGCGGTGATCTGCCTGCGTTCGAGCATGTTCAAGGACGGCCGCGAATGCCGCACGCGCTGCGCCACCTGCGTCGCTTCGTCATGGTGGAAGCAGCACCTCATAGCCAAGGTCAGGCGACTGGGTTTCTATTCGCCGTCCAGCGCCAACCTGGAGACGGTCGAGGCACATTTCCCCCTGCACAGATATCTGACGCTGGTTGCGCCCAATCCGAACCGCTATCCGGAACCGACCGTCACCTCCGCACCGTCCGAGAAGGTGCGCTTTCTGTATGTCGGGCGCATCCACCCGACGAAGGGAGTCGAGACCCTGCTTGCTGCGGCGGATTCGCTGGCCGAGCGCCATGATTTCTCGCTGACGATCGTCGGGGAAGGGCCAAGCGCAGCAGGCTTGCGGAACAGCTATGGCGATCGCAGCTGGGTTCATTTCACAGGCAGGGTTCCGCAGGAGGAGGTCAGCAACTGGATGGTGGCCAGTGATGTGCTGTGCATACCTTCGATCTGGGCGGAGAACTCGCCTGGCGTTGCCATCAATGCGCTGAATTGCCGGCTGGCGATTCTGGGTAGCAACAAGGGCGGGATCCCCGAACTCGTTCATCACGAAGATAATGGCCTGCTCGTCGAAGCCGGCGACGTGCCGGCCTGGGCGAAGGCCATGGAGCGCCTGATCGAGGACCGGCAGGGCCTGGAAACCATGCGCGAAAATGCGGCGCAACGGGCCACTGCGTTCCACCCGGCGACGCTCGCCGAGAAGCTCTATCGCTTCATGCTCTCGATCGCGGAACTGCCCGAAGGGGCGGGTGAACGCGCCAGCGCCAAGGTCGCGATAACGGGCCGGTGATCGGAGCCGCTCGACGGTCCGGTACGAAGCGAGGCCACCCGCCAGGCGCGGCCGGCATAGACATGATCAAGCCCCAGTAACGGCAGGGGCCAGCTGTGCCTCCGCGGCAGCAAGGCAGGCCAGGTCGGCATCTCCCGCGTTATCCGGCGCAGGCCGAGCGCGCGATCGAGCCGTTCCATGGCATAGCTGTGCGGCGGCGTGTTGAAGTCGCCCGCAACGATCAGCCTGTCCTGCTCCGATCGTCGGACCGCCTTGCGTAGGGCCGTGATCGCGGATCCCTGGTCGTTGAAAGGCCAGGGCCGCATCAAATGAACGGAGATCACGGAGAATGGAACGCTCCCATCCTCGAACGTCGCCTTGACCGCCGACAGCCCCTTCGCATTCTCCTGATCGCCGGTGCCGAGATATTCGACCTCGATCGGTGCACGCTTCGAAAGGATCAGCGTCGAGCAGAAATATGTTGCTCGGCAACTGAACTGATAAGGATAGGCCGGTTCGAGGCCGCGCAGGATCTGGCGGGCTTTGTTGGAGGCTTCGCTGATCGTGATGATGTCCGCGTCCTGCGCAAGCAGCCAATCGACGGCGGCCTGTGGATCCCTGTTGTTCTTGAACAGGTTGAACTGGATGAGCTTGATGTCGCCCGTACCGCCCATCTCCCGGTGCAGGGCGGCCTTCGTGAACAGCTCGGGCAACAGCATCACCGATGCGTAGAGCCCCAGCATCACGAAGCTCGCGAGCGCAGCCTTTCTGGCGGTCCGGATCAGGAACGCCGATGCCAGCAGGCCTATGGGGCACCACAGCATCGAAAGCTGGTTGACCGAGTCGGCCACGTCCGAGAAGCTGCCCAGCAGACCTATGACGGCGATTGCCGAACAGAGACCAGCAATTGCAAGGGCAGTGCGTGCTGTCCCGATCAAGTGGCGGCTTCGAATGCGATCGGTCGGCCAGCCGGGGGCGCGAGACCGCGGTTCGATCTCACCCGCGCAGGGGCCGCGCGAAGGGCCAGCGCGACGCCGCAGAATATGCCGAACACATAGCCCGGATCAGCCGTCGGCCAGCTGACACCGAGAGGAAACAGCGACATGATCACGGTCCAGCCGGCTGCGGCGCCGACGTCCTCGACCGGGTTGCTGCGGCTGACATAGGTCGACATCCGGCCGGGCTTGAAGACGTGGAGGAGGAACAGGATGAGAGTCGCCGAGCCGATGATCCCGGTCGATCCGAGAACGGCCGTGATGAGGCTGGACGAGCGGAAGCTGCCGACACCGATGCCCAGCCCCTTCGATGCGAAGAAGGCGTCGACGCCCTGCTTTGCCCAGAACGCCCGCTGCTGGCCCGACAGGCTGTCGCCCTTTTCGATCGTAAGGGCGTAGAGGATATCGCCGAGCGTCTTCGCCAGCGACGGGTGGAACAGGATCAGCACGCACACGCCGATCACCATTGCCAGTGCCGTCGCCATGAGCATCGCCGCCTTGGAAAATTTGAGGCTGTTCGGGAACAGGATCATCCGGACCATGAAGAGAGCCAGATAGGCGGCCAGCCCGGCATAGGCGGTAGACGAGGTCGAGACGACCAGCACAAGTCCCATCAGGAAGGCGGCGCAACCGGTACGCCGTGGCATGACGTCACGAAGCCAGCATTCGCATGAGAATACAAACCAGAAGAAGCCGAAATTCGCATAGGCCGATGGCTCCGGCCACACGCCGGTTATCCGCGCAAATCCGCCTATCCCCTGATTATATTGATAATAAGAGCCGTTACGGAAGAAATCGATAAACAGCGAGTAGGGAGTGCCGGCGAGCAGCGACGCGCTGACGCCGAGATAGACATGGACAAAGGCCACTATGGTTGCAGCCTTGACGATGACGATCGCACCCCGCGGCTGGCGGCAGGCGACATATGTCACGACGGCATAGAGCGCGGTCGCGATGAGGCTCAGCGACGCGGTGATATTCTGCGAGGTGAAGACGAGGGGAGTGGTTCCGAACATGCCGCGCAGGCCAACCGGCTTCAGTGGAACGACATTGATGTCCCCGGCGAAGAGCCTCGGCAGGATGAAGGCCGAGACGACCCCGTAGCTGGCGAAGGCCAGCAGGAACAGGTTGGCACCCAGGCTGTCCTGCACAAGCCGCCCCCGCCGTTCGCCAGGCAGGAAAATCCGCAAAATGGCGAAAGCCAGGCCAAGATAGGCCGGCGGGATGGACGCGCCCCCGAGCGCCGGCAGCACCGCCGCGGCACCGCCGCCGAGCAGTGTGCAGGCGAAACAGAAGGCGACCATCGCCTCGATGCTTCTCCTGAACAGCAGGAACAGCCCGGTGGCGAACAGGATCAGCCCGAGGAGCGTCGGTAGCATCGGTCAGGCCCTATGAGCGCAGGGCATCGATCTTGACCGTTCTCACCGCGCAAGCGCCCCCAATATGCCGGCATCGAACTTGTCCGGAGAGAATTTGCGCGCCTGGCTCATGGCCGCTGCCGGATCGAAGGCCGGCAGCCAGGCCTCCATCGCCCGAACGCCTTCCACCAGCGACGCGGTCGTCTGTTCGGCGAAGTAAAGACCGCTGCGTCCCGGCGCTACGGTGTCGAGCGCGCCGCCCTTCCCATAGGCCAGCACCGGGCGCCCCGACGCCATCGCCTCGACGGGCACGATGCCGAAATCTTCCTCGGGCGTGAACACGAGCGCCTTGGCCCGCGAATAGGCAAGGCGCAACTGGTCGAAGTTCAGCTTGGAGACGATCGTGATGTTCGGCCCGGCGCGGCGCCTTAGCTCCGCCGCCATCTCGCCTTCGCCAACCATCAGCAGGGGAAGCTTCAATTCGTTGAAGGCGTCGACCGCCAGGTCCGCGCGCTTGTAGGGTGTCATCTGGCCGACCCAGAGATAACGGTCCTCGAGATCGGTGGTGGGCCTGAACAGGTCTACGTCGACGGGTGGGAATACCACCTGCGCATCGCGGCCCCATGCTTTCTGCACCCGCTTCCGGATGAAGTTGGAATTGGCGAGAATCGTGTCGACCCCGTGCGCCGAGCCGGAATCCCACGCCCGAAGGCGATGGAAGACCCATGGCATTGCCATCCTGGATAGGAAGCCCGCGGAGTGACGGTAATCGTGGTAATGGTCCCACAAATAGCGCATCGGCGAGTGGCAATAGCAGAGGTGAAAGGCATCGTTTGCGGTGATTACGCCCTTGGCAGGGCCGGACTCGCTGCTGATCACCAGATCATAGCCGCGCAGGTCCAGCTCTTCGAGCGCGAGCGGCATCAGCGGCAGGTACTTCTGATAGAGCTTCGAGGCCCAGGGAAGCTTGTTGATGAAGGTGGTCGTAACCTTGTGGCTCCTGATCAAGGAGGAGACCTGGTTCGGCACATAGACGTGGGTGAAGATGTCAGCTTGAGGAAATAGGCGCAGCAGACGCTCGAGCACTCGTTCGCCGCCGCGCATGCCGACCAGCCAGTAATGGATGATCGCCACGCGGCGCGGCGCTTCGCATGTCGCCCGCCAGGCTTCACGTGGGAACTCGGCGCTCAACTGTAATATTCCTTGTAGCTGTCATAATAGGCGGTGGCGTCGCCATATCCGAAGCGGGATTGCTTGCGCATATCGACCTGGCTGAGCACGACGCCGGCCAGATGCATACGGCGCGCGGGCAGCAGCTTCAGCGCATTGCGAACCGCATGGTCGGGCGTCTTGCGCCAACGCGCGATGAACAGCACGGCATCGGCCAGCGTCGCGATCACGCGTGCATCGACCACCGGCAGCACCGGCGGCGTGTCGATGATGATATAGGTGAACTCCTCGCGAAGTTTCTTGATGACGTTGGCGAGCGCATCGCCCGTGACCATCTCGCCGCCATCGACGGGGGTCTTGTTGAGCGGTAGGATCCAAATCCCGCTCTCATGATGCTGGATGAGGGCGTCGCTCAATGATGCGCGACCGCGGAGCACCTCGATCAAACCGGCATCGGCGGGATCGGCGATCAACTTGTTGGCTGCCCGACGCCGCGGATCGCAGTCCACCAGAACGACTTTTTCGCCATCGATGGCGGCAACTCGGGCTAGGCAGGCGGCCGTGGTGCTTTTTCCTTCCTTCGGCACCGCTGACGTAATGGCAACGACCTGGACGACCGCTCCTACCGAATATTCGATCGACGTTCGCAGGCTGCGCAGCGACGCGTTGAAGCTGGAATGCGGATGCTCTGCCACTGCCTCGAACGGGGCAGGCGGATTGTCGACGACGGAGTCGAGCAGCGGGATCGTTCCCAGATAGGGGACGTGAAGGTTGTTTTCGACGTCTTCCCCGGTGGTCAGGCCAGAGAAGAGCAGTTCGCCTCCGAATGCAGCGGCCAGCCCCGCACCAACGCCCAGGGCAAGCGCGAAAAACATGTTGAGCGGGATGTTCGGGCTGCTGGGTCCGTCTGGCGGCTGTGCCCAGGAGACAACACGGGCATCGGCGGTCTCGGTGCCCTCCTGCGCCGCAGCGGTCTTGTAGCGGTTCAGGTACGCCTCGTAGAGTCCCTGCGATGTTTCGGCCTTGCGGGTGAGGTCGTCGAAACCAACCAGCGCGCGATTGCTGCTCGCCAGCGTCCCCCGCGCCGCGCCGAGGCTACCGGCCACCGAGGACAGGCGCTGGCTGGACACGTTGGTGTTGGCCTTGAGATTGGAGATGACACGGCTGATCTCGCCTTGGATGGATTTGTCGAGATCGGCCACCTGCTCCTTGAGTTTGATGATGTCAGGGTGCAGCGGGCCATATCGAGCCTGCAGGTTTGCGAGCTCGGCGCCCAACTGCGCCCGCTGCGTCCGCAATGACGATACGACCGGTGATTGCAACGCTGCGCCGACATCGTCGCCCCGCGACCCGCTTCTGAGCTGCTGCTCCGCGGTGGCGAGCCTGGCGCGGTCTTCCGCGGCGGCGGCGCGCGACATCGCCAGTTGCTGGTCGTAGACCGAGACATTCTGCTCGGTCAGCTGCGCGGCATTGGTGCTCAGCAGATTATGCGCGATGCGGTAATCCTGCACGGCGCGGGTGTCGATCTGGGCCTGGCGGCGCAGCTCTTCCATCCGCTTCTTGAGGAAGACGATGGCTTCCGCATTTTCCCTGCGCTTGTCCTTCTGCGCCTGGAGCGAATATTGCCTCGCATATTCGTTCGCGACGAGCGTCGAAAACTCCGGACTTGTCGACGTGAAGGTGATCGTCAGCGCGTAGGATGCTCCCGCGCGAGCGACTTCGAGTTTGTCCTTCAGGAAACGGAGAACATATTCCCGCTGCGCCTGCGGATCATAGGCACGCTGCGACAAGGGTGGCGGCGTTCCGGTGATGAACGACTGGAGCGAAGCGAGACGGCCGGGCTTCGCGTTGCGAGGATCAAGCGCCGGAAGCTTGTCGAGCTGTAGCGCGTCGGCAACCTGGTTGGCCAACTCGCTGGAGCGGATGACCTCGACCTGCGTGTCGACGATGGGTGAGGAAATCTCGCCGGTGTCGGGGACGATCTGCTCCTGCAGCGGTGTCACCTGCGTCGGCCTGCTGTCAAAGACGACCTGCGACGACGCTGAATAGAGCGGCGTCGCCCGGAATGTCATCAAAGCCACCAGCGAAACGATTCCAAGCAAGACGCCGAAAAACAGAGCCCTACGCCGCCGCAATATCGCGATCAGCGTGTTGAAATTGACTTTGTCCTTCGCGGCTTCTTCGCCAGTGTTCCCTGTCAGTGCGAGATTTTGACGTGCTATCTCGTGGTCCCGGTAGAGATCGATATTAGTGGACAATGGGGTACCCTCGTGCCGCAGGAGCTCACCGGGCCACAACGTGCGTTGCCCGATTTCGTTTCGCCGCCTCGGTGGTCGGTGAGATAAAAGCGGCCATTTGTGCGGTGCGGCATATACTTTTGCGCCGAGTGCGGCATTTTGGGAGGCAAGCCGAGGTGCCAATGTGCTGCTCTGCACATTGGCACCGGAACCCTTGCGAGAACGCTAGATCAGCGCTGGGCCAGAATGGACAGGGAAATGCGATTTCCGCGATAGTCGTTGTTGAACAGGCCGCGCCCATTCTGCTGCTGACGATCATATGCGAGTGTGACGGCGAAGTTGCGGTTCAGATAATATCGCGCACCGGCTCCGGCATAGTAGCGCTGTTCGCGACGGTCGATGCCGCGATAGGTTTCCCGAGTTCCTTCGACGTAACCCGTAAGAATCAGCCGCCTCAGCAGTTCGTGCTCGACTTCCAAGCGCACGCGGCTCTGCAGCACGCCGGGCACCCCGGCGATGGCGCTATCCGCGATCTGCCGGCTGGCTTTCAGGCGGAAGGTGGTCAGTCGCGTGGGTTCGTAGATCAGGTTGGCGCTGTAATTGAGGCCACTGAACCCCCGGAAACGAGGGTCGTCGAAGGATTGATGAATATAGCCAAGCCCGGCCTCGCCGTGGAGCAGGCGCGTGACTTCGAACCTGATGCCGGCGAGCGCGGTGTAGCCCTTGGAATCGCGGCTCTTCAGATTGCGGTAGTTGATCTTGTTGATCGAGGTGGAGACGAACACGCTAGAGGAGCCGCCGATCCGGTTATCGACCCGAAATCGCGCGACCAGCGTATCATGGTCTCTCAGGCTCTGGTCGACAAATATGCCGCCGCCCTTTATGTCCTGGTAGCGATAACGGTCGGCGCTGACTCCGCCGCTGAAGGCTATCCGGTTGAATGACTTGGCGGTGCGGAGTGCGGCGCTATAGCGATCATAGCGGACCGGCTCGCCGGTGACGAAGTCGTTGCCGACGGTGCCACGGGGTTCAACAAGATGCCCATAGTCGGCCGTTGCCCCGACGTTCCACGACTGCAAGATGTCCAGCCGGCCATCGGCCGTGGCCCGATATTCTTCGCTGTTCTGGTCCTGATTGGAAAAATAGCGCCGTACGGTGGACGACGCGCTCATCACCAGGCTGTGGCTCGTCCAGTTCGATCGGGCGACGACGCTGGGCGTGACCGTTACCAGGCCGTCACCGACGACGTTGTTATCGCGCAGAAATATATTGTCATCGTAGGTCAATCGGGCCTGCACGGAGGGGTAGATCCTGAAGCCTCCCGCGCCAATGCCGGAGGGATCATATGTCGTCGGCCGAGAGTCGGTAAGTTCAACGCTCTGCGCCTGCAAGGCTGTTCCTGCCAGAGCAAGTCCCGCGGCGATCAACCCTCTGGTGAACACTATATTTTTTGTCATTCCCTGATGACCCCGCCTGGTTTGGCCCATGAACTTGGTGAACGCTTTCGCCCTTTTTCGCGTATTGCCCGATCACGCATGCGGCCCAGCGAACGTAGTCACGAAATTGTTCCAATAAATTTTCATGGCGCGTGCATCCTTCTCGACAAAGTTGCGTTTGGTCAGCCGTCGAGGTCGCTCGACCAGCAATACGGACATGAGGCCTCGGTTCAGGACTTGGATCATTCAATTTTAAAGGATGGTGCCACGCTGGGCAGCCCGGACTCCGTCCGCAGTCCGCTCCGCATTTGGCGAATAGTCAAACCAGCGTGGTTTTTCTGGCTCAGCCTGGCGATCTTCGTGATTCCGACGATAATCGATCTTGCGCGTGGCGCATGGACCGAGGAACAGACCGCCCATGGGCCGCTGATCTTCGCGTCCGGGCTATGGCTGATCGGCCGGGAACGCCGCAAGATCATAGGGCTTTCACGGCCAGGTTCGCTGCCATTGACGATGATCGTGCTGGTGCCGGCGCTGCTGCTGTTCGTCGCCGCCCGGGTGCTGGGCTGGCTCGGCGTCGAGTGCCTGTCCGCCTATGCCGCCTGCATCGTCCTATTCTATTACCACGCCGGAGCGGCAGCGTTGCGCGCGATGTGGTTTCCGCTGCTGTACATGGTGTTCATGTTCCCGCAGCTCGACACCATCGTGCTTCCCCTGAGCCGGCTGCTCAAGATGGGTATATCCTCAATGGCTGTCGAAATTCTCTCCAGGCTTGGATACGAGGTCGCGCAGGCAGGTGTCGTGATCTTCATCGACCAATATGAGATACTCGTTGCGACAGCCTGCTCAGGTCTTAATTCGTTGCTAACCCTTTCGGCTATCGGCGTGTTCTACGTCTATGTCTGCTACGAAGGCCGCTGGCGGGAATCGCTACCCCTGCTGATCCTGATCTTCCCCATTGCGGTGACGGCCAACTTCACGAGGGTTTTCGTGCTGATCCTCGTCACCCATTATTTCGGTGACGCCGTCGGGCAGGGGTTCGTCCATGACTTTGCCGCGATCTTCATGTTCGTGGTCGCGATGGTCGCGCTCGTCACCGCCGATACGGCCGTGCGCGCCATTCGTGGCCGGAGCGGCCGACAAGACCGCGTGACGATATGAGCCAGGACAGCTGGGCCGGCATCTCGCCGTCGCGCCGGCAGCTTCTGTTCGGGGCGCTGTTGCTCTCGGCATCGGCTGCCGGCCTGGCACTGAAGCCGAACCGCAGCACCAACCCGCTCCCGAAGGGCGCTCTGGAGAAATCGATCCCGGCCACGATCGGATCCTGGTCGACGAAGCGCGCCAGCAGCTTCGTATTGCCGCCGGAGGACGCCGACCCGCTGCGCATATACGATCAGGTGCTCACCCGCGCCTATCAGCATCCGTCGGGCGTCGTGTTGATGCTGCTGATCGCCTATGGCAGCGGGCAGACCGGCCTGTTCCAGGTTCACCGGCCGGAGGCGTGCTATCCGGCCAACGGTTTCACGCTCGGGCCGAAGCGGACCGTCAGCGTCGACGTGCGTGGCGGAGAACGCATAGCGAGCGGCTTCTTCACCGCCAGCGCCTATAGCCGCATCGAGCAGCTGCTATACTGGACGCGCATCGGCACCTCCTTTCCAACGACGTGGCTCGAGGAAAACCTGGCTGTCGTTCATAGCAACTTCTCGGGCTCGATTCCCGACGGAGTGATCGTGCGGATGTCGATCATATCGCCCGACCAGGATCGGTCGCTCGCGCTGCTGAAGTCGTTTGCCAGGGAATTGACGGAAATGTCCGGGCCAACCGCGTTGAAAGTCATGCTAGGTCCGAAGGCATGAACATCCGCCGCCGCCAATGCCAGCATGTTATCGGGAGAGAGCAATGAAAAACCCCCACCGCACCATGATGTTGATCGCTGGCCTGGCGCTGCTGGCCGGCTGCGGGAAGAAGCCGGAAGGGCAGGTCATCGCTACCGTCAACGGTGACGAGATCACCCGGCAGCAGCTCAACATGCTCATCCGCGACAGCGGGTCGGCATCGGCGGCTCAACGCAAGCAGCGCCAGAACGAGGCGCTGTCGCAGCTGATAAACCGCGAACTGCTGGTCGAGGCGGCCAAGGAGCGCAAGATCGACAAGTCGCCGGAATATCTGGCTGCGGTTCGGCAGGCGTCGGACAGCATCGCGATCCAGTTGCTGCAGCAGCAGATCGCGCAGTCGGTGCATACGCCGCTCGACCTGGATGTGTCGCGTTATGTCGCGGAGAATCCCACTCGCTTCGAAAGGCGTGAGATTTTGACCGTGGACCAGATCCGCGCGCCGGAGTCAGTGCTGCGCACGGGCTGGTTCGCTGCTGCGAAGTCGCTTGACGATGTCACCGCGGGCCTGCGGCAGAACGGCATCCAGTTCGAGCGGGCGACGCGGGAACTCGACACCATCTCGATGCCGCAGCCGATCCTTGCGCAAATGCTCGCTGCCGGCCAGGAGCCCTTCGGCCTGGCGTCTGGCGGGATCGCGACGATCGTCACCGTCCTGAAAAGAACTCCTGCGCCGCTGATCGGCGACGACGCCCAATCGGCCGGCCTGGCGCTCATGCGCAAACAGTCCGCGGAAGAAGCGCTACAGCGTACCCTGACCGCTCTCAAGGCGCAGGCGAAGATAGACTATCAGAATGGCTTCGGCCCGCCGGCGCCCGCGCGAAAGTGACGGCATTTCCCCGGCATGGTCGTGGACTGGTTCGATCCGGATCGCCATTTGGAACGGCCCTGCTGCGAACGTCGCTCAGATCAGTATGAAACTGCTCGCCGCCAGCACCGGCTTGGTGCTCAGCAGCCCGATCTGGATCTGAGCCAGCCCGCCGACGCCATCGGGATCATAATAGAGATTTCCCGTCGACTGCTGGTAGATGAGATGCTGGTCGGTGCTCACGGCTTGGGCGCCGTTGAAGAATCCTGATGCCGGTATCGCGCCTGCCGGCAGGTTCGAGAAGGCGGTGAACACCGTGCGGGACAGCTGGAACAGGTCTTCCCCGGCGACGAAGTCCTTCACCTTGTCGCGCTCGGCGGAAGTGCCGAGATAATCGAACAGGAATATGTCGGCGCCCGCGCCGCCGGTCAGCTCATCCGCCCCCACGCCGCCGATCAGCGTGTCGGCGCCGGCACCGCCTTGCAGGAAATCGCCGCCCTCCTCTCCCCATAACAGGTCGTTCCCGTCATTGCCGGTAAGCAAATCGCCGCCGAGGCCGCCATGCATGACGTTTGCGCCGGAATTGCCATTGACGATGTTGGCGAGGTCGTTGCCGGTCATCGAGAGGTTCGCCGAACCTGTCTGGTTCAGATTCTCGATGTTGGGATCGAGGGTGAAATCGACCGACGTGTTGACGGTGTCGGTGCCTTCGCCGACATTCTCGACAACCTTGTCGCCAATGTTGTCGACATAATAGCTATCGTTGCCAATACCTCCGACAAGCGAGTCGGCACCTGCTGTGCCATCCAGCGTATCGTTGCCAGCGCCACCCAAGATGGTGTCGGCGCTGGCATTGCCTGTCAGCACGTCGTTGCCGCCGAGACCGTTGATCGTCCACAAGTCGTTAGTGGGTGCCGTGAAGACGTTGACGCCGTTGTCGCCCGTCCAGCTCTTGGGTTCTGGCAGGTTGTTCAGGGCGATCGTAAAGGTCGTCTCGGCGAACAGCCCGGCGGCATCGGTGGCGCGTCCGACAATCGACTGGGTCGGCGTCGCCTCATAGTCGAGCACCGCACCGCTTGCGACGGAGATGACCCCTGTCGTCGGGTTGACGATGAACCGTCCGCCTGCGCTGTTGGTCAGGCTGAAGCTCAACGTGTCGCCCTGGTCGACATCAAGGCCGGATAGCGTCCCGACTACGGTCCCGGCCGCGGCGTTTTCGTTTACCTGAGCATTCGACAGACTGAGGTTGGTCGGCGCGTCGTTGGCGCCCATGATGGTAAGCGATACGGTCGCGCTCGATGTGATGCCGCCCTGATCGGCGACCGAATAGGAGAAGCTGTCTGTTGCCGTTTGCCCTGCGGCAAGCTGCTGGAACAGCGCGCCCGGGGAATAGGTGATCACACCGTTGGCCAGGCTGAGGTTGGCGCCCGCCGACGTCGTCGGCGGCAGGGGCTGGATAGTGAGCTTGTCGCCGGCGTCGGGATCTTTGTCGTTGGCGAGCAACACGCCGCCTGGGATAGTGCCGCCATCCTCGGACACGTTGACGGCATCGTTGAACGCGGTCGGCGCATCGTTGACCGCGGCGACGTTGATCGTGACATGACCCGTGGCGCTGTTGCCGGCGCTGTCGCCCGCTGCATAGGTGAACAGCGCTGCGCCGTTGAAGTTTGCAAAGGGCGTGAACAGGATGCCGCCATTGCCGTCGAGCACCACCGAACCGCCCGAGACGGCCGTCACGCCGCTGATGGATATCGGTAGTCCGTAGCTGTCGGTATCGTTGGCCAGCAGCGCGGATATCTGGAAGACGGATGGCTGGTCCTCGGTGCCCGCCAAGACATCCGCAGTGGCGATGAGGGGCGGCGGGCCGCCCTGCACCGCAAGCGGATCGAATATCTTGTACTTGACCGACGTGCCGAGATCGTCGCCGCCAAGCCCGCCATAGTCCGTCCATGCGACCGCGAAGCCGCCATTGCCCGCGGCGGCCACCGTGGGATCGGCCTGGACCCCGGGTAGCTGGCCGTTGACGATGAACTCGCCGCCGATCTTGACGCCGCCGCCGGTAAATATCTGTGCTTTGATCCCGGCAGTGCCGACCTCCGGGCCGCTGCCGCCATAATCGGCCCAGCTGATGATGAAGCCGCCGTCTGCCAGCGCCGACACGGCCGGGGCCAGCTGGGCTCCCGCCGTCGTCGTATTCGCTAGAGACTGGCCGCCGAGCGGGGATCCGGACGCGTCATAGATCTGGAAGGCGATGCCGTAATTGTCGGGATCGCCGCCGCGCTGGCTGGCATCGGCCCAGCTGACCACGAAACCGCCGGTGCTCAGCGCGGTGATGCTTTCCTGTTGCTGGTTGCCCTGCGTCAGGCTGTTGACGAGGAACTCACCGCCGACCTTCGCGCCAGCCGCATCGAAGAGTTGCGCCTTCACGGCATCCTTGCTGGTGTCGCCGCCGATCAGGCTGCTGTCGCGCCAGCTGACCACGAAGCCGCCGGCCGTCAGCGCGGCGACAACCGGCGTATCCTGCGCGTTGGCGGTGTTCGTGTTGACCAGGAATTCGGAGCCCACGGCATTGCCCGCCGCGTTGTAGAGCTGCGCCTTCACGCTGCTGACGCTGCTGTCGCCCCCCTGTCCGCTGGCATCCGCCCAGGTCACGACAAAGCCGCCGGATGCAAGCCCGGCAACCACCGGCGTCTTCTGTGCATTCAACGTCGACGTGTTGATCAGGAACTCCCCGCCCGTGGCGCTGCCGTTGGCATCGAAGACCTGCGCCTTGATGCCGCTGCTCGAGGTATCGCCGCCAACCGCACTATTGTCGGTCCAGGTCACGACGAAGCCGCCCGATGTGAGGCCCGCCACCGCGGAACTGTCCTGGCCGTTCAGCGTCTGCGTATTGACCAGGAATTCGCCGCCGATCGGATTGCCATCGGCATCGACGATCCGGCCCTTGATCCCGGTCACGCTGGTATCGCCCTGGCCGCTTCCGTCGGTCCAGGTGATGACATAATGATCGTTGGCGATGGCCGTGACCGACGCGAACTGCTGGTTGTTGGCGATGCTTGTATTGGCCAGCAGCTCGGATCCGCCGCCATAGCGATTCTCGACGATGGAGTCGGTGACGGACAGACCAAACACCTTGTTGAAGCTGTTCCCGAAGCCGTCGGTTGCCCTGACGGTCAGCGTAGCGCTGGAGGCGCTTTCATAGTCGAGCGCGAGACTGTCCTGCACGACCAGCCGGTTGCCCTGGATGGCGAATGCGCCGCCCGTGGAATCGTCGACGATCTCATAGCTGTAGAGCGCATTGCTGGCGCCATTGGCAGAGAGGCTGGCAAAGGTCGTGTTCTCGACCGCCGCCTCGGAGACGATGTTGTTGGACAGGCTGATGTTGCTGATCGCGCCCGTTGTGGGGGTAAGGATCTGCATCTTGATTCCCCCGTCGGGGTCTCCGTCGAGCCCGCTGCGGTCGGTCCACCCGATGACCAGCGCGCCGGATGCGAGCGAAGCGATGCTTGGCAGTTCCTGTGTCCCGAGGGTGGTGGAGTTGACCTGGATTTCGGCGCCGACCTTGTGGCCAAGATCGTCAAAGACCTGCGTCTTCACGCCGAAGCCGCTGGCATCGGAGGCGAGCAGGCTGTTGTCGCGCCAGCTGACCGCGAAGCCGCCGCCGGCGATGCCGGTGACGGTAGGCTGGTCCTGCGCGTTGAACTCCGTCGTGTTGACCTGGAATTCCGTCCCGACCTTCGCACCGCTCGCGGCGAAGACCTGCGCCTTCAACCCGGAGCCGCTGGTGTCCCCCTGGAGGCTGGTATCGCGCCACACGATGACGAAACCGCCGTTGGAGAGCGAGGTGATGGTCGGCTGGTCCTGCGTCGCCGCCGTTGTGCTGTTGACCAGGAACTCGGAGCCCGACTTCGCACCGCTGGCGGTGAAGACCTGGGCCTTGATGCTGGGCGCTGTCGGGTCGCCGCCCAATCCGCTGCTGTCCACCCAGCTCGCCACGAATCCGCCCGAGGCGAGCCCGGTGATGACGGGCGCCTGCTGGCTGCTCGCGATCGTGGTATTGACGAGGAACTCGCCGCCCACTTTCAACCCGAGCTCGTTGTAAATCTGGGCGCGCACACCGGTGCCGGTTGCATCGGGCGCAGTCGCGCTGGCATCGACCCAAGTAATGACGAAGCCGCCCGATGCGAGCCCGGTGACAACCGAGCTGTTCTGGTTGAGCCGGGTCGTGCTGTTGACCAGGAATTCCGATCCAATCTTCCCGCCGTTCGCATCGAACATCTGAGCCTTGACGCCGAGACGGTCGGGATCGGGGCCCACGGCGCTCGCATCTGTCCAGGTGACCACGAAGCCGCCTGAACCCAGCACCGCTACCGAGGCCTGGTCCTGCGCATTTGCCGTGGTGGTGTTGACGAGGAACTCGCCGCCGAGCGCACCGCCGTTGGCGTCATACAGCCGGGCCTTGATCCCCGACCCGCTGCTGTCGCCGCCGATACCGCTGCTGTCTGTCCAGCTGACGACGAAGCCACCCGTAGCCAGGGCGGTGATCGTCGCATCATTCTGAACGCCGGACGTCGTCGAGTTTGCGAGGAACTCGCTTCCCGCACTCGCATAAGCTCCATTGGCCATTGGCTTCCCAGTCGTAAACAGGTTGATCGATTCCGGCTGTATTCGCTGGTTTCTGCCGTTTTAGAGCAGGACGTCCTGCCGCGGATGTGCCATTCCGAGCCTCGCCCATATCATGTGAGGGATCGCGCTAAGCCTTTCGGGCGATCCGCGGAGTGCCCAGGCAATGCCCGCGTCACGACAGGATGTTCACGACGTCGACTGGTGCTGATCGACGCGCAGGTAACTGTCGCTGAAATCGCCGATCTGCCGCAGTTCGGCGATCTTGCTGACCGATATGCGTCGTTTGGTGCGCTCGATCACGCCTTGTTCGGTCAGCCATTTGAGCACGCGGCTGATGTGCACAGATGTCAGGCCGAGCGCGTCGGCGAACTGCTCCAGTGTGATCGACAACTGGCGCCGATCTCCGTCCTCGACGCCGGAGATGCTTAGGCGTGTATCCAGCTCACACAGCAGATGGGCAAGGCGGGCGCGGGCGTTTCTGCGGCCGATGTTCAGAATCCACTCATGGCAGATCGCTGCGTCGACGAGTGCCTCGATCCATATCGCCCTTCCGATCGAGGCGTTGGTCAACACCAGGCGCCGCAGCGCTGCCATGGGGAACTCCATGATCCGGATCCGCGTCATCGCCTGAACATTGTCCTCCGAGATGCTGAGAAAGAGATTTTGCAGGTTCAGGAAATCGCCGCTCATCTGGAAAGCGACGATCTGTCGGTCGCCCGCGCTGGTGAACTTCTGGCGGCAAGCCAAACCGTCTTCGATCAGGGCGAAATGCGTTACGCTTTGTCCCTCGCGCTGAAGGAAGGCCGAACGCTCGATCGTGCGGAATTGGCAAGGGATCGCCGCTAGCTGGGAATGGTCCGCGATCGTGAGCGGCGCATTTCGGCTGAGCCTCGAAAACAGCCTGATCGATTTATACCGGTTGATGGGCACTTGTAACTCCGTCGTGGAGCGGGTGAAGTTCTCAAGCGCCTGTGTTCACAATATTGCCGCGCATCATGATTGATGAACCGCATGACATCGTTTGTGCATGGTTCACCTGTGATATTCTTCTGAAATTACAGCGTAATGCTTATGGTGGAGGAACTAACCAGATCATCACACGTGCTCTCGGAATTGCGCGGTGGCGGTTAATCCGGCTCGACCACGACTCACGCTGTCGCAGGTCGTAGCTAGCCGCTTCAGCGTCGATCGCGCCGATTCAGATGGGCGGTGGGCGCCAGTTTTTCAATCCATCGGATTTTTCGCGCGACCGGTCTGCAACTGCTCGATTTTGTGTTGCTCTCGTCAAGCTATTGCGCTGACTCGACTGTCAGGATCGCCACGTGCGGCGCGCCCCTGGGCCGCTCTACCTATTTTGAGTTTCGGGCAGCTTCATGGGGGTAATGGACGTGCAGCGATTTCGGTATATTCTGAGGCAGCCTAACTCGGGGGGGTAGTGCCAGTGATCCAGCAGGTTCCAATGTCGGTTTTGGGTAGCCAAGAGGCGAACGAGGTGCTGAACGCTGTTGCGTGTGGCATGACGTCAGTGCTGCAAGCCAAGCTTTGGGCGGATGAACTTCGCGCGGAAGGATTTGCGGTGCTTGCCAGGGAAGTCGAACTGCGCCTGCCCGTGTGGCAATGAGCTAGGACCCGGACCAGCTAGCTCGTCCGGCTCCCAAATCCATGAGAAATAGCCCAGATCGCGGCTTGCGTGCGGTTTAGGCTCCCAAGTTTGCGCAGGAGCGTCCGGACGTGAAGGCGGACGGTCGCGATGCCTATTCCCAGGCGTACAGCGATTTCCTTGTTCGAGCAGCCGTCCGCCAGGCATCGTAATATGGCGAACTCACGCTCCAAAGGCGCCCCGTGGCGAATTCCCGCAGCCTGTCCTTCGCGCGAGCCGAAAGCTTCTACGAGTTCTGTGACCAGCGGGGAGGGGATGAACCTCTCGCCAGCGGCGATGAGCCGCAGCATCGAGACGAGAGCGGCGGGACTCGAACTCCACGATAGCACGGCATCCACGCCGGCCATGAAGGCGAGTCGCAGATGGTGGCGGTCGCAGTGGTCGCACAACAGCGCGATATGTGCCGAACTGTGGAGTTGCCGGAGGTTGGTTATGGTGGCGAGCCCTTGCTGGTCGACCGGCGCATCCAAAACAAACACATGTTCATCGGCATCGCTGTCCGCTGGAATAGGTCCGGCGGGGGCATGCACGTGCGACCCCACTACCAATCCGGCACCGCTCAGTATCTGTTCGAGACCGGCTGCCCGCAGTTCGGAATTGCTCAGGATCACCACGCTTACTGGAGCGCCGTGCACCGCATCCCCGGGCACCGATCGCGATATCGAATTCGCTTGCGATGGCGCAAGGACGAGTCGCGGTGGCATGGGCCGGCTCGAGCGATTGTCGCCCTCGTTCGTCAATTCAGGTGATCCGGCTGCGCATGATGAGCGGTGAGTCCTCTGCGGCCATATTGGAAATTGCCGTCGCGGAGAGGCTTGCCAAATGATGGTCGTTTATCCGCTTTGCGAGACATTGTTCGACCAGCGACGGTCTGCCGAGGCTAAAGCTTTCGTCTCCTCCGTTCGGTTCCGTCAGGCGCATTGGAGCATCGCTGGCCCGCCAATTCCGAGGCCCTGCCATCGAGGCTAGTCCGCGGGCGAGCTGAGTTCGCATGACGCAACATTGTTGCTTCGAAGATAGGTCGCGGATGTGCCGTGCGGGACGAACGCATATTTTCCATCGATGGCTATGGTCTTGTAGAGGTAAATGGGCAGCGCAGCCCGCTTGCCCTTGCTTTTCCAGGGATAGGCATAGCTGCGCTCAGTACCCGGTATGACGATGTAGGAGGCTTTCCCGCCATTGTCGGAGAATATCAGCAGGAAATCGTTCGACGGCCGGCCACCTTTTCCCCGCGGGGCGGCTGACCAATGGAGAACGGGGCCTGCGGCGGAAGCTTCGCATGAGAGGCCGGTGACGAAACCGAGGATCGCCGGAGGGACATCTTCGGAAGGATTGACGAACTGAGGGTTGTCAGGATTGCCCAGCGCGGTAAGGATTGGAGCCGGCCGGGCCGGTTGTATTGCAATGATGCCAAGCACAAGGAGCAGGCATGGGCGGATTGTCATAGTCATGCTATGCATTCCTATCCAGTTGATCTTGGAGATCATCGTGTGGGTAAGCGTGTGCTAAGTAAGATGTGTGCTTTCCAGATTTTGTTCCTTGATGCACTAAGTCAGAGAATTCACAGAGGGAGCCTTCGGCTTACATCATTATTGCCACGAAGCGACCGAACGGGCTGCTGGCAGGAGGGGCCGTGGATGGAGTCGTCTTGACGCAACCTGCCGTTACCCGATCGTCGCCGGACGATGCGCTGTGCGACTTGCCCGGCTACGCCCTGCGCCGCGCCACCAATGTGGTGATGGCGTCTCGGACGCGTCGATTCTGCTCTTGATCGCCGAGCGCACCGACCTGCTCGCGCGTATTCCCGCCCAGCCCGCTCTCATTTCCTTCCGGCGCTGAAGGCTCTGTTGGCCTGATGGTGGTTCAGCGGAGGACTAACAGATCGCGGGGTTCAAGAGCGGCACGCCGCTTCTCTATCCCGCCATTTCAGACGACCAGTTGGCACATCATGTCGGTGCGAGGGCGTCAGCATTGGCTGTTCACGGGCCTGCAATGACCCGATCGCAAAAATGCCGCCGGCTTGTACCCGGCGCTATTTTGCAGCAGTCGGCATGTTGCCGCGGTCACCCAGGGCCAACCGGGCGTTACCATATCCCTTTATGCGAAGACGGCTGAGACCAAGACGGCGAAAGCGGAAAAAAGAAGGGTGGCGGCCAAATTTGCGCTGAGCCGTTGGCGGCTGACTACGGCGCGGCATTAGATATAAGTATAACACCTACCGTATTTTTCTATGCGGATTGATTACAACTTCGAAAACTTCCGCTTCTACCTTTAGAGGACGGAGAGATGCGCCGGGGGGGTGCCGTTCGAGGGGGTACGTGTCGTGTTGAGTTTAGGTAAATTTGCGGGCGTAGCCGGCGCTGTTCAAGGCGTGGGGTTATGATCCGCCTTTCAGGCCGGCGCACCTTGGTTGCGGCAGTCAGCCTGCTCGCGCTGAGCACGGCGGAGGCCGGTGAGATCGGCGCACCCGCGGTCGTTCGTGGGACCGCGACACTGTCCGTCGAGGGCACCACCACCACCGTCAATCAAACCAGCGGCAAGGCTGTGCTCAATTGGTCAACCCTGTCGGTTCCGGATGGAGGCACGCTGCGTTTCCAGCAGCCAGATTCAAATTCGATCACGCTTAATCGCGTCACCGGTGGCGGTGTCTCGAACATCGACGGGATGATCACCGCCAATGGGCAGGTGTGGATTCTCAATCCCTCAGGTGTTCTCATTGGGCCGGGCGGTCGCGTACAGGCCGCAGGCTTTCTCGCGAGCACGCGCGATATCCTCGACGATGACTTCATGGCCGGGCGCTATGCCTTTAGCGGACGCGGCAAGGGCGAGATCACGAACGCCGGCCAGATCAGCGTAGAAAATGGCTATGCCGTTCTCGCGGGCGGGAAGGTCAACAACAGCGGTCTGGTGTCGGCGCGGCTTGGGACTGTCGCCTTGTTGGGCGCGCAAGGATTTCTGCTCGATCTGGCAGGCGACAAACTGCTGTCCTTTGCCATTACCGAACCGCTTGCGACGGTTGCTTCCGACGGAGTCATCAATAACAGCGGTCGACTGGTGGCCGATGGCGGTCGCGTCATTCTCACCGTCCGTGCCGCCGCCGATGCGGCGGCGAGCACGATCAACAGCGGAGGGTTGGTCCAGGCGCAGTCGGTCCAGCTTCGCAATGGCGAGATCATCCTTGATGCGGGCCCTACCGGCGAAGTCAGCAATGCCGGCACACTGGACGCCTCGGGCCTCGCCACTGGAGAAAGCGGCGGCCGGATACTTGTCGCCGCGGAGAGTATTGAGATTGCGGGCGGCGCGCGCCTCGACGCGCGCGGCGATATCGGCGGGGGCATCATCAACGTCGGCGGAGGCCTGCGGGGCGGCGATTTCGGCGGTCGTGCGGCGGCCGTTCGCGCCACCGTTGCGCAGGGGGCCGTGCTCGACGCCAGCGCTGTAACCCGCGGCAATGGCGGTCTCGCCGTTCTCTGGTCCGACACCCACAACCCGCTGTCGGTTACGCGTGCCGCAGGCGTGTTTCGGGCGGACGCGGGCGCGCTTGGCGGCAATGGCGGCACGATCGAGACATCGGGCTACTCGATCCGGACCGAGGGCGTCACCGGATCGGCCGCGGCACCCAACGGTTTTGCGGGGGAATGGCTGTTCGACCCTTATGACATTCGGATCGTCGATCAGTTCAGCGCATCGCCCGCCTCGGAGATTCTCGCGGGGGATATCGCCAATCTGCTCAACAGCGGCACCAATGTCACCGTCGACACCGCGAATGCGCCGTCGTCGAATGCGCCGACCTCGTCCGCCGGCAACATTACCGTCAACACGTCGATCACCAAGTCTTCGGGGGCCGCCGCGACGCTGACCTTGCGCGCCCACAATGACATCACCCTCCAGCCAGGCGCCAACATCTTATCGACCAGCGGCGGCTTCAACGTCGTCCTGACCGCTGACAGCGACCATGATGGCAACGGCATCATCTATCTCGGCGGCAACATCACCACGGTAGGCGGGCAATCGAACGGCCTCGTCGGCATCAAATATGAAGGCTATTTCAACGATAATTTCGCCTTCTTCAACACGGCGCAGGTCCAGGCCGATACACGGTTCGACAATCTCTTCACGTCGATAAACGCGACTACGCCGGGCCAGAATTTCGACGATACCTATTCGGTGCGCTTTTTCGGCATGTTCCAGCCCAGCGTCACCGGGTCATATGATTTCCGCATCGGCAGCGATGACGCCTCCTACCTTTTCCTCGGCAACCCCGGCGAAACGGTCGCCTCGCTCGAGAGCCGGGTTACCCCCCAGAGCGCGCTTGCCTCCGCCCCGGGCGCGCATGGCCTGGCGTTCGGTGGCGGCAGCACCACGCTCACCGCGGGCAATCTCTATCCAATTCTCGTCTATTTCGGAGAGGCGGGCGGCGGCGATGTCGTCATCGTCGATTTCATCCCGCCCGGCGGCACCCGTACCGACAATGGCACCGGTTTCTACGTCACCAACATGGGCGGCCAGGCAACGCTGAACGGCAATGTCCAACTGATCCGCAACGCGACGATTAACGCGCAAGGCAATGTCACCATAAACGGGACAGTGGACAGCGCCACGACCTTTGCGGGCGTCAACCCGCAGACCGACAGGTATGGCCTGACCATCGTCAATCCGAACAATGCCGTCACCGTCAGCCAGGCCATCGGCGCGATCAATCCTCTGGCCAATTTCGTCAGCCAATCGAAGAATCTGTCGACACGGTCGATCGCGGTTGCCGCCACGGGCCAGATCCAGCTGGCCGTGACACAGGGCGGCACCGTGATGGGTTCGCTCGCAGGTGCCGGCTTCACCAAGTCCGGCGGCGGCAAACTCGACTGGACCGTGGGAAGCGCCGGGGACGTGGCGATCGGCGATCTTTATCTCGACGGCGGCGCGCTCAATGTGAAGACCGCCTCGACGCTGGGAATCTCGGTTCCGATCACCCTGACCGCAGACAGCCTATTGTCCTTCCAGGCGGCGGGCACGGTCAATCTGGCTTCCGCCATCAATGGCGGCTTCAATCTCGATGTCGGCAGCGATGGCGCACTGGCCATGGATGGTGAAATCGGCCTTTCGAGCCGGCTGGCGCGCCTGCGTATCGAATCCCTCGACGTCCTCACGCTGGGAACGAACGCCGATCTCCGCACGAGCGGCGACATCAGACTGGCCGCCGGTCACCGCTTTGTGAACAACTCGACCAACGGCGCCGTTCTGAACAGCCTCGGCGGGACATGGCGGGTATTCAGCAACAACAGCGCGCCTTTTGGCAGCACACCCGACGTCACCGGATCGCTGGCGCATGATTTCAAGACCTATGGCATCGGCTTTTCGACCGCATCGAATCTGGCAAGCCTCGGTGCGATGGAAGGCACGTCGGCGGCGCCGGCCGGGGGAAATGGATTTCTATATTCGCTGGCCCCCACGGTCACGGTCACTGGCAACGTCTCCCGCGAATATGATGGAACGACAACCATTGACCTGCCGAGCGTGGCGCTGTCGGGCAGCGGGGCAATCAACGGCGATACGATTGTCGCAGGCGCCGCCAGCGGGAGCTTCGATCTTCCCGACGCGGGGACCAGAAGCGTCGTTCTGAACGGTATCAGCCTTGTCGCCCAGGACAGCGCCGGCAAACCCGTTTATGGCTACAAGCCCAACGGCACGGTCAGCCTGACCGGCACGATCACGCCCAAGGTGCTCACCGCGACGCTGACCGGCTCGGTATCGCGTGTTTACGACGGCATAGCGACCACGACATTGACTCCGGGCAACTACCAGCTCTCCGGGCTGGTAGCCGGTCAGAGCTTCACCATCGATCAGACGGCCGGGACCTATGCGACGCCCAATGCCGGAGACGGCATCGTCGTCACCGCCACCCTGGCGGCGGGCAACTTCACCGCCGGACAAAATACCCTGGCCGCCAATTATGCGCTGCCGACGTCAGCATCCGGCGCGATCGGAACGATTTCGCCGCAACAACTGACGGCGACCCTCACGGGTGCGATATCGCGCGCCTATGACGGTACAACCGTTGCGACCCTGGATTCGTCCAATTATCAGCTCGGCGGGTTGATCGGTGGCGATAGCATCACCGTCAATCAGGCTACCGGCACCTATGGCAGCCCGAATGTCGGCACCGGCATCACCGTCGACGTCACTCTGGACAATGGGGACTATCTGGCCGGCGCGAGCACGTTGCTGAGCAATTATTCGCTGCCGACCGGGGCATCCGGCGCGATCGGCGAAATCAGCCTGGCCATGCTGACCTATGTCGCCGATCCGGTCAGCCGCCTTGTCGGGACCTCCAATCCGGCATTTACTGGTACGGTGAGCGGATTTGCCGCGGGCGAGACGATCGACAGCGCGACATCCGGCACGCTGGCCTTCACCTCGGACGCGGGAACGGACGCTCCACCAAGCAGCTACGCGATCAACGGGGCCGGCCTCAGCGCGACAAACTACGCTTTCCAACAGGCCACCCAGAATTCCACGGCGCTGACCGTCCTGGCCCCGAACCAGTCACCACCGCCACCGCCACCGCCGCCACCTCCGCCACCGCCACCGCCACCGCCACCTCCGCCGGTGGTGGAGCCATCTCCGCCACCTCCGCCACCTCCGCCCGTGGTCGAGCCATCGCCACCACCGCCGCCGCCTGCGCCGGTGGTTGAGCCGTCGCCGCCTCCGCCGCCTCCGCCGCCTCCGCCGGTGGTCGAGCCGTCGCCGCCACCTCCACCGCCACCGCCGGTGGTCGAGCCGTCGCCACCGCCCCCACCGCCTCCGCCGGTGGTTGAGCCGCCGTCGCCACCACCTCCACCGCCGCCTCCGCCGGTTGAGGCAGTGGTCGAGGACGCGGCGCGTTCGGTCGTTTCGACGGTTTCGTCGATCACCGTTCCGACGCCGCCGACTCCGTCGGTATCGACGCCGAGCGCCGCACCAGCACCTGCTCCGGCGCCGGCTCCGGCTCCGGCTGCAAGCTCGGCGCCCGCGAGCAGCGATGCAGGAGCGCCCGCAGACTCTTCTTCGTCGGGTGACACGTCATCGGGCGGTTCGGAGCCGGCATCGAGCGACAGCAGTTCCTCATCGAGTGAAGGCGGCTCGTCATCGGGTGATAGTGCGGCCGCGTCGTCCGATGCGGGCGGCGCGCCGGCGCCCGCATCCGATGGCGGCGGTGATGCTTCGGTCAGCTCCTCGGCGGCACCCGCCGCATCGGGTAGTCCTGCTCCCGCCGCGAGCGGTGGGGGCGGCGGCGGTAGCTCCGGCAGCGAGGTTGCGGTCGTCGCGGTCGCTCCGGCGCCGGTCGATGCCCTCCCGCCGTCGCCGGTGCCCGATACGCCGCCGCCGACACCGGCCGACGCCGCAGATGCCGGTGATCCGATCCTTCAGGCGGCGGCTCCCGAAGGGCCACCAGCGCCGGCGGCCCAGGTGCAACGCGCAACGGCAATGCTGACGCAGCTCAATCCGAACATCGCCGTGAGCGTCGACCTGCCGCCGCGCGTGCAGGGTGCGCCGGGGGTCGATGTGCGCTTCTCGTTGACGGGAGATTTCGGTTTCTGATGTGGATTGCCCGGCGGAAGACCTCCGCCGCGTTGTACGAGCTAAGATGATCAAGAATTTGGGGGGGAATGAGTTTGCGTATTCTGGCATTGATCCTGCCGGCATTGCTGTGGTCGGTGGTCACGCCCGCCCAGGGCGAAGCGCCGCCGTCGATTGCGGCCGTGACGCTGGCTGGCGAGCAGTGCCGAACCGAGATCCGGACCGACGTGAAGATCGTCGGTTCCGCCCCCGCGGATGCCGATCTGGTCTGCGCTGGCAAGACGGTCGGACGGTTGGCCCATTCGCTCGTGCCCGGCAGCAGCCAGGAGACTGCCACTCAACCGGCGCTCTCGACCGCATTGGCCGGCAGTCGTACGGCGACGGCGATCAGGTCTGAACTAGCCTGTGAAGCCGAGCACTGGCTGGCGACTCCTCAGGGGCCGGTCATCCTGTTTCCATGCCGGCAGAAAAATGATGGCTGGCCGATGCTGGTCCTGGCGCGCCTCGATGGCGGGGTGTTGACGATTGTCGTGGGGCCGGCCTCCACCTATCCGGTGCTTCGCGCGATAATGCGGCTGCCCGATGAAGGACTGTCCCAGACGCAGCTTACCGCCCAGGTCCAGGCCTTCTGGTCGCAACCTGTCGCGATGGCGAGCGCGACCGATCTCGAAGCCGTCAGGGCTCTGTTGCGCAATGCCCGCGTCGCCGCGAGCCAGCTCGACTATGAAGCCGCCGAGGCCGGATTCCGTTCGGCGCTCGAGCTGCAGTCCCGGCTTTTCGGCGAAAATGATCCCGGCACCAACGAGATATTGCTGGATCTGGCCCTGTCCGTCAGCAATCAGCGGCGCTTCGACGAGGCCGAGGCACTGCTGCGTCGGGCGGCACCGGTAGCGGACCGCTCGACACGCCCATCGGATCGCGCCAGGTCAGCGGCCTATCAGGGATACATCGCTGCCAATCGCGGCGATTTTGCAGCCGCGCGCAGCTTTGCCCACGCGGCCACCGCGGCATGGCGTTCGATCGCCGCCGACAGCCGGAGGACGGACAGTGTCTCGGGCCTGCTCGACAAGGGTGAGCAGGATTCGTCGGAGGCGGAGCTGGCCCATGCGCTGAACTTCGAAGCCGCGATGATGCTCCGCAACGACGATGCTACGGGCGCCTTTGCGACCGCCGGCGAGGCGCTTCTGATCATCGACCGGGTCGAGGACGAACCGCGCTGGTGGAAATCGGACATCCTCCTGACCCTCGGCGAAATCAGCAGTGTCCAGGGGCGCCTGTCTGCTGCCGAAGCCTATCTGAAGGGCGCACTTGCACAGCGGCAGGCGATCTTCGGCGAGGGGCCTGGCACTCTCAAGGTGAGGACGGCGCTGGGCCGCGCCTATCAGGCCGAGCAGATGAACACATCGGCCATCATCGCCTATCGCGACGCCATCAAGGTCGCACGTGCCCTTCCCGGGGGAAGCGTCCCGTTCACTGCCGATGACTTCGTGCCTTTCGCCGCAGCGCTCGTCGACTATGCGGGAACGGTCGAGGATCCGGCCGCGAAGGCGGGCCTTTTCGCCGAGGGTTTCGATGCTTTCCAAATGGTTAGAAGCCCGCTTGCCGATCGCTCCGCCGTAATGGCATCGGCACGTCTCTCCGCGGACACGCCCGAACTCGCCGCTCTGATCGGCCGCCTCGATGCTGCCATCCGCGACCAGGGTACCGCGCGCCTGCGACTGGGGCAGGAGCAGTCGCTCAACGCGCAGGAGCGCAGCGCCCAGGTCGAGGAACAGCTCGCCAAGGACATCGCCGTCCAGGGCAGGGCCGTCTCATCCCTCAGGCAGGAGATAGCCCGCCGCTTCCCGTCCTTCGGGCAATTGGCGGAGCCCAAGCTGCCAACGCTCGATGCGGTCCGCTCGCGCCTGCAGGAAAGGGAAGGGCTGGTCACCTTCCTGATCGGCCGGGAGCGCTCCTTCGTGCAGCTGGTGCGCCGGGACGGCGTGGTCATCGCACCAGTGCCAGCGGGCGCCGCAGCGCTGCAGGCGGCGGTCGTCCGGCTGCGCCGCGGCCTCGAAGTCCAGGGCACGTCGGTCAACGAGTTCGATCTCGAGGTCGCGCATCAGCTCTATTCGGATCTGTTCGGCGGCATCCTCAAGGAACTGGGCGAGGTCGATCGCCTCGTCGTGGCGCCCTCCGGTCCGCTGGCCAGCCTGCCGTTCAGCGTCCTCGTGACGAGGCCCGCCGAGGGCCAGGACTATCGCAAGGCGGGGTGGCTGGCGCAGGCGAAAGCCCTGACCCATGTTCCGTCCCTGGCGGCGTTCGTCACCCTGCGGTCGACCAAGCTGGTCGGCAATCAGCCGAGGCTGCTGATGGCCATGGGCAATCCCGTACTAGGGCCGGTTCAGTCCGGCTCCGGGCAGCGCAGTTCGATGGCCGCCTTTACCGGAAGCTGTCTTTCCGGCGGCGTGACCCCGCCGCAACTGCTCCGCTCGCTGGCGTCGCTACCCGACACCGGAGGCGAGATCACCAGCGTCGCGCGGTCGCTCAAGTCGGCCAACGTCACCATCAAGCTGGGCCAGGATGCGAATGAGACGGCGTTGAGAGAGGAGAATCTGTCGGACTACCGCATTCTCTATTTCGCCACCCATGGCCTGCTACCCGGCGAACTGCGGTGCCAATCCGAGCCAGGTCTGGTGCTCACGCCGCCCGCACTGCCGGCGGCATCGCATGAGAGCGACGGCCTGCTCGGTTCCAGCGAGATTGCGAAGCTCTCGATCAATGCCGATCTCGTCGTCCTGTCCGCGTGCAACACCGCCGCGTCGGGCGACAATCTCGGCGGGGAATCGCTGTCGGGGTTGGCGGCCTCCTTCTTCCACGCGGGTGCGCGCAGCCTGGTGGTGAGCCATTGGCAGGTACCGTCCGCTGCCACACGCCGGCTCATGTCGGGGATGTTCGGCGCGATGGGCGCGGAGCCGAACCTGCCCGCCGACACGGCGTTGCAGCGAGCCCAGGTCGAAATGATCCGCGATCCGGCGACAGCGCATCCTTTTTTCTGGGCGGCCTTCGTCATCATGGGTGACGGCGCCACGAAGCCTCTTCAGACGAGGACCGGAGCATGAAGCTGCATGCGCTTCTGTTGCTGCCGCTCGCCCTGCTGGCGGGACGGGCATCGGCCATTAACATGGTGGTGGTGGAGGCCCGGGCCGCCGGGCTCAAGCCGGGGATGATGATCAGCAGCACCGCCCCGGTCACCCTCAAGGAAGGCGAGCGCGTGACGATCATCGGCCCCGACGGCCGTTCCGTGACGCTCAGGGGGCCCTATAAGGGGATCGCGATGCGGGCCGGAACCGCGGTGCAGGATCCGAAGGCCGCACTGGCGGCGCTGATCTCCACCCGAAACGATCGCGCCAAGTCGGTCGGTGCGATCCGCGCCGGCGCGAATGCGGCAAAGCTTCCCGACCCCTGGCTGATCGATATCAGCCGTCCGGGCGCACGATGCGTGCGCGAGGGTGACCGGCCGATCTGGTGGCGGCCGGACGACCGTTCCTCCGAGACGTTCACCGTCTTCCCGATCGACCGCTCGTGGCGCGCCGATTTCCAGTGGAAGGCGGGCATCGACCGGATGGCGGCACCGGCGCTGTCCAGGCTGGAAGGGGTCAGCACCTTCCTTGTCCGTGTCGAGGGGCAGGAAAATGCCATCAGCATCCAGGTGATCCCGCGCGACGTCACGGAGCCGCTCGTGCTGAGCAGCTGGATGCTCGAGCGCGCCTGCATCCAGCAGGCCGATGCCTATCTGCGCCAGATCGAGGCGGATCTCGCGAGATCAGCGTCTCCTTCTTCGAAGTCCAAAGGATCCAATCCGTGAGCAAGGCATCGCGCCTATCCCTGTCCGTGATCGCCATCGCCCTCGCGGCGGCGCTGATCGCCTTCTTCGCCGTGCGCTACGTCTCGTTGCTCACCAATCTCGAATATACGTTCGCCGACATCCGCATCGCGGCGATGCAGCCGCCGGCGGAACCATCGAAGGATGTCGTCGTCGTGGCTCTCGACGAAGCGACGCTCACAGCCTTTGCCTATCGATCTCCGGTCGATCGCGGCTTCCTAGCGGATCTGATCACGCAGCTTTCAGCCAAGGGCGCGAAGCTGATCGGGGTCGACGTCATCGTCGATCAGCCGACCGAGCCGGAGAAGGATGCCAAGCTCAAACAGGTCATCGCTTCGACCAGGACGCCCCTGTTCTTCAGCTACTCCTCGGCGCCGAATATCGTGACCGAAGAGCAGCTCGCCTATCTGGATGCGTTCATCCCGGCCGACAAGCGCGCCGAGGCGAATTTGCTGACCGACCCATTCGATCAGTCGGTGCGCAGGATCAATCCCGGCGGAGAGCTCAATGCCGCCGGCCAGCGGATCGACACGCCGCACCATCCGGCGGGTTTCGTCCGGAAAACGCTCGCGCTGGCTGGGCGGAAGGCTCCGACGACGCCGGTGGAAATCGCCTGGCGCAGCCGACCGGACGCGGAAACGCCGGCCTTTCCGACCTTCTCGGCCGCGGTGATCCCGTTCCTTCCCGCGAGCTTCTTCAAGGACAAGATCGTCCTGGTCGGGGCGATCCTCTCGATGACCGACCGGCACCGGACACCGCTAGCCGTCGTCGACGACGGGGATCAGGGCAACATGCCGGGGATCTACGTTCAAGCCCATGGCGTCACGCAGATCCTCGAAGGGCGCAACCCGCCCCGCATGAGCGTCCCGGCGAAGGCGGCCATCACCCTGGTCGGTGCCATCCTGGGGGTGCTCCTCTCGCTGCTCAAGCGGGGCATCCTCTTCAACGTCGTCGTCGGGGCGTTGCTGATCGCCGCCTATTGGGCGGGAGCGGTGGTCGGCTATGGCTACGGGTTGCCGATGCTGCCGCTGGTCGGCCCGACGATGGCGTTCGCCTTCTCGATCTGGATGATGGACGTCTTCATTGGTCGGGGCGAGCGCAAGCAGCGCGAGTTCGTCCAGGGCACCTTCTCGCGATATGTCTCGCCCGCCGTCGTCAATCAGCTGGTCGCCGACCCGAGCGCGGTGTCGATCTCGGGCGTGCGCCGCGAAGCGACCTTCATCTTCACCGATGTCGCCGGCTTCACGACCCTGTCGGAACAGCTCACTTCCGAGGCGCTGTCCGATACGCTCAACGATTATCTCAACGGCGCCTGCGACATCATCCAGAAATATGAGGGCACGATCGACAAGTTCATCGGCGATGCGATCATGTCGATCTTCAATGCGCCGATCCTGCAACCCGATCATCCCGAAAGGGCGATCAAATGCGCTCTCGAGCTGGACGCCTATGCGGAAGCCTTCCGCATCGCACGCAATGCCGAAGGCATTCCGATCGGGGTTACCCGCATCGGCATCCACACCGGCGAGGCGACGATCGGCAACTTCGGATCGCAGTCGCGCATGGACTTCACCGCGCTGGGCGACACGGTCAACACGGCGGCGCGGACCGAAGGCGTGAACAAATATTTCGGGACCCGGATCTGCGCGACCGAGCAAACCGTGTCGCGCTGTCCTTCACTCCGCTTCAGGCCGGTGGGTGACATCGTCCTGAAGGGTAAATTGACAGCGACGGGACTCTATAGCCCGGTGGCCGACGACGAGCCCGAGGCGCTGACCCGCGGCTATGAGGCCGCCTATGCGCTGCTGCGCGAGAAGGACGACAATCCAGCGGCCGTCGACGCCTTCAAGGCGCTTGGCGCCGAGTTCCCCGATGACCCGCTGATCAGGTTCCATCTCAAGCGGATGAGCCAGGGCATCATTTCCTCCCGCGTCGTAATGGACGACAAATGATCGATCGAAGGACGACACGCCGTTTCCGCGCCCCGCGGCCGCACGCCGCCGGCCTGTGGCTCGCCACCGCCGTGGCGGGTTGCCAGGGCAGTCTGGCATTCGCGCAGAACGCCATCAAGCTGCCGCCCCAGGCGGACATCGCCCGGCAGCGCGTCGCGCCCCTGCCGCTGCCACCGGCCGATTATGATTTCAGGATCCAGAATCCGGAGAAATCGGCGGTGCCGAGAGCGGTCGACGAGATCGAATTTTCGGTGCGCGCGATCCGGGTGGTCGGCGCAGAGCATTTTCCCGACAGTGTCGTTCGCAGCATCTTCGCGCCGCTCGAGGGCAAGACGATCGTCCTCGAGGATCTGCGCAAGGCCGCGCAGCAGCTTGAAGACCGCTATCGCGCGGAAGGATATTTCCTGACCCGGGTCTTCGTCTCGCCGCAACAGGTCAAGGACGGCGTGCTCGAGGTCCAAGTGCTCGAAGGCTATATCGGCGCGGCCTTTGTCGAGGCGCCCAATGCGGCGTCACGGCGGCATGTCGAACAGTTGCTGGAACCCGTGACCAAGCAGCGTCCCGCGCGATTCCTGGACCTCGAGAGCAGGCTGCTGCTGATCAACGATATACCGGGCCTCGCGGGCAACAGCGTCCTTCGCCAGGGTGTGGAACCGGGCAGTTCGGAAATGCTGGTCAACCTCACAAGGGTGCCCAACGCCTACCGCGCCACCTTCAGCAACACCGCCTCGGACATATTGGGTCCGACCAGCTATGGCCTGGGAACGACACTGAGTCAGCCGCTCGGCCGCCCCGGCCTCCTCGACATCGACCTGTCGGCCTCGGGGGGGAATTTGTCGGAGCTGCGATCCGCCAATTTTCGCTATGCATCGCCGGTCGGGTCCGGCGGTGCTGTGCTCGCGCTCGGTGGGCTGGTGGCGTTTGCAAAGCCGGGTGGCATTGTCGCTGCCTCCGACATCGAAAGTCGGATCATGAGCTTCAATAGTCGCTTGCGGGTTCCGCTTCTGCGCACACGACCGAACTCGGTTTATCTGGATCTCTCCCTGACGCTCAACCGCAGCCGAACGGAAGCGAAGGGCCAGCTGTTCGTATCCGACAAGGGCACGGTCGCGGAAATCGGCCTGTCCTGGCAGCAGGCCGGTTGGCTGAACGGCGCGACGACCGTCACGCTTACTCTGTCCCGCGGCCTCGAGATATTCGGTGCGATCGGGCGGTCGGCTTTGCTGCCGTCGGTCGTGGGCTTCAAACCCGACTTCACCAAGTTGAACTACAGCCTCCAGCGCACCCAGATATTGGCCGACCGCATCACCGCGCAGTTCAATGTGCAGGGCCAATATACCGGCGATCGTCTGCTTTCGGGTGAGCAGGTCTCCTTTGGCGGGCCGTCGATCGGACGCGGCTATGACCCGTCGCTGCTGGCCGGCGAACGCGGCCTCGGCATGGTCGGCGAGCTCCAGTACGACCTGCCGGTCAAGCTCGCGCCTGCGGCCGACAGTGCCAAGCTCTACAGCTTTGCCGATTGGGCGCGGGCGACCACCCTGGCATATGGCCCCATGCCGAAACAGAACCGGTATATCAGCTCGATCGGGTTCGGCGTGCGCACCGTTCTATGGCAACATGCCAGTGTCGACATGCAGCTTGCCCGAGCCGTCCGCACCGTCGCCGGGGATCCTCGGCGTGGCGCGCGTTTCAACCTGAATGTCTTCCTCTTCTGGTAGGGACGTCGGCGGCCGCGCACGGTCTAAAAAGGGGCGATGGCGAGGATGAACCAGCCTGAGGGTGCACCGGAACCGTCGGCTGGTCCTCACGCTTGACACACTGATCCTTGCCGTGCTCACGCGGCGAAACGGTCCGTGGCGATTTCAAGCGGTGGATAATGTCACTTTGACAGGCGCCCGTACCGGAGGACCGATTCTGAGGCATTGATTCGACCTCCCACGTCACTTTAATCCTTTTATGCTGCCTTGCGACGACTGAGGTGGTTTCAATACCCCTTCTGATTTGACCCCACCTTGTAAACTGCATGCTATCATCTTCTACTGATGAAAGGTCTGCGCCTACGATCCGGGCAGCCGTCCCTGGAGAGGTTCTGATGGAGCTGAAGAGATCTCCAAAATTACTTGCGCTCGCTGCTGGGGGATTAACGCTTGCACTGGCGGCGAGGGAAGGGGGAATTGAAGGTCCCAATTTGGACCTGTCGATAGTTTTATTTTCTTGTGCTGCCGTTGTCGGAATCATCGCCCTTATCTTTGAGATAGCGATATGGAAAAGGCTTCATCGGGCTGATCAAAAAGGGATGATCGAGGACAGGGAAGCCGATACGCTGCCGATCATTGCAGCCATCATACTTTTTACATTGATCCTGATCTCCTTGGTTGTGCTGCCCTATGGATGGATGAAAGTCGTTGCAGCCGTTATCTTCCTTGGTTCATCGGTATTCATCTGGCGAACTCAGCAATGGCGCGTGGCATTTCCGGCGTTTGATGCTGGATGCCTGCTTTCGTTGTCATGCTCAGGCTTGGGTGTTGTCGTACCGCTACTGGGCTTGGCTCACGCAAATGCGGAAACGGGCGCGGAGCGGGCTAAAGGCGATTTTCTGGGAACATCGACGTCCGGTTCGACCCGGTACGGGGGAGTGAATGAGGGTCGTGTTCTCATGGATCAATTCGAGCATGCGATCAAATCGGGCGACAGTTCAGCAGTTGAACGTCTTCGACGTCGGATCAACGCGCTGTTCGATCGAGCGCCAGGAAGACAGGCAGCTGTGCCCGTTCCGGTAGTCTGTAGATCATGGACGGGACCCAAGGGAGACAAAGGAGACCAGGGTCCCAAAGGGGATCGGGGACCGAAGGGAGATCAGGGACCTAGCGGAGACAACGGCAAGACCGGAAGGCGGGGCAAGACGGGAGCTCAGGGCAAGACGGGCGCGCAGGGCAAGACGGGCGCTCAAGGACACACTAAGGATCCGGATGGAGATGAAGCGGCCAAAGCTCTCCAAACGGACAAGCGATGCGCGCAGCCAGGCGGCGCCAAGATATTGGGATCAGCAGGCGCAATTGTGACGCTTCCTTTCAAGGCGGGTCGGAGTTCCGGAGGTTCCGGATATCCCGCGGCACCTTCTGGTTAGAATAGCGGATATAGCGTCAAAGCTGGGCTCGGGAGAGCATGCTATTCGGCGATGGCGCCGCGTTATTGCAGCGCCATCCACCTCGGTAGCTCACAAATTGAACGAGACTATTGAGCGATGCTCTTCGTCTCTGCGAGAAAGCCAGAAAATTTGGCGGGCGTCATTCTTGCGAGTGTGTGGCCAGCTGAATGGCATTTTCCGATCTTACGAGTTCGAAAATTATCGCCAGAGGTAAACCGAATAGATTGAGGTACGTCCTAGGGCTAACTCGTTTACCCTTCCGGTTACGAGCCTCTCGCTTCCTTGTTCGCGGTAACTTTACCGACCAATACAGAACTGGAAATTATTACTTACACGACGTCGATGCGGGGCGCGAATATTCGCCAGATAATGTCTCCTGTTGTTGGAGAGAGGGAGCGACATGGCATCGAGGGAGCCGCCGGGTGACGGGCAATAGCTTCCGCCACGTGGCGGCCTTCCTGATCGGCTTCCTTCTAATGGGCGGCTCGGGACGGGCTGAGGTCGCGAAGGACCGGCCTCATGCCGAGCCTGGCATGGCAGCGTCCGGAGACATTCTCCCCCTCGCGTTTGATCTTGGGCGCTCGCTGTCTGGGGCGGAAGTCCCCTCAATAGGGATCACCTCCTTCCGCGAACCTCAGGCCGAACCGCCGGAGAGCATTACGGGTTTGCCTTCCTCGGCTGTGCGGGAAGGCGCGAGTCAGCGCCCCTGGGCGGATCATATAGCGAGAAGCGCGAGCCCCTATGCCACGTTCGGAAGCCAGGTTCGTCGGATCAAGTGGGAAAGCCTGGGGGCTCTCGGCTATTTCACCGCCGTCAACTCGCCCAAATTCTTCAAGGAAACGACATCTCTCCACTTCAAGGACGAAGGCTGGTTCGGGAGGTCGACGGAAAACCTGGGCGTGGACAAGCTGACCCACGCCTTCGATGCCTATATTCTCGCCGAGATCCTGCATGCCCGCCTCCATGCCAAGACGGATGGGACGAGCGGGGATGCCTTCACCGCGGCGGTCCTGGCGACCGGCCTGATGTTCTATAGCGAATTATACGACGGCATCGAGACCGACAGTGGAATCTCTGTCCAGGACATGGTCATGAATGCTGCCGGCGCGACGTTCTCGCTGCTGCGAAATACTGCGCCTGGGCTCAGGGAAAAACTCGATTTCCGCCTGCTTCTGATGCCCAATGCCGACATCTACACCCGCACCGGCAAGCGCCATTATGCCCAGCAGCGCTACCTTCTCGCCCTGCAACTGGCGGGATTCGAAAAGTTCAAGGATACGCGGCTGCGCTTCGTCGAATTGCATGCCGGCTATTATGCGTCGGGCTTCACCGCCAAGGACGTCGCCCGCGGAGTGAAGCCGCGCCGCCGGTTGTTCTTCGGTATCGGCCTCAATTTGCGCGAACTCTTCTTCCGCGCGCCCAGATCCACCGCCGGAAGAATCGCAGGCGTCGGGCTCGATTATATCCAGATCCCCTACACCGCCGTGCATTGGAAATAGGCAATCGCGGCCAGGAAGGCGCGGTGGGCGGTCTTGGGGCGGCGGCGCGTCTGGTGCAAGTTAATGATTAAAACAGGGAAATCGATAGAGGAAAAAGGAATATTGGGGCATGGTCATTTCGCCTGTTGATGTTACGATTATGGAATAAACGCGATATTCTATTCCACTCGCATCCTATGGATGCTTCTGCCGCAATGCAGTACCCGCCCAACTCAAAAACCGATTGGTAGCTGGTGCCGTCCCTTGATTTCATACCAGGCCGCGACCTAGATACACACGCCGAGATGATCATGCTGATGCGGCAAAGAACCGCTGGGGAGCATGTCCTGCTGCCGATTCCTGTAGAAATTAGGGACGATTTGGCAGAAGCAGGTTAGATCATAACAGGATCATAGGACTGTATTAAGGCAAAATATCTTGTCGTAACATTTGATAGTGCGCGCCGTCTGCGAAGCGGTAGTCGGTCATGTGAAGGATCGCACCATGCCCTCAATGACACTCCCGACTGCGAGATCTCGGCGGGCAAAGGCCTTCGTCATCATCGCTTCGAAAGGCAGGCCTCAGCAGGTCCGTCTGCTGCGCGATCTCCTGCGGGTTCAGCGCGATCTAATCGGCAGGCTGATCGTGGTCGGTAGCGAAGCAGCGGACATCGAAGGGGTTGCTGACGGCGATGGGCACTGGATGCGCTGCCTGCTGGCACGAGAGGCCGGTGCGGCGATCCAGAGGAACGAGGGCATCGCCTATGTCATGAACCATGAGAACCCCGATCTGACCCAGGACGTCGTCATATTCTTCGACGACGATTTCCGCCCTGCCGGCGACTGGCTTGAACGGGCAGCGGGCGTGCTCTCCGAGAGATCGGATGTCAGCGCGCTAACCGGCCGCATTCTCGGCGACGGGGTGAATGGCGAGGCTATCGACGAGGTGTACGCTCGAAAGCTGTTGGCCGGCGAAGCGCCGCCGATGGCGCATTGGGCTGCCGGTGAGGAGCGCGAGGTCGGCTCGGTTTACGGGTGCAACATGGCCTTTCGCGCGTCCGTCCTGTCGGAAATCCGGTTCGACGAAAACCTGCCTCTCTATTCCTGGCAGGAGGACCTGGACATCACCAGCCGGGTGGCGAGACTGGGCAAGGTGCTTTACACTCCGGAGTGCCGCGGTGTGCACCTGGGTGTGAAGTTGGGCCGCACAAGCGGATTCAGATTCGGCTATTCGCAGATCGCGAACCCGATCTATCTCTATAAAAAGGGGACCTGTCCCTATAAACGCGCGGCGCGATTCACGGCGCGCGCGATCGTGGGAAACGGAATCCGCAGTCTCCTGAAGCCGCGGCTGTTCGATTATCGCGGACGATTTCGCGGCAATCTGCTGGCGCTATATGATGTGATGCTCGGCCGGCTCCACCCCCGCCGGATTCTGGACCTATAGGCGTCTTCATTTTCTAGCTTACGCCGGCAATCGCCTTCATCAGCTCGGCCTCGCGAAAGGCTTTGGTCAGTCTCGGTATGTCCGGTGCACTCGTTTCGGCATCGGCATCGGCATAGCCGACACGATCAGGACGGGCAGGCCGGGCCAGTGTCGCCTTATGCTCAGGACAAGCTCCGCGCCCGACATGCCGGACGATTTCCGCTGCTCGCGAGGAGCTGGCGTCATACTCGCCACAATGTCCTTCGACCGGTTGCAGGCATAGCAGGCAGCGCCGGAGGACGGCGACGCCGGGGCCGCCGGGCTGACTCGGACGTGGTCGGTCCACGCGCCACGATCATCGCTCTTGCGCAGTGCAGCAAAGTACGTAGTGTGACGGGCGGAGAGGGTGCTTCCATCGGGTTGGGGAGCATGTCGATGCAAGACACTGATGCCGTTCATGGACGCTGCCGCCAGACCGGGCAGCTGATCGCCAAGAGCAACTGCTTCGCCCTGCGCTGCGAGGACGGTGGCGAGTTCTGGCTCGAAATGGATCGCATTCCTCATCATCTGATCGACCAGCGCGTCGACATAGATGGCATCATGTTCGGCAAGACCCTGATCGCCGTCGAGGGAATCGGTCCCGCGCCTGAGGCGGCGTGACCATCTCCTGTCCCATCCTCCCGCCCTGCCGGCAAGGCGTTGATTCTCAGGTAAGGCCTGTTCCCCCTCAAGCCCGCCGCGGTTGACGCGATGCTTGGCCGCGCGTCAAGGCTCGACTGTCCCTGCGAAAACCGCGTGCTCCGGAAATAGCGGAAAATATGCGCAGCTGTGAGCACCGTCACTGCGCGAACTGCAAAGAAATGTGAACGCTGTGTTGCCGGGTCTGGCGTACCAATCGGTACGCCTTGTCGCTAGAAGCCCGGCAACAGGGGAGGCGGCCATGATGCCGTCCCTGTCGTGGAGACCGTTTATGGCATATCTGCAATCGGACCTGCCGCCCTCGACCGCACCGGGCGCATATCGCGGCACTGCGCGTCCCGCCACGGCAAGACTCCCACGGCGGCGCGCTCGATCGAAGCTGCCGACGTTGATAGCAGGAGCCTTCGTCCTGTTGCTGCTGCTCGCAATCCCGGGCTATATCGCAGCGCGCGCAACCGCGTCGATCGCGATGGGCATCCTCGCCGCCGATCTGCTCTTTCTGATTGCCGTCGCCGGCTGGTCGGCCGTTGCGGGAGGCGCGCGCCGCTAATGAGGAATTCGGAAGTTGAGGTTTTGCTGCTCGCCGCCACAAGCCGTCGCGCCGTCCGGCCGGTAACTCTTGGTGTAGGTGAAGTTCTTCGCGACGCCGACTGCAGCATCGCGGAATACGAACGGAGGATAGGCGATGATGGCGCGTTGCGCCGCCGTCCGACCATCTGCTTCGATGTCATATTCCAGCCTCACCCACCCTTCGAAGCCCATCTCAAGCGCTGCCGTGGGATAATCACCAGAGTCGAGGCCCATATGTAGCAAGGCCGGCTTGGCGTCGATCAGAGCGCATTGTTGGCTGCTTAGCCCACTTTGCTGATAGGTCGCGGCAGCACTGGCGATATCGCCCGCTTCCGCCTGCAGCGCAGCCAGCCGCACCAACGCGCCGATGCGAAGGGGATTGGTCCTACCGAGCCGATCGTCGTCGATCACCTGGCGCAGGAGGACGCTGGCGTCGGACGGAGCCTGCGCGCGTACGATCGGTTCCGCAATGAGCAGTTTCAGCGTATTCGCAACGACCGCATCCGCAGCCACCCCGGGCTGGTCCAGCAGCGTGCGCAACTGGCTTCGATAGGTGACGGCGCCGGATTTTCGCCAGAGCGGAACTTCGGCGGCCAATTGCGTCTCGATCGACATCAGCGCCGGCAGCGGCGCACCCGCTCGAATGGCCAGGTCGCGGGCCTGAGTAAGCCACATTTGTCGATCGTCCGGAGTTGCTACCGTCTCTCTGCCAAGAGCGAGCAGGACCGGTATCGCGGATATGCCGCCACCCGTGGCCTGTCGACGCGCCAGTTCGGCCTTCAGCGGCGCGAATCTGGCCGCATCGCTCGCACCCTCGGCGGCAGGCGGGGCGTGCGACGCCAGAAGCCATTTATCAAGACTTGCCGCCAGCGCCTGGCCGATCGGTGGACGCTGCGCGCTTGTGGAACAGCGAAGTTCGACCCGCGTGATCAGGCGGAATAGTTCTGGGATTTTGGCCACTTGCTCGGATCGCCACGACCAGCCGGTCACCGCGCGAGCAAATTCGAATGCAGCCTGTCCGTTGGTGGACGCATATACCGGCGTGACCCTGCCGACCGATCCATCCGCTCTGATGCTGAACTCAACCACCGCGACATCGTCCGGCTGAAGATTTGCGGGTCCGCCACAAGGCGGGGGAAGCATATGGACGGCAGTCTGGAAGGGCGCTCTTTCGATACGGCCCGCACCGGTATAGGCGAGATAGTGGCGGGCATCGTCCCGTTTTCCGGAGAGTAGTGCCGCTATGGCAAGGTCCGATCGCGTCACGATCTCCGCCGCACCAACCTTGAGATCAAGGCCGCCCTGGTTAGTCACGGCCTTTTTCAGCAACGCATATGCTTCGATGGAGAGGCCATGATTGAGCATCGCCCGCGCTCGCAGCGTCTGAAGGTTGGCGATGTTGGTCTTTTTGGGGCTGTCCACTTGAGCTGCGACGATCGCCAGCGCCTGATCAGCGTATCGGATTGCCGCATCGCCGGGATCGAACATCGTGCTGCAGCCGAGCGCGACAAGTGCGCTGGTTCGATTTGCCACATCATCGGCGAGATCCAGCGCCCGCTTGAACTCTTCCGTAGCGGCGGCATAGTCGAGATGGGCGATGGCCAGATTGCCCAGCTCCATCTCCGCGAGAAATCGGTCGCGGCGAAGTTCGGGACGGTCTGACGGTACGCCCTTCAGACCCAGCCGCAGAGTCGATTCTCCCTCCTCCAGTCTCTCCATGCGGGCGAGATCGATACCTTTGCGCAGGCGTATCGTGCCGAGGACCAGCGCGCTCCGCTGAACCCCCGGGAGTTTCTCGAGGGCCTCGAAGCCGCGAACGGCTTCATCATAGCGTCCGGCATCATGCGCGGCCGTCGCGCTGTCGAACTGCGACTGCAGCGAAGCAGCCGGAGCGGCGGGCCGCGCTGGAGGGCTCTCTGCCATCGCCGAGCCGGCCGCCAGCAGCATCGCGGCAAGGTTGCTGATCATATGTTTCCCCGTTTGCCGCAGCCTATCCGAGAAAGCATGAGGATCAAGCCGGCGGCCGTGTCGGATTGCTCCACTCTGGGAGCTATTCCGCCCTGCGGCGCATCCCGTCTGCCAGGATGCTGCCGCGTCTCATAGGAAACCGGCGTTAGTCTCCGAAACATCGGGGCGCGCTGGAGCTTGTGCCGTTGATTTCTGCACAGGAATAGGTTTTTTGATAATAATGCTGCAGCGCGGGAATCGCCGCTGGACAGCCGCTGCCAAGGCAGGTGTCTGTTGCGTAGCTGAAATGAAGGTGAGGATCGGGTCGACAGTATCAAGGGAAGCTCAGTGAGCGGTCTCGCCAAGCGTATCGACTGGTTCAAGGCGAGCATATTGCCGCATCGGGGAGCATTGCGGGCGCGTCTGCGCCGCGCGTCGCCGTCCGAGGCGGATCTCGATGATCTGGTGTCCGAGATATTCGCGCGGGCCTATGGTGCCGAAGATTGGACGAGCATCGCTGATGGACGGCATCATCTCTTTCGCATCGCCCGCAACATGTTGATCGATAATGCGAGGGGCAACGCGATGCTGCCTTCCGACAGCGTAGCCGATCTCGACCAATCCCAGCCTGACAGCCGAGCCGAAGCCGGGATCTCGGCGCGCGACGAATTGCGCCAGATGCAACGCGTGATCGAGGCTATGCCGCCGCAATGCAGGCGTGTATTCGTGCTGCGCAGGGTGCATGAGCGCTCGATTGGGGCGATAGCGGCGGAGATGGAACTGTCGCTGTCCACCGTCGAGAAGGATCTTGCCAAGGCGATGCTGTTGCTCAGCCGGGCCATCGCCGAGATGGAGGAGGGGGTCTTTGAGCGTGGCGAATCCGCCGCAGAGCGACGAAGAGCGCCGGCAGGAAAGCGCGGCGAGCTTTTTCGTCAGGATGCTCGATGACCCCGCCGATGTCGTCCGTGCCGAGATCGAGCAATGGCTGACTGCAGATCACCGCAACGCGGTCGCCTTCGCGCAGGTCGCGAGGGCATGGGATCGGGCGGGCATGCTCCGTTCGGTCGCGCCGTCCCCCGATCATGATCCCCATCGTTCCCCCGGTGAGCCGGTGCTTCCGCCCGATCATGGCCAGCAATAACCGCTGGATGGCGGTTGCCGCCGCTATGCTGGCGATGGCCGCGCCGGCCGCAGCGGCGACGCTCCAGCAGCGGCTGCTCACGCTCGACAGCCATCTCGATACCCCGGCGTCGCTGGCGAAGCCCGGCTGGAAGATAGAGGATCGCCACGCTTATGCTCAGGACTATAGCCAGGTCGATCTGCCGCGAATGAAGTCGGGAGGGCTCGATGGCGGCTTCTGGGCGATCTTCACGCCGCAGGGGCCGCTCGATGATGCCGGCTTTGCCCATGCTCGCGACTATGCGCTCCTGCGCGGCATGGCGATCCGCGAGATGGCAGCGGCCGATCCGAAGAATTTCGCGCTGGCGGTGAACGCCGCCGATGCACCGGCCATCGCCGCCCAGGGCAGGCGCGTCGTTTATATGAGCATCGAAAACGCCTATCCGCTCGGGCACGATATCAGCCTTCTGGAGACCTTTCACGCGATGGGCGTGCGGCTGCTCGGCTTTGCGCATTTCACCAACAACCAGTTCGCCGACAGCTCGACCGATCCCGCGGGTCCGAAATGGGGCGGGCTCAGCCCGGAAGGCAAGGCTTTGCTCGCGGAGGCCAACCGGCTCGGAGTCGTGCTAGATGCCTCGCATTCCTCCGATGCGGTGTTCGACGATTTCCTGCGGCTGTCCAAGTCGCCCTTCATCCTGTCGCATTCCGGCTGCAAGGCCGTCTTCGACCATCCGCGAAACATCGACGATGATCGGCTGCGCAAGCTGGCAGCGGCCGGCGGCGTCATCCAGATCAACAGCCTTGGTGCCTATCTCCGCAAGCTGAATAACGATCCCGAGCGCGGCAAGGCGCTCGACGCGCTGGCGCGCCGGAGCGAAGGCGCACCACTTGGCGTGGGATCCTATCGCGCCCTGCTCGCCGAGCGCCACGCCATCGATATCGCCCATCCCGCCGAACGGGCCAGCTTCGACGATTTCATGGCTCACCTGCTCCACGCGCTGAAAGTGGCCGGCGTCGACCATGTCGGAATCGGTTTGGACTGGGATGGCGGCGGCGGCGTGGTGGGGCTGGAGGATGTAACGGGCCTCCCCAAGATCAGCGCCGCACTGATCAAGGCCGGCTACGGCGAAGCCGACCTCCAGAAAATCTGGAGTGGCAATCTACTGCGCGTGATGGCGGCGGCGCAGGCCGAAGGCGCGCGCGAGCGAGGCGAGGCGCCATGAGGTGACGGCCGGTCTGCTGGCCCCGCGCCTCATGGAGCCCTTCGAAGCGATAGCGCCCGGCGGCGTGCCTGTGCCGCTGGTGCGGATGGGCAAGGCCATTGCCTTTGGCGCCGATTTATCGTCATCGTGAAAGTACCGATGATGATCGCCCGTACCTTCCAAACTCCATCTCCAGCCACAGGCGAAGCCAGCGTTGTTCGGCAGGGAAGATCTGCATGACCGACCGGCCGGCGCAGGCCTATCCGGAACTTTCCTGGTTGCCCGATCCGCTGCCGACCTGGGCCGCCGAGCTTGCCGCCGAGGTGCCACCGGAGCAGGGCTGGCAGCATCTGATTGCGCTTGCCGCCTGGCGGCTGGGCGGTCTGGCGACCGTTCGGCTCGATCGCCGCCTGCAGCGCCTGTTCGGAGACGGGCCTCCGCCTGATCTCTCTACCCGGCCGGTGCGCCTGGCGGTGCTCGCATCATCGACGGTGGATCACCTGCTGCCCGCCTTGCGAGTCGCCGCCCTGCGGCGCGGCCTGTGGTTGACGACCTATGTCTGCGACTATGGCCAATATCGGCATGAGCTGCTCGATCCCGGTTCCGCGCTCCATGCCTTCCGGCCCACCGCGATCCTGTTCGCGCTGGACTCCCATCATCTCGCAGGGAGCTTCCGCGTCGATGAATCCGCCTCTGCGGCAGACAAGAGGCTCGACCGGCTGGTCGACGATCTTGCTTCGCTGTGGAGCAAGGCGCGGGCATCGTTCGGCTGCGCGATCCTGCACCAGATGGCGTTGCCGGTTTTCCCGGTACTGCTGGGCAATGCCGAGCATCGGCTGGCCGGTTCTCCCGCTGCGGCCATCGCTGCCCTGAACCAGCGGCTGCGTCTTCGCGCGGATAGCCAAGGCGTCGACATCGTGGCGCTCGACAGCCGCGCCGCGCAGGACGGCATAAGGGCGTGGCACGATCCGGTGCTGTGGCACCGTGCAAAGCAGGAACTGCACCCGCTTGCAGCGCCGGTCTATGGCGATCTGGTGTCGCGTCTGCTGGCGGCGCAGCAGGGCCGCTCGTTCAAATGCCTGGTGCTCGATCTCGACAATACCCTGTGGGGCGGGGTGATCGGCGACGATGGCCTGGAGGGGATATCCCTCGGCCAGGGGAGTGCGCTCGGTGAGGCCTATGCGGCGTTCCAGCGATATGTCCTCGACCTGTCGAAGCGCGGGATCATCCTCGCCGTCTGTTCGAAGAATGACGAGGCCAACGGGCTCGAGCCGTTCGACAAGCATCCCGAGATGCTGCTCCGCCGATCCGATATCGCCTGCTTCGCGATCAACTGGTCCGACAAGGTCGCCAACATCCGCTACATCGCGGAGCGCCTGAACATCGGTCTCGATGCGCTGGTGTTCGCCGACGACAACCCGTTCGAGCGGAACCTGGTCCGGCGAGACCTGCCGATGGTCGCGGTGCCCGAGCTGCCCGAGGATCCAGCTCTATACGCCGAGTGCATCGCGTCCGCGGGCTATTTCGAGAGCGGCCAGCCGACGGAGGAGGACCTGGACCGAACGCGCCAATATCAGGCGAACGCCGAGCGCGAGGAGCTGCGCGGCGCGACGACCGATCTCGAATCCTATCTGCGCAGCCTCGACATGGAGATGCGGTGGCGACGTTTCGACGCCATCGGCCAGTCGCGCATCGTCCAGCTGATCAACAAGACCAACCAGTTCAACCTCACCACGCGGCGCAGCAGCGATGATGAGGTGGCGGCGCTGAGCACCGACGATCGCGCGCTGACCCTGCAGATCCGGCTCGTCGACCAGTTCGGCGACAACGGGGTGATCGCGATCGTGACCGGCCGCGACGGTAGGCCAGGCGACATCGTCCTCGATACCTGGCTGATGAGCTGCCGTGTGCTGGGCCGCCAGGTGGAAGAGGCGACTCTCAACCTGGTCGCGGCCGAGGCGCGACGGCTCGGCGCGTCGCGTCTCATCGGCGAGTATATTCCGAGCGCGAAAAACGCCATGGTGCGCGATCATTATGCGAAACTCGGATTCGCGTTGCTCGAGGACGGCGGGGAAGGAGTGACCCGCTGGGTCTTGCCGCTGGACAGCTTCGCGCCAAGACCGACTTTCATTCGTAGCGTAGGGGGGTGAACTTCATGGATCAGGCGCAGGTAGCGGCGCAGCTATCGGAGATATTGGGCGAGGTTCTCGACGAACCCGGTCTGGTGCTGACGCCGGAGACGACGGCGGCCGACGTCGCGCACTGGGATTCGATGACCAACATCACCTTCGTCGTCGAAGTCGAAAGCCGCTTCGGCATCAAGTTCAAGACCGCGGAGATCGAGGAAATGCGCAACGTGGGGGACATGATTGCGATGATCCGGGAGAAGCTGGCCAGATAATCGATAGCGCGGGGCGGGGGCCATGCTGTTCAATTCCTACGAGTTCATCCTGGCGTTCGTTCCGATCGTCGTGGCGATCTATTATGCGTTCGGCACAGCGCGCCGGTCGGCGGCGCTGTTGTGGCTCGTCTTCGCCTCGCTGCTCTTCTATGCGTGGTGGCGCCCGCTCAACGTCGCGCTGATCGCGCCGTCGATTGCCATCAATTATCTGCTCGTCACCCTGCTGCTGCGCCTCGACGATCGCCGGCCACGGCTGGCGACGGCGCTGTTCTGGGTAGGGATAGCGTTCAATCTCGCCTTCCTGGGCTATTTCAAATATCGCAATTTCTTCTTCACCACGGTCAACGATGTCACAGGCAGTTCCTTCTCGCTCGACGATCTGATCCTGCCGCTGGGCATATCGTTCATTACCTTCCAGAAGATCGCGCTGCTCGTCGACGTGCGGGCCGGGCGGGTCGCCAAGGTGAACCTCCGCGACTACGCGTTGTTCGTCCTCTTCTTCCCGCAGCTGATCGCCGGGCCGATCGTCCATTATCGCGAGCTCATGCCGCAATTCGCCGCCGCCGATGGGCGCGCGCGGAGCGAGGATTTCGCGGTGGGGCTGACGCTGTTCTTCACCGGCCTGTTCAAGAAGGTGATGATCGCGGACCCGATCGCGGCGCTGATCGGCCCGACCTGGACTGCAGCGAGCGTTGGTGGCCATCCCGGGCTGGCGCAAGCCTGGGGTGCGGCGCTGGGCTATATGCTTCAGCTTTACTTCGATTTTTCGGGCTATTCGGACATGGCGATCGGCGCGGCGCGGCTGTTCGGCATCAAGCTGCCCTATAATTTCGATTCGCCGCTCAAGGCCACCAGCATCATCGATTACTGGTCGCGCTGGCACGTGACGCTAACCCGCTTCCTGACCGCCTATATCTTCAGCCCGATCAGCCTCGCGCTCACCCGCAAGCGCGCCGCGAAGCGGCTACCGGGAATGGCCGGCCGCCGCACCACATCGAAGGCATTTTTCGTGCTGCTCGCCTATCCGACGATGACGACGATGGTGCTGGCCGGCGTGTGGCACGGCGCGGGGTATCAATTTCTGCTGTTCGGCGTCTTGCACGGGGTGGCGCTGGTGATCAACCATGGCTGGCGGCTTCGTCGCCCGCTCTGGTGGCCAAGCGGCAGCACGGCCGCAATGCTCACCAAGCCGGGATCGTGGGCGCTGACCTTCCTGTTCGTGGTCTCGGCCGAGGTCTTCTTCAGGGCTTCGTCGGTCGGCGCCGGAATCGACATCTTGCGGGGCATGGCCGGGGTCAATGGCTTCACCCTCCCGGCGGCCATCGCGGCCAGGCTTGGGCCCGGCCTGCCGGTCGCCGCCGCTTTCGAAAGTGGAGTCGAGTTCGCCCAACTCTGGGGTCTGATGGCAATCGCGTTGTTCGTCGTCCTGGCGTTGCCCAACAGCTATGAGATGCTCGCCGATCATGCTCCCGCGCTCGGCTTCAAGACTCGCCCGTCGGGCCAGACCCGATTGCTCGGGTGCATGACCTGGGCGCCCTCCGCGCGCTGGGCTGTAGGGCTCTCGGGCGTCACCGCGCTGGGCCTGCTGTCGCTGAATCGCGTCAGCGACTTTCTGTATTGGCATTTCTGATGGCGCGGGTCTCGGGGATGCTGGTCTATTGCAAGCGCTGGCTCGCGGCCTTGCTGCTGCTGGTAGCGATTGTCGCCCTGGTCAACGGGCTCGTCGATCCTTATCTCGTGATCGGCGCGCCCCGGATTACGGGCGTGAACGCCGCGAAGCCGGTGACGATCGATCACACCCAGCTTGCCAAGAACCATCTTGTCCTGCGCATGCCGGCGCGGGGCCTGATGCTGGGCAGCTCGAAGGTTGAGGTCGGCCTCGATCCTGCCAGCACTTCCTGGCCCGCTGACGGCCGTCCAGTCTTCAACTATGGCATACCCGGCAGCGGCATCCGCGATGCCACCGCCAATCTGCGCCGCGCCATGGCGCAGCATGCGGTGCGACGCGTCCTGGTTCTGATCGAGCTCGAAGAATATATGCGCCCGGAAGCGGCTGGCGCACCGATCAGCCCGGCTCCCGCCCGATTCCCGGCCTTGGGCGACGGGGCCGGTGACGTGCTGCTGGCGACTCTGTCGACCGATGCGCTGGTGGCGAGCGCGAAGACGCTGTTGGCGCAGCGTGATCCTAACGTCATCGACCTGTCGCCTGCAGGCACAATGAGCGAAGGCGGATTCCGCAGGGTAGCGCTGTCAGACGGCTTCGACGCCCTGTTCCTGCAGAAGGACCGCATGCTGATCGCCAGCTTCGCTGACATGGCAGCGAGGCTGAAGGCCAACCCCGATGCGCCGCTGGCGCACCTTGCCGATCTGGAGGACCTGATCAGGCTGTGCCGCCAGCATGGCATCACGCTCGACATCGCCATCGCGCCTTTCCACGCCGATTATCTCGACGCCCTCGATCGCGCCGGCCTCTGGCCGCGCTACGAGCAGGCCAAGCGCGCGCTGGCCGTGCTGGTGGCCGAAGCGGGGCAGGGACAGGTGCCGCTATGGGACTTCCTCGGATATGACAGCTTTTCGACCGAGCCCGTCCCCGATCCGGGCGACCGCTCGGGTTCGACCCGCTGGTTCTGGGAACCGAGCCATTTCAGGCAGCGCCTTGGAGAGAAGATCCTCGCCACGATCTACCGCGGCGACCGGGCCTATGGCGTGCCGCTGGCACCAGGCAGCATCGATACGCGATTGCTCGCCGAGCGGCAGGCGAGACGCATCTATCGGACAGGCGGCAGAGCCGGGCTTGACCGGCTGGTTCGCGCCAGCCGCTAGCCTCGGCGTTCCGTCCGCTGCCGGCGGGTCAACCGACCTTTCGGGGCGCCGTGGCCGGTTCCGGCAGCGCATAGGGCATGATCATGGTTCCATCCGGCGCTGCGGTGAAGGTCGTCTGGGTCGGATAGGCGAACATGATGCCTTCGCGCGCAAATGCCTCCAGGATCGCGATGCATATCTCGTGACGGACATGGTTGAACACCTCGCCATCCTCGTCGATCACGTCGAACAGCAATTCGAAATCGAGGCTCGACGCGCCGAAATTGATCATCTGACAATGCAGGAAGGCGCTCTTGTCCTGCCGCGTCACGATCGCCTTCACCAGATCGGGGAGCCGGCGCAGCACCTCGGGCGGGGTCTGGTAGGTCACACCGAGCATCAGCGTCGCGCGCCGGCGCATGGTGTGCGCCAGATTGTGCAACTCCTTGTTGAGCAGGTTGGTGTTGGAGATCACCACCTCCTCGCCGGTCGCTGCGCGCAAGCGCGTGGTCTTCAGACCGATCGCCTCGACGGTGCCGGTTGTCTGGTCCCATCTGACCGTGTCGCCACGGCGGAACGGCTTGTCGAAGATTATGGCGAGCGACGCGAACAGGTCGGAGAAGATGCCCTGGGCGGCGAGGCCGATGGCGATGCCGCCGATGCCGAGGCTGGCGACCAGGCCCGTGATGTTGACCCCAACATTGTCGAGGATCAGGAGGGTCGCGACGATGAAGCATATCGCGGTGACCAGCACGCGGATCAGGCCGATCGCCGATCCGAGCGTCGAGGAATTGCTTTCGTCCTCGCCGGCCCGATGTTCGGCGATGCCGATCAGTATCTCGCGCGTCCACAGCGCAGCCTGGATCGCGGTCGCGACGATGAACAGGAAGCGGACGGTATCCGCGACCATCGCCGGCGGCATCGCATAGCCGCTGACGATCCTGGCGGCGAGCATGATGATGAAGAACAGGTTGGTGCGTGCGACGGCCCGGCCGAGGATGCGGGGCCAATGGCCGATATGCCTGCGCCGGCACATTCTCGTGCCGAGCATGCGGAGGCCGAACAGGCCCACCACGATCATCGCGCCCGCTATGCCCGCCAGGGCGATGCTGAGATAATGGCTGGTCGTCCAGCCTATGATCTGGGTCCATAGCTGCTGCAAGTCGGTGGCCGACTGTATCAGGGGATTACCCCCGCCGTTGCTGGTCAAATCGCCGTTCACTTTCATTCGAACACCCGTCATTTTCCGCTCATCGTTCCCCAACGAGGCTGCGTTCGGCGCCGTTCCGCCATAGTCGGCTGGGGCGTGGGAGCTTCGGGATGAGGTTCCTCTTCCTGTGCGATCTGCGCTTCGGTTTCGATTTCGCGCCGGCGCTTGCGGAACGGATTCCAGGCCCGCTTCTTGATATGGGTCTGCACATAGCGATCAAAGCCGATCTCCACCGCGATCATGAAATAGATGAACGGCTGGAAGGCGATGCCTACGAACGAGCAGCCTAGCATATAGATCAGATGGCCGTTCTGGAGCGCGGCCGCCAGCGGCGAGACCCAGGCATTTTCGCCCTGGTGCTTGCGGTAGGTTCGTCGGATCACCTCCATCCGGACGATGCCGATCAGGTGCACCATCAGGAAGATCGCCAGGCCCGGATAGCCCTGTTCGCCGAGCATCTCGAAATAGGCATTGTGGAACGCGCGGCCGGCATCGTAGCCGATCATCTTGACCACGGTGCCGTCGGCGGTCTTATAGCTCATGTCGATCTCGAGCTTGTTGCCGATGTACGAATTGAAGCCGCCGCCGAACGGGTGATCCTTCGCATATTCGATCGTCCACTTCCACACCGCCAGCCGGGTCGAAGCGGAAGCATCGGCGTGGTAGCCTTGGATTGTGTCCATCCGCTGCGTGTAGCTTTTGGGCAGGAAGGGAATGCCGCCGATGACGATGGCGGCCATGATGGCAAGATAGGTCATCCGTCGCCGCGCCGCGCGAAGCTCCAGCACGGCCATCAGCACGATGCATAGCAGCCCGGTGCGGGTCTGGGTGCCGATCGGGATCAGCAGGCAGGCGAAGGCGAAGGCGTACCAATAGAGTCTGGAGAATATCGTCGGAACCACGATCGTGGAATATTTCGCCATGTACAGGATCAGCGGGATCGACGAGATCGCGAAGGCCGATATGGTGCTGCTTTCGTACATGCCGCTGTTGTTGGCGACCATGAGGTTGAGGGTGCCATAGCCGCCGCCGCCGGCCAGTGTCTTCATGCCGCCGACGATCGCGATCGATGAAATCGACAGCAGCATGAACAGCAGGATGCCCTCGATGCGCACGCGCGTATAAAGCGTGACGGGCATGAAGATGGCGAACACCATCGCCTTCCACACCCAGTCCCATTTCTCCGCCGCGGCATCGGGATAGTCCGCGGTCGCCGTCGTGTAGGCGCACAGCAGCAGCAGGATGATCAGCAATATCTGGCGTGGGGTCGGCTTGCTCAGGCTCTTGTCGTCGTTCATCGCCCAGCCGGCGAACGACGCCACGAAGACCATCAGCGATATCGGAACCGAACTCAGCAGATAGTAGGACAGCCGCTGCGGCGACACGATATCGACATAGATATAGGTGCACAGAAACAGGAAGGGCCGGCGAAATCCCAGGAGCATGATCCCGACCAGGAAGCCGATCAGGAAAAGGTCACGCACGGTTCGAGCCAGGCCTGATTTCGCCGGTTTCCACCCCGGCGCGTCTTGGCGTCTGCTTTTTGGGGAGCACCGTCTTGAAATGCCGGCCCGTCTCGTTCGGCTCCTCGTTGAGATGAGGATGGACGAGCATCTTTAGAGCGACGAAGCCGAGCAGGAAATGGGCCAGTAATAGCGACAATGTGTCGATCATGAACGGTGTCCCGACCCGATTCCGGTTGACAATGAAAGCCTCTTCATGCGCGTTTCGTTACAGATGAAGCTTCTCCATATCCTAGATCATAGCCTGCCCATACACAGCGGCTATACTTTTCGCACACGGGCGATCCTCAAGGCGCAGATCGCGATGGGCTGGGACGTGCTCGGCGTGACCGGCCCGCGCTACAATGCCCCGCAGCCCGACCCTGCCGAAGAGGAGGGGCTGAGCTTCCGGCGGACGCCGCCGGCCCGGGCTGCACGGCCGCCGATCGGCGAGTTGCGCGAAATCGGCGCGCTGACCAGGCGGGCGGTCGAAGTGGCTTCCGAATGGCGGCCCGACATCATCCACGCCCATTCGCCTGCGATGATCGGCCTGGCTGGCCTGCGCGCCGCGCGCCGGCTGAAAATTCCGTTCCTGTATGAGATACGGGCCTTCTGGGAAGATGCCGCAGTGGGCAACGGTACAGGCTGCGAAGGTTCGGCGATGTATCGCCTCACCCGCATGCTGGAGACATATGTCGTTCGGCGTGCGGATGCGGTGTCGGTGATCTGCGAAGGCTTGCGGTCGGATCTGGTGCGGCGCGGCATCGCGGCCGACAAGATCATGGTATCGCCCAATGGCGTCGATCTCGACCTGTTCGGCGATCCTCCACCGCGGGATGCGGCGCTTGCTGCGCAGCTTGGGCTCGACGGCGCCGACGTGATCGGCTTCATCGGCTCCTTCTATGACTATGAGGGGCTCGACGACCTGATCGCGGCGATGCCGATGCTTGTCGCGCGGCGGCCGCAGGCGGTGCTGCTGCTTGTCGGGGGCGGGCCGATGGAGGCGGCGTTGCGCGCCCAGGCTGTGGCGTCCCCGGCCGCGGACCGGATCCGCTTCGTCGGGCGCGTGCCGCACCAGGAGGTGGAGCGCTATTACAGCCTCACCGACATATTGGCCTATCCGCGCAAGTCGATGCGGCTCACCGACCTGGTCACGCCGCTCAAGCCGCTGGAGGCGATGGCGCAGCGCCGGCTGGTGGCGGCATCGGATGTCGGCGGTCATCGCGAACTGATTGAGGATGGGGTGACTGGCACATTGTTCCGGCCCGACAATCCTATGGCAATTGCCGAGGCGCTTGCGGGGCTCCTCGATGACAGGAGCGGCTGGAACAGGCGGCGCGATATCGCCCGCGCCTTTGTGGAGCGCGAGCGCAACTGGAGCGTGAATGTCGCGCGCTATCGGCCGGTTTATCAGCGCTTGGTCGCCAGGACGGCGGGCTGAAATATTTTGGCATTTGTTTTCGGCGGCAAATGAATCCCAATTTCGCCGTAATAGTAGGCGATAAGATTTTGGATATGGGCGTTCCGATGGTTCAGAAGCAGACGCGTCGACGGTCCAGCCTCGTCATGGGTGCGCTGTTGGCGCTGCTGTTGGGAATAGCTGCGGCCTTTTTCGTGTTCGCCGTGCCCATCCACATGCTCGAAGCGGTGACGACGACCACCCGGCTGTCCAGGCTCATGGTTCAGGCCGAGCCGCCGATATCGCCCAATGACCGGATGCTGCTCGCGGTGCTGGCCGGCATTCTCACGACGGGCATCGGCTGGGTGCTGGTGGACTGGCTGCTGTTCGGCCGCGCCGGGATGCGGACGCTGATACGGGAGCGCGAGGACGATTATGAGGACGAGGACGGCGATGCCTTCCGTCCCACCGATCCGTTCGATCTCGTCACCCCGGCCCCGCTGCCTGCAGGGGACTGGAATCCACCCGCTTTCGGCGATGCGCGACGTCCGCTGTCGGCACGGACGGACATCGGCGATCCGCCCCGGGCTGGTATGGTGTTCGGCGAAAGCCCGGCGTCGAATCCCGGCATCGATCAGCAGATCCCGCCGATCGACCAGATAATCCCTGGCGCCCAGGGCTCAGCTGTCGCTGCGCCGCCGCCGTTTCACGCGCCGTCACTGCAACCGCCGCCGCTGCAGTCGATCGTGCCGCCGCCATTGTTCCCGACCGCGCCTGCAGGCAAGCCGACGCCCAGTGTGCCGCCGGCGCAGGGCGGCGCCGGGTTGTGGCGCGCGCCGGAGAGCCGGGACGCCGATGGCCGGCTTCCGGCCTCCTGGCCGCAACTCGACCTGCCCAGCGCGGAAGCATCTCGGCAGGAGGTCGCCTCACCGTCACTGCCCGGGGCTGACCTTGCGCCCCAGCCGATTGCCGGGATGCCGAATTGGCTTCCGGCCCCAGGGCCCCGGCCCGAGCCCCAGCAGCCGGCCGAGCAGTCCGCAGCTCCGGCGGCGTCGATCCTGCCCGAACCGCTCGCCGGGCAGGTGGAGACCGCTCCGCCGGCGCCCATTGCTGCCGCGCAGCCGATGCCACCGCTAGAATGGCCAGCGCCAGTGCCCGCGCCGTTGCAGCCTTCTTCGCGGTCTTCCGCTGCACCCGAAGCGCGTCTCACCCAGCCGGTGCAGTCGATTGCTCCGCAGCCGCAGGTCCACGAGCCGCTATCTCCGCAGGCCATGCCGGCGCCGCCAACCTCCGCGCAGCTGCCGGCCGTTCGCACATCCTCGGAGCCCGGCTTCGATCGGGCGAGGCTGGAGGATCTGCTGGCAAGGCTCGAGCGTGGTCTTCAGAATCGCCGTTCCCCGGTTGCTCCAACCTTGCAGGCGCCGGTTACTGCGCCGCGCGCCGACCTGCCCGCCGGTTATGCCGCGCCGCCGCCGATAGCGCCGCCTCCCGAACCGGTACATACGCTGCAGCCCGTGCTTCAGCAGCCTCAGCTGCAGCCTCCGGCGGCGCCGACGCCCCAGGCCTTTGGCGGGGGCCGAGACGCGTTGCTCGACCAACCCCTGCACGTCACGCTCGATTTGCTGCGCAGCATGGTGAAGCGCTGATCTCCGCTTCATCGAAGCGGCGATCCCAGCATCAATATGCAAGGATAAGCTTCGCTAGGCTCGTCCCTACCCTGGATGTGAGGGGGTGACGATTCGCTCAAACCGCCATCAACTGCGGCCTTCTATCGCCTCGCTCTGCGGAAGCTCGATGGCGAAGCTGGTGCCCTTCCCGGGCGTGCTGTCGCAGCTGATCGTTCCGCCGTGCCGCGCCACCACCGTGCGGACGAGCGCGAGGCCGAGGCCGACGCCCTCCCGCGGGCCCTGCTGGAAGCGGGCGAACAGCTTGCCGAGCTGCTCCTCGGTCATGCCGGCTCCCTCGTCGGCGATCGTCAGGCGAACATGGCTGCCGCTGCTGGCCAGGGTGCAGCGTACAGTGCCCTCGTCGCTATATTTGATTGCATTGCCGATCAGGTTGATCACCGCGCGGGTCAGCAGTTGGCGGTCACCATCGATGAGGTGCGGTTCGTCGATGCCTTCCATCGCAACATTGATCCCCCGAGCCTTGGCTTCTGGCCATAACGTGTCGGCCGCATCGATCGCGACGTCGTTGAGATCAACCGGCTCATTTTCCAGCGGCTTGGCTTCGGCGCGCGCGAGCTGGACGAAGTCCTCGGCCAGGTCGAGCGTGCGATTGGCGAGGCTTTCGATCCGCGCCGCTATCGGTTCCGGGACGCGGGCGTCGGCTCCCCGCAGCAGCGTCAGGATCGCAGATTGCGGCGCGCGCATGTCGTGGCTGAGCAGCTGCAGTGCCTCGTCACGGTGGCGCTCGGCCTGCTTGAGCGGGCTGATGTCGACGATACGCACGATCCACCCTACTTGTATGTCCGCGGCGTCGCGTTGGGCGACATAGCGCGTGGCGAAGCACCCGCCATCTTCGGCCGCCGCCTCGGCGCTGCCTTCGATCGGGGCGCCGGCGGCGAAGGGGGAGAGCGGGCCGCCATCTGTGGCGTGGAGCCGCGCCAGCAATGCCCGCAGGTCGGCGCCGCGATCGAGCGGGATGCCCAGCCGTGCCGCCAGCCGACGCCCTTCCGCGTTGGTGAGCGCGAGCCTGCCATCGAGGTCGGTCACGAACAGGGCGTCGGGCAATCGCCCGATGGCGTCCGACAGGAAGCGCCGCAAGTCGCGCAGCCGATCGATCGCCTGGCCGAGCAGGCTTGCCTGGAGCGTGATTTCGCGGCGGCTGCCCGTGCCCCGCTTGCGGGGAAGACCATCGTCCTCGCCCTGAAGCTGGCGCAATTCGCCGGTCATGTAGCTGCTGACGGCCTGCAGGCGTCGCCAGCCCCATAGCGGGTAGACGAACAACAGCCCGATCAGCGTGGCCGAGGGCGGCAACCAGATATGGGTGATCCGGAACAGGCCGAAGGTCAGCGCGACCGTCGCGCAGCTGACCGCAAGCGCGAGATTGGCGGTGCCGCGCGGACTGAGTAGCAGGAATCCCAGCAGCAGCGCCCACAGCGCTGCCAGCGCCGCCGCCAGCGTCCAGCCATCGGCGGCCGGCGTGATCGTTTCCCCGCGCAGCAGCGCGTCGAGCAGCTGCGCCTGGATTTCCACACCGGCCATCTGGCTGGTCGTCCCCGACGTCGGCGTGGGATAGCTGTCGCCCATTCCGTCAGCGGTCGCGCCGACCAGTATGTGCCGGCCGGTGAGCAGCTCGGCGGGGACGCGGCCCTCGAGCAGGTCGACGAACGAGAGCGTGCGGATATGGCCCGCCGCGCCGCCATAGGGGATCAGCACGGGCCGTGTCTGCCATAGCCCGGGCTTGCCGCGCTCGGCAGCGGGAGCCGACGCCAACCCGGCCATCATCGCTGCGAGCTGCAGCCAGCTGCGACCGTTGCCGCCCTCCTCGAGATAGGCTTTGCGGATCACCCGGTCGCCGTCAAAGCGGAGGTTGACCTGTGCGATCCCTGTCGCTGCGGCTGCGAGCTCACCGGCGGGGAGTGCCACATCATAGGCGGTGCCGTCCTTCCCCGGCACGTCGATCACCAGCGGCAGATATGTGGGATTGCGGCGTACCGCTGCGGCGAGGACAGGGTCGTCGGCGGTAGGCTCGACGAACAGCACGTCATAGCCGATCGTGCGCGGGTGGGCCTCCGCCAGCCGGTCGAGCAGCCGGGCATGGATCCGGCGTCGCCAGGGCCAGCGGCCGATCGCCTGCAGGCTGCGATTGTCGATCGCGACGACGACGATGTCATCCGGTGGAGCGCGCTCAGTGACGCTCAGCGCATGATCATAGACGATATGGTCGAGCCGCTCCGTGAGCCGCCCGAGCACCAGCCCGGCGACCAGCAGGGAGGCGGCCAGCGCGACCGCCAGCCATTCAGCGTAGAGTCTTGCCGGGACCGGACGCTGGTTCGGTTCGGTCATTGCCGGTCATGCTCGACGGATGTTCCCCGGACGCAGCGGCAATCCGCTGGCCCAGCGCAAAGGTGGCGGGTAGGCCCTCCAGGCCGGAGGGCGCTATCGCCGTCAGACGGACGTAGAAGGAGACGCCCGTGCTGAGGGTGAAGCTGGCGCTGGGCTGCTCTGTGACCGCCTCGTCGAAAACGTCCTTGAACGCCGTATCGGTGGCAAGCTGGACGCGATAGCGCGCTGCGCCCTCGATGGGCTTGATCGTGACGACCATCCCCGTAGCCGTCCTTTCCATCTGCAGCAGCACTGGCGGAGGCAGCAGCGCGATCGGCCCCTCGATGCCGGCCGCGGTGCCGATCACGCCGAACGCCTTGGGGACTTCGGTCTGGTCCTTGTCCGCATCGGGCGCCACGCCCACGGTGCCGCCGACCACCTCGGTCAGTGCGCGGCCTTCAGCAGCGTCGAACGCCACGCGGAAATCGGTACCGCGGACGGCGGACACCGACAGCGGCGTCGTCACCCGGAAGTTGCTCGCGGGGTCCAGGATCGGGGTGACGGTCGATCGCGAGCGCCCCGCTTCCAGGACGAAGTTGCGGTCGAGGCCGCCCGACAGCAGCACGCGGCGCAGCTTGTCGATCCGTATCCGGCTCTGCGAGGGCAGGGAGATCGAGCTTCCATCCGGCAGCCTGACCGTGACGAAGGCGTTGGCGCCCGTCTCCACCCGCATGCCCTGGCGCACGCTGGTGCCGACCGCGACCGGCCTGTTATCGACCGTCACCACGCCGCGGAATGATGCGATTTCACCGATCACCGGCTCGGTCCTGAGCAGCGCATCGGGGATCAGCAGCACCATGCCAGGGGGCAGGTGATAGGGGTCGGCGATCTTGTTCAGCCGCTGGACGGTCTGGAAGTCGCCGGTCTTGGAGAGATATCGCGCGGCCAGCGTATAGAGGGTGTCGCCGTTGCGCACGGTGTAGCGATAGGGCGGGTCGACCGGCACAGCGTACAGCGGCGCGCTCACGAGCAGCGCCAGCAGCGCGCCCATGAGAACCAGCAGATGACGATGCCCCCCTATCCGTATCAGTTTCCGCTAGCCTCCGCTTCGAGCGCTTCGAGCCTGTAACCATAGCTATAGACCGGTACCAGGCGAAAGCCGCGTTCCGGGCGCAGGCCAAGCTTGGCGCGAATGCGCGAGATATGGGCGTCCAGCGTGCGCGTCGGCAGGTCCGGATTGCGGCCCCAGACCATCTCCAGCAGATAGGAGCGCGACAGCGGTCGGTGAACATTCCGGAACAGCGTGGCCGCCAGTTCGAACTCCTTCGCCGTCAGGGTGATCGATTCATCCTCGACCGTCACGGTCTGGCGTCCGGGGAGCAGTGTATAGGGCCCATAGCTCTCATTCGCGCCAGGCGCCTCGCGCGGACCTGTACGGCGGTGGATCGCGGCGATCCGCGCCAGCAGCACCGGCGGCTGCACCGGCTTGATCACATAGTCGTCCGCACCGGCCTGCAGCCCGGTGACGATGTCCTCGTCGCTGTTGCGGTTGGTCAGCAGCAATGAGGGGACGGGCTTGTCCATGTTCTCGTGCATCCAGCGGATGATCTCGACGCCGCTCTTGTCCGGCATGTTCCAGTCCAGGACGACGAGATCGAACGTGTCCTGCCGCAGCTTGGAAGTCAGCGTCCGGGCGTTCTGGAATTCGTAGCAATGATGGCCGGCGTCGATCAGCGCCTGGATGACGAACGCCCGTGCCGACGGTTCGTCGTCGAGGACGGCGATGCGCATGCTGTCATCCGGCGCAGCCAGGGGCCTGGTGGGGTGGTCCATGCCGGTAAGCATGCCCGCCGTAACGGTCTATGCCAAGAGCCGGCGCCGCGCACCGCGCATAATTGTCTCGCCTCGCTGCGTGGAAGCTCGGCCGATATGCACCGTTATGGATGCAACAAAGCGCGAATTTGCAATCGTTCACAAGGTATTGCGGACGATCATAGTTAAGGTCGCGGCCGTAATGCCGGCGCTGCAGAGGATCGGGGGCCGGGACTGGGGTTTGCTCCCCTCCACCTGGCCGGCCTGTCTGCCCTGACAGGCCAAGGCTCGGCGTCGCCGGCATTGCTGTTGCACCCGTTGCTTTGCGTATTCGCGCTCGATTCGGGTTAGATGATCCCGGCCAGCACGTGCAGGCCTATGCCGATCAGCCCCCCGACCAATGTGCCGTTGACCCGAATATATTGCAGGTCGCGGCCCACGGCGTTTTCCAGCTGGTGGGTCACGGTCCCGGCGTCCCAGCCATGGATCGTCTCCGACACCAACTTGACGATATTGTCGCCATAATCGGCAACGAGGCCGACCGTCATGCGGCGGGTGAAACGGTTGATCGTCCGTTTGAGACCGGCATCGTTCTGCAGCGTGGCGCCAAGCGTGCGGAGCGCATCGCCGACATGGCCGCCGAGCGCGGCATTGGGATCCCGCGCGGTTTCGATCAGGCGCAGCCGCGCGCCCTGCCACAGCGTGTCCAGCCAGGCGGTCACTGCCGGACTTTCGAGCATGTCGGCTTTGAGCCTCGCCACCGTGGCGCGGGTTTCGGGATCGTGCTGCAGCTTGTCCGCCAGTTGTTCCAGTCCCTCCTGCGCCTTCAGCCTGACCGGATGTTCGGGATCGGTCGACATCTCGTCGAGCAGCTTGTGCAGCCCCTCGATGATCGCGGTGGACAGCTTCTCGTCCAATCCGGTCCACTTCATGATCTTGCCGGCGCGCGCCTGCACCATTTCGTGGATCATCGCTTCATTGTGCAGCAGGATCCGGCCCGCCCAGCCGATGACGCCGTCGAGCATCTCGGCATGCCGGTTCTCGACGATCGCGGCGTCCAGGGTGCGGCCGAGCAGGGGGGCGATGTCGAACCCGCGCAATCGGCTGGCGAGTGCGTTCTTCACCATGGCCCCGAAGTGGTCGTCGCCGAGCGACTCCAGGATCGTCGCCAGCGCGCGGCCGACGCCGGCGCGCGTCCGTCCGCCCGCTGGCGGTGCCGCCAGCAGACGGCCGATCGCGCCGGCCACATCGACCCGTCCCATCCGCCGGGCGACGACCGACGCCGTCAGGAAATTGACGCGCAGGAAAGCCGCGAGGCTGTTGCCGATGCGATCCTTGTTACGTGGGATGATCGCGGTGTGCGGGATCGGCACTCCGAGCGGGTGACGGAACAGCGCGGTGACCGCAAACCAGTCGGCCAGGCCGCCCACCATCGCGGCTTCGGCGAAAGCGCGCAGATAGCCCCAGCCCGTCGATGCTCCGGGTGCTTCCTGCGCTCGGGCGAACAGATAGAGCGCGGCCATGATGACCAGCAGCCCGGAAGCCACGATCCGCATGCCGCGCACCCCGCCTTGTGCGGGATTGAAGCGGTCGAGTCCGGTGGCTTGCAATATGGTCATGCGGACCAAATGGCTGTCGCGCGTAAATGTTCAACCGAAACGATAGCTGCCTGCCTCGCCTGTGGAGCGTCTCGATGCGTGCCGCGTGATGCCTATATCCGTCAAGTCGGCAGAAGCCGCGCTACTCCGCGGGCTGCGGCATGCCCGGTTCGATCCGGTGCGGCTCGTTGTTGACCAGCGCGCGGCCAAGCTTGGGGCCGATCCACTTTTCGAGATCGTCGGCGAGGGTGAAGCCGGCAGGGACGATCACCAGGGTCAGCAGCGTCGACAGCGCAAGGCCGCCGATCACGCAGACCGCCATCGGCGCCCGCCAACTGCTGTCGCCGGCCAGCCCGAGCGCGATCGGCAACATGCCGGCGATCATCGCTACCGTGGTCATCACGATCGGCTGGGCGCGCTTGTGGGCAGCTTCCAGGATCGCGTCGGTGCGGTTGGCGCCATGGCGCATTTCCTCGATCGCGAAGTCGACCAGCAGGATCGAATTCTTGGCGACGATCCCGAACAGCATCAGCAGGCCGATATAGACCGGCATCGAGATCGACATGCCGCACAGCTTCAGCGCGACGATGCCGCCGAGCGGCGCGAGCAGCAGCGAGCCCATGTTGACGAAGGGCGGCAGCACCCGTTTGTACAACAGCACGAGCACCGCGAAGACCAGCATGACCCCCGACAGGACGGCGATGATGAAGCCCGAGATCAGATCTTCCTGGAACTCCTGATCTCCGACCTTCACCTGGCGGACCCCGACGGGCAGCTTCTTCATTATTGGCGTGGCATAGACTGCCTTATAGGCGTCGCTGCTGACCGCGCCGGGGGCCAGATCGGCGCCGATCACGAGCCGCCGGACCTGGTTGTACCGCCGGATCTTCGATGGCCCGGTACCGAAATGGATGTCCGCGACGACGCGCAACGGCACGGTGCCGCCGGCGGTGGTTTGCACCGGCATGTTCTGGATCGTCGAAAGGTCGCGGCGCGAGTCCTCGCTGAGCGACACGCGGATCGGAATCTGACGATCGCTGAGCGAGAATTTCGCCATATTCTGCTCGATGTCGCCCAGCGTCGCGATCCGTATCGCCTGGCTGAGCGCGGCCGTGGTCACGCCAAGATCGGCGGCGAGATCGAGCCTCGGCTTGATGATGAGTTCGGGACGCTGGATATCGCCGTCGATCCGCGGATCGCGGACCAGCGATATGCCGCGCATCTGATCGATCAAGGATTGCGCTGCGAACTGCAGCTTCACCGGATCGTCACCCGCGAGCATGATCGTCATGTCGCGACCGAAGCCGCCGGTCTGCGACTGGAAATTGACGCGCGCATCGGGGATTCGGGACAGCAGCGGCGCGGTGTCGCGTTCGAACTGGATACTGGTCCGGTCGCGGTCCTTCGCTGGCTTCAGCGTGATGTAGATGTTCGCGAAACGCGTGTCGCCATCGTCGCCGATGGATGCAAAGGCATTCTCGACCTCCGGCTGCTTGTGCAGGATCGCCACCGCCTCGTCGGCAATCTTCTGAGTGTCCTCAACGATGCGCGCGCCTGGCGTCAGCTCGATTTTGACCTGGCTATAGTCGACGTCCAGCGGTGGCTGGAACTCGGATGGCATCGTTGCCATCAGCCCGATCGTAGCGACGAATGCGACGGCGCCGAGCCCGATGGTTTTCCAGCGATTGACGAGCGACCATTTCAGAAGGTCGAGATATTTCTCCATGGTCTTGCCGCCGCCATGTTCCTTGACGCCCTCGGCCTTCAGGAAAAAGGCCGCGATCATCGGCGTGATAAGGCGCGCGACGAGCAGGCTCATCAGCACGGCGACCGCGACGGTAAGCCCGAACTGCTTGAAGAACTGGCCGGGGACGCCGGGCATGAACGACACCGGCACGAACACCGCGACGATCGCCATCGTGGTTGCCACCACGGCAAGGCCGATCTCGTCGGCAGCGTCCATGGAGGCCTGGTAGGCGGTCTTGCCCATCCGCATGTGGCGGACGATATTCTCGATTTCCACGATGGCATCGTCGACCAGAATGCCGGCGACGAGACTGAGCGCGAGCAGACTGATCGTGTTGAGCGTGAAGCCCATCATGCTCATGAACCAGAAGGCGGGGATCGCCGACAACGGGATCGCCAGCGCCGAGATCAGCGTCGCGCGCCAGTCGCGGAGGAAGAAGAACACCACCACTACGGCCAGCACCGACCCCTCGACCATGGCATGAAGCGCGGACGTATATTGCTCCTTGGTATAGACGACGCTGGTGTACAGTTCCTTGAACTGGATGTTCGGGTTTTCGGCGCGAAGGTCCTTCAGGATTTTCTGTGCCTTGTCATAAACCTCAACGTCCGACGCGCCCTTGGCCTTCTGGATGCCGATCGACAGCACCTGACGGTCATTCATCTTGGCCAGCGACCGCTGCTCGCCATAGGAATCGCGCACGGTGGCGATGTCGGACAGCCGGATGGTACGGCCGTCGCCCATCGAGATCTGCGTTTCGCCGAGTGTGTATGCGGAGGCGGCATTTCCGAGCACGCGAACCGATTGTTCGGCGCCGGCCAGTTCGGCCCGTCCTCCGGCAGCATTCAGATTGGTGGCGCGCAACACATTGTTGACCTGGCTTGCCGTAACGCCATGCGCCTGCATGCGGGCCGGGTCGAGGATCACCCGGATCTCGCGCGAAACGCCGCCGCCACGGAACACCGCCGCCATGCCGTCGATCGCCTGCAGCCGCTTGATCGCGGTGTTGTCGACGAACCAGCTGAGCTGCTCGAGGGTCATGTCGATGCCCTCGACCGAATAATAAGCGATCGGACCGCCCTCGATTTCGATGCGGGAGACCTGCGGTTCCAGAATCCCCTCGGGCAGGTCGGACCGGATCTTGGCGACGGCATCGCGGACATCATTGACCGCGCGATCGACCGGCGTGCCGAGCTGGAATTCGATGTTGGTGCCCGACGTGCCCTCGGTCACATAGGAGGTAATCGACTTGACGTTGCCGATAGAGGCGACGGCCGCCTCGACCTTCCGCGTGATCTGCGTCTCCATTTCGGTCGGCGCGGCGCCGGGTTGCGTGATCTCGACATGCACCGCGGGGAAGCTGATGTCGGGCATCTGGTTGATGTCCATGCGCGCGAAGCTGATCAGCCCCGCGAGCGTCAGCGCGATGAACAGCACGATCGGCGGGATCGGGTTCCGGATCGCCCAGGCTGAGATGTTGTTCATGTCTCGGGTCCGATCTGTCAGCGGCCGGCGGCAGCCGGCGACGAAAGATGCGGCGTCACCTTGTCGCCCGGATTCAGGAAGGCGCCGGCCGACAAGACGACCTTCTCGTTGCCCTGCAGGCCCGAAAGGATCACCACGCCCGCATCGGTAACATCACCGGTCTTCACGTCGCGCCGGGCTGCCTTGTTGTCGGGGCCGACGACATAGACGAACGCTCCCTTTTCGTCGCTAAGCACTGCGGACTCCGGCAGGCGCGGTGCAGAGACCGTGCCGCTCAGGATCGAGGCCGAGGCGAATCCGCCAGGGCGAAGGGCCGAATCGTAGCGCATCTGCACGCGCGCGACACCCTGGCGGGTCTGGGGATCGATCACGGGAGAGATCTGCCACACCGTGCCGGGAAAGGCGCGCGTGCCGCCGATGGGCGTTACCTGCGCGGTGTCGCCCACCTTGAGCCTGGCGAGATCCTGCTCGGCCAGCTGCGCCCGGATTTCGAGTTCGCCGCCCTTCGCGACGCGGAACAGCGCGCCGCTGGACGGGCTGACAACCTGGCCCGGCTCGACGGCGCGGGTGAGCACCAGGCCGGCGGCGGGCGAACGGATGTCGAGACGGCCGATCTGGGCCCGCGTCTGGCCATATTGGGCGCGGGCCACCGCGACCCGGGCGACCGCGGCGTCGCGGCTCGCCGTCTTGCGGTCGATATCGGCCTTGGAGATGAAGCCGCGCGCGACCAGCGCCTTGGCGCGATCGAGCTCGGCCTGCGCCAGAGCGGCATCGGCCTGCGCCACGCGCACCGAGGCGGCGAGCGAATTGGCTTCCTGCGCCTGGACCGAGCGCTCGATAACGGCAAGCGTCTGGCCTGCGGCGACCCAGTCGCCCGGCTCGACCAGCACGCGTTGGACCATGCCGCCTTCTCCAGCGACGCCCACCGGCATCTCGCGCTTCGCGAACAGCGTACCGGTCGCGTTGATGGCGGCGGCGATATCGGTGCGACCGGGAACGATGACGGTTACGCCCGGCGGTGGTGGAGGTGGCGCTGCGTCCTTCTTGCCGAACATGGCGATACCGATGAAGACCGCCAGCAGCAGCACGGCGATCACCGCAGCGATGATGATCAGGCGCCGCCGTCGAGCCCGGCCGCCATCATAATCATATACTTTATAGTCAGACTGGATGCCGGATTCGACGTTCATCCCCATACGCTTTCCACTGCCGGCCCATCGAGCCCTGATGACGATCGGACTGTATTATATCAATATGTCACCTCGCTCAAGGGCACGGCGCCATATCACCCTCATCGAGCCAGAGCTTGGATCATTTCGCACCCGTAAGGCGTTCAGCCCATGTGCAGCGATGATCGATATATCCCTAGCACGTCGCGAAGTGGGCGGCAAAGCAGGAGCTAAACCGAAATGGGAGATAACACCCGCAACATTGCCCTCGTGGTGCCGCTGGCGCTGGCGCTGATGGGCCCGGCGGCGGCGCAGGAGCCGGCTGAAGCGACCATGCGTCCGCCGATGGCCGGCACCCGGCTGGACGTGATCGCAAGCGGCGAGGTGAGCGCGGTGCCCGACATCGCCACGATCGGCGCAGGAGTCGTCACCCAGGCGGCTACCGCGGCGACGGCGATGAGCGATAATGCGCGCCGCACAGCTGCTACGGTGGCCGCTATCCGCAAGGCCGGCGTTGCCGATCGGGACATCCAGACCACCGCGATCAGCCTCAATCCGCAATATCGCTATGCCGACAATCAGCCGCCGGTGATCACGGGTTATCAGGCGTCGAGCCGCGTGAGCGTGCGCTTCCGCGATATCAAGGCCGCAGGGCCGATTCTCGACTCGCTGGTCGCGGCCGGCGCCAACCAGATCGACGGCCCGGCGCTCTCGATCGACAGGCCGGAGCCGTTGCTCGATCAGGCCCGCGAAAAGGCAATCGCCGCGGCGCGGGCGCGGGCGGCGCTCTATGCCCGAGCGGCGGGGTTGCGGGTCACGCGGATCGTCGCGATCAGCGAGGGCAGCTACGACGCCATACCCCGTCCGATGCAAATGATGATGGCGCGCGCCAAGGAGTCGGCGGATTCCTCCATCGAGGCGGGCGAGCAGAAGGTCGCGATCAGCGTCTCGGTGACGTTCGAACTGAATTAGCACTCTATCGCGCGGTTCATCTGTGGACGGATGAACCGCGCCTCACCCCCCGTCGCTTTCCTCGCTCTTTCGGAAGGGCTGGAGGCGGATCTTGGTGCGGTGATCGTCGGCGGCGATACCGGTGCCATCGAGGTTCTGGCCGCGATAATAATGTTTCTGCCACTTCGCGGCCGAAGCCTCGGAATCGGGCTTCCTGAGCCCGTCGAGGAAATTGGCGCGGCTCGCGGTCCAGGCGTCGAACGCCGCCTTCAACTCCGGCTCGTCGGCGATCGGCCGCACCTCGGGCATGATCTTCTCCAGTTCGCCGCGCCGGGCCGGGAAGACATGGCAGAAGGCTTCGCCCTGCTCGAAGCGGATCACGGTGTTGGGCCGGGTGAACTGCCAGTTCATCGTGAAGGTGAAGGGGGTCCAGTCGGTTTCGACCATGCCCGACAGCGGCGCGATGGCGTCCTTGGGCCGGTTGATTGGGCCCTGCACCATCAGGTCATATCCGGCATCGGTGCGAAACACGGCCGGAATGTGGAAGGTGAGGACGCCATAGCCGAAATGGCTGATCGCCGGCTTGTGGTTTTCGTCGTCGGGGGTGATGCGGATCGCGTCGGAGGTCCGGCTGCCGTCCCACCAGGCGGAAAATCCGGCGGGGCAGAGAATCTCCCAGCCATGGGCATTGGCGATCGTCAGCGGCAGGCAGCGATAGGCATAACGCTGGTCGGTCGCGTCCATCCAGTCGCGCTCATAGGGAGCCGGGCGAATTTCGAGCGGCTGCCTCGGCAAGCCGTAGGCGATGAGCTTGGCGCGACTGGTCATAGGTGATGATGCCCCGAACGATTGATGCCATGATTGGCGTTACGGCCGGGCTCTGTCGAGAGGCTTGCAACCGCCAGCCGCGCCACGGCGAAATCATCGGGCATGAAAAAGCCGCCGGAGATAGCCCCGGCGGCTTTGCGTCAGAGATTTGCGGAAGCTTAGCGCATCGCGCCGCGGCGGACGAGATTGACGATTGCCAGCAGGATCACCGCGCCCAGGAAGGCGCTCAGCCAGCCATAGATTCCGCCCGCGCCAAGGGTTGGGCCGAACAGCACGCCGCCGATGAACGAACCGATGATGCCGACGATCACGTTCAGGATGATGCCCTGCTGCGCATCGGTGCGCATGAGAATGCTGGCCAGCCAGCCGATGATGCCGCCCACGATAAGGAAGATAATAAGGTTCATCGAGTCCTCCTGCCGTTGTCATAGGCTCTCGATCATGTCGAAAGCCATCGTTACGCACTACGTTCGAACCCCGCCTCTTGTTCCTTTTGCGCCCATCCGGACGGGTTGTTGTCGGCCTGAAACAGAAAACCCGCCGCCCTTGCGGGCAGCGGGTCCTGTCTCGACCGGAAAGCCCGATCAATATTTCTGCTGGCGCTCGTACAGCGATTTATAATGCTGGATGCGGGTAACGCGCAGCCCCGGCATTCCTGAGCGGTCGACCGCGCGTTGCCAACTGGCGAACTCCTCGACGCTCAGATTATAACGATCGCAAACTTCGTCCGCGCTCAGCAGGCCGCCATTGACGGCCGCCACGACTTCGGCCTTGCGGCGCACGACCCAGCGGGTCGTTCCGGCCGGCGGCAGCGAGTCCAGCGTGAGCGGTTCACCCAGCGGGCCGATAACCTGATGCGGACGAAATTTCTGATTTTCAAGCATACGTTACCCCAAACATGGTCATGCGACCCAGACTCATTCCCCGACACGGTCTTGGCGGTCCGCAATCAAGGAATCTTTGCGTGAGACGGTAAATGGCGGGAACATCTTCGTTAACGCGCCCCGCCACCGACGCGCGCGGCGGCGCCGGCATGGAAGCTGCCCTGCACGCCGAGCCCGCCAACGGCATCGGTGCGCGGCGCGGCCAGCAGGATCGCGGCCGCCCGGTGGGCATGATCATGATGTTCGGTGGGAGCGCCGTTGTGACGTGCAAGCCGTGCGGTGGGCGTCTCCGCCTGGAGGGCGGCGAGTTGTTCGCACAACAGAGTGAAATCCAGCGGTGCTTCCGCCGGCCTGGCGTCGCTGATGCGGAATTCGTCGATCCTGAACTTCATGCTGGCGAGTCCCGTTTTCCGTCTCAGCACAAGAAACGACGGACCGGGAGGAATCTTTAGTCATTTTCCAATCGATTTTGCGAGCTTAGCCGGCAGCTGCTATGGGCGCCCGATGAATCCTGAGTTCCAGATCGAAAGTCGCGACGGCACCTCGCTGAAGGGCGCGCGCATCGTCGTCGCCATGTCGGGCGGTGTCGACAGTTCGGTGGTAGCCGCGCTTGCCGCCGCAAGCGGTGCCGAGACCATCGGCGTGACGCTCCAGCTCTATGATCACGGCGCCGCCGTGGGCCGGAGCGGCAGCTGTTGTGCCGGGCAGGATATCCGTGATGCCCGGGCCGTCGCCGACAGGCTCGGCATCGCCCATTATGTGTTTGATTATGAGAGTCGTTTCCGGGATTCGGTAATTGCCGATTTCGCCGATGAATATGCCGCCGGGCGCACGCCGATCCCCTGTGTGCGGTGTAATCAGGGGGTCAAGTTCACTGACCTGTTCGGCATCGCTCGCGATCTCGGTGCGGACTGCCTGGCGACGGGCCATTATGTGCGCCGCGTGATCGGAGCCGGGGGGCGGGCCGAACTGCACCGTGCCGCGGATCCTGCGCGCGATCAGAGCTATTTCCTGTTCGCCACGACCCAGGCGCAGCTCGACTATCTGCGTTTCCCGCTGGGCGGCATGCCGAAGCCGCGTGTCCGGGCGATCGCCGCGGAACTCGGCCTTGGCGTCGCCGCCAAGCCGGACAGTCAGGACATCTGCTTCGTGCCGGATGGGGATTATGCGAGTATCGTCAAGCGGTTGCGGCCGGAAGCTGCCGATGAGGGCGAGATCGTGAATCTGGAGGGCAGGGTGCTTGGGCGGCACAAGGGGCTGATCCACTTCACGGTTGGACAGCGTCGCGGCATCGAAATCGGCGGCAGCCCGGAGCCGCTCTATGTCGTGCGGCTGGAGCCCGCCACCAAACGCCTGGTCGTCGGCCCGCGCCGCGCGCTGGCAGTGTCGGCAGCGGCACTCGACGACCTCAACTGGATCGGCGAGGGCCATGCCGGACCGGTGACGGCAAAGGTGCGCTCGCTCGCCAAGCCGGTGCCGGCGCGCTTCGAGGGAGGTGTCGTCCGGTTCGAGCAGCCCGAATATGGGGTCGCCCCCGGACAGGCAGCCGTGCTCTATGCGGGCGATCGCGTCCTAGGTGGCGGCTGGATCCGCGAAACCGTGGCAGCGGAACTCGAGCCGGGCTGACGATCAGCTCAGATTGAACACACCCTCGATCACCGTCGCGCATTTGCCGCCCAGCACCACCCGGTCACCCTTCAGCGCGCAACTCAGATAGCCGCCACGCGCCGATGCCTGATAGGCGCTGAACCTCTCCCTCCCGAGGCGCTTCGCCCAAAGGGTGGTCAGCATGCAATGCGCCGAACCGGTCACAGGATCCTCGTCGATACCCGCTCCGGGAGCGAAGACGCGGCTGACGATGTCGGTCTCGTCGCCGGGCGCCGTCGCCATGAACAGGATATCGCCAAAGCTGCGCATCTTCCTGAAATCAGGCGAAAGATCGTGCACTTCGGCCGCGCTGCCATATAGGAAGACAGCATAGCCGCCGTCGCGCCAATAGCTTTCCGTCGGGGTGCCGCCGAGTACCGCAGCATGATCGGGTAGCGGCTTTGGCGCGACTTCCCATGCCGGGAGGGCCAGGCTGTAGCCGTCGCCGTCGCGCGCCACTTCGAGGATGCCGGCCTTTCGGGTCGCAAAGCGCACCTTGTCGACCGATGTCCGGGACGACAGGAGGGCATGGCCGGCGGCCAGCGTCGCATGGCCGCACAGTGCCACCTCGATCTCCGGCGTGAACCAGCGCAGCTCGAAATCGGCGTCGTCGCCGAGCCATGTCACGATGAAGGCTGTCTCCGCGAGGTTGTTCTCGGCGGCGATGGCCTGGAGCGTCGCGTCGTCGAGCCACGCCTCGAGCGGCATCACCGCGGCCGGGTTGCCGGTGAAGGGACGGTCGGCGAAGGCGTCGACCTGCTGGAACGGGATTTTCAAGACTGCATCTCCTCGTTGCCGTCGACATGTCCGGCAGGATCGGGATGGATCAATATTTCGACGCCGGGGAACGCCTCGCGCAGCTTGTCCTCGACTTCGTCCATCACCCGGTGCGCATCGCCGATGGTCATCAGCGGATCGACCCAGACATGGAACTGCACGAAGTCATGATGGCCTGCGGTGCGGGTCTTCAGGTCATGGATACCCTGCAGTTCGGGGTGGCGATTGGCGACTTCGACGAAGGCGCGGCGGCGCTCCTCGGGCCATTCCCGGTCCATCAGCTGGTCTATCGCCTGGCGCGACGCGGTGTAGGCGCCGTAGAGCAGCCATCCGGCAATAGCGATGCCGGCCACTGCGTCGGCACCCTGGATGTCCATGAACTGTTCAGCGGCCAGCGCCGCGATGACCGCGGCGTTGAGCAGGAGATCGCTCTGGTAATGGATGTTGTCGGTGCTGATCGCGAGCGATCCGGTCTGCGCCACGACGCGCCGCTGGTAGGTGACCAGCAGCAGGGTCAGCGCCAGTGCGATCAGCGACACCAGGATGCCAGCTTCGGCATCGGCCGGCCGTACTCCCGCGATCAGCTTCTGGATCGAATGGGTGGTGATCCAGAAGGCCGACAGGCTGATCAGCACGACCTGGAAAAAGGCGGCGATCGCCTCGGCCTTGCCATGGCCGAACCGGTGCTGCCGGTCCGCCGGGGTCGCGGCGAGGCGGACGCTGTAGAGCGTTACCAGCGAGGCGATCAGGTCCAGTCCGGTATCCGCGAGCGACCCGAGCATCGCCGCCGAGCCGGTGGTCCAGCTGGCATAGCCCTTCAGGCCGATCAGGAACAGCGCCACGGAGACCGAGGCCATCCCGGCGCGGACGTTGGGGGCGAGCGTCATGGGTAGAGCAGGCCCTCGGTCCAGCCGTCGCCGTCCCGGGTGAACAGGCGGCGTTCGTGAAGCCGATGGGCGCGATCCTGCCAGAATTCGATCCGCTCCGGCGCGACGCGAAAGCCCGACCAGTGCGGGGGGCGGGGTACATCGGCGCCTTGGAAGCGTTCGGTGATCGCTTGGTAGCGCGCCTCGAAGGTGGCGCGGCTATCGAGCGGGCGCGACTGGTCCGATGCCCAGGCGCCGAGCTGCGAATCGCGCGAGCGGGTTGCGAAATAGGCGTCGCCCTCCGCGGCGCTCACCTTGCTGACCGGTCCCTCGATGCGAACCTGGCGGCGCAGCGACTTCCAGTGAAAGAGCAGCGCGGCCCGGCTGTTTTCCATCAGCTGCTCGGCCTTGCGGCTTTCATAGTTGGTATAGAATACGAAGCCGCGTTCATCATGGCCCTTCAGGAGGACCATTCGGACCGACGGTCGACCATCGGCACCGACGGTCGCAACGGCCATCGCTTCAGGATCATTGGGTTCCGCCTGGCGCGCCTCGGCGAACCAGCTGTCGAACAGGGGGAGGGGGAAGTCTGTCATGGTCTGTCTTCTAGTGCGCGCATGGCAAATATCCACCGCCGGCTGGGATGGGATCAGATGACCGCCGATGCGGCAGGGGACCGGCCCCCGTCCAGCGCCAGCGCCACCCGATCCAGCGCTACCGCCAGTTGCGCCTGGTCCATCGCCACGCCCAGGCAAAGGCGCACGCCGGAGATCGAGGAAGGATCGACCAGCGGCGCCGATGGCGGCGTGAGTTCGACGCCGGCCCGCATCGCGCGCGCCACCATGCGCTCGGCCTCCAGCTCCGGCATGGGCAGCCAGAGATGCGGGCAGCGCGGATCGCCCGGCGGGCTGATCGCCGGCCCCAGGCGCTCGATGGCCATCCTGCCGCGTGCCGCCATCTCCGCCTGGACCTCGGCGACGATCTCGTCCGCCGCGCCGTCCTCAATCCACTGGTTGGCGATCAGCGCTCCCATCGCGGCGGGCGCATAGACCCTTGCGAGGATCAGTCGCTGCACCCGATCGAGATGATCGTCGTCGGGCAGGATCAGATAGCCGGCGCGCAGGCCCGGCGCGAGCGCCTTGGAGGTGCCGTTGATGTAGAAGCAGCGCTCCGGCGCATAGCTGCTGAGCGGGGGCGGCGCATTGCCGATAGCAAAGGCCGAATAAAGGTCGTCTTCGACGATCCACAGCTGACGCGCGCGCGCGATCGCGGCGATTTCGGCGCGACGGGCGTCGCCCATGATCCGGCCGGTCGGGTTCTGAAGGGTCGGTAGCGTGTAGAGCACCCGGGCGCCTCCGGCGGCGGCCCGGTCGAGCGCATCGGGGAGCAGGCCCTGCTCGTCCATCTCCAGCCCCAGTGTCCGGTAGCCGCCGGCGCCCGCGATCGAGCGGACGCCGAAATAGGTGGCGGCTTCGGTCATGACCGTGTCGCCGGGGCGGCACAGCGTATCGAGCGCCAGCGTCATCGCCTGCTGGGCGCCGCTGGTGACGACCAGCCGGTCGGCACGGGCATCGGCAAGACCGCTCACCCGCCGCAGCCAGTTGGCGGCGGTGCGGCGGTGCGCCTCATAGCCGCCCGGTGGCGCATAATCGAGGAACTGCGCGATATCGCCGCGCTTGCTCAGCTTGGCGAGCGTGGCTGCGAAGCGCCGCTGGCTTGCCGCGAGCGGCGGCAGGTTGCGGGCGAGATCGATCGAACCATCCGTGCGGCCGGGACGAGGCGCGGTATCGGCCACGAAGCTTCCGCGTCCTACCGTGGCCGTCAGCAGGCCCTGCCGCGCCGCTTCTCCATAGACGGCGGTGACCGTGCCGATGCCGATGCCCAGCCGGTGCGCAAGCTCGCGATGCGGGGGCAGCCGGGTGCCCGGCGTGAGGCGGCCTTCGTCGATATCGCGCCGCAGGGCCGCGAGCAGCCGGCCGGACACGGTCTCAGCATCATCATCGAGAACGGGAGTCCAGGTCATCGGGCATCCAGATTGCAGTTATAATGTCACAATGACAATATCGCCTTTGACATATGACAAAGTAGATCGCAATTGGCGAGTGTCAATCCCAAACAGGATAGGGACAATGAGACAGATATGGATGACAGCCCTCGCTAGCTTCTTGCTGATCGGTTTCGCAGCCGTCGTTTCCGCCGCCGCGCTCGCCTCGGCCGGGCCCGATGCGCGGCCAGAAGGACGGCGAATGATGATCGACGCCCAGTACCGTCTCGCCATGTGCTTGCGACGATAGTCATGGCACCTGATACGCTTCTCGCACTCTGCACCTTCTGCATCGCATCGACGGTGACGCCCGGCCCGAACAACATGATGCTGTTGTCCTCCGGCGCGACCTTCGGCTTTCGCCTGACGCTGCCGCATATTTTCGGGATCAGCATCGGTTGCGTGGTCATGGTGTTGTTGCTGGGGTTCGGCCTGGCCAGCATCATCGCCGGGGCGCCGTGGCTCTACACGACGCTGCACCTCGTCTCCACGGCCTATCTCCTCTACCTTGCGTGGCGGATCGCGACGTCGGCCGGCATGGGCGTGGCCTCGCCGCGGGCGAAGCCGCTGACCTTCCTCGATGCAGCGGCGTTCCAGTGGGTCAACCCAAAGGCCTGGGCGATGAGCCTGGGCGCTGCGACCAGCTTCTCGCGGCCCGGCCACCTGATCGCAGACGTGACCTTGGTGGCGCTGGTGCTCGCGGCCTGTGGCCTCCCCTGCATCATGTTGTGGGCCGGCGGCGGCACCGTGGTGCGCCGGCTGTTCACCCGCCCGTCGGCGCTGCGGGCCTTCAATATCGGCATGGCCGTGCTGCTGGCGGCGTCGCTCTTCCCGGGATGGGCGGAGCTGACCCGAGCGGTCTGAGTTTTACGTCGTCGGGAAAATCCAAGTCCTTATTGCACCGCACAAAGGGATGTGCTGACTCTGTCAGCCATGATTCAGGCCGCTCTGCACCACAAGACAGTCTATCGCTACGATCACCCGGTCGTGCTCGGGCCCCAGGTGATCCGGCTACGGCCGGCGGCGCACAGCCGCACCGCGGTCGACAATTATTCGCTGCGGATCGTTCCCGAGAACCACTTCATCAACTGGCAGCAGGATCCGCACGGCAACTGGCTGGCTCGGCTCGTTTTTCCGGAGCGGACCAACGAGTTCTCGGTGACCGTGGATCTGATCGCGGACATGGTCGCGATCAATCCGTTCGACTTCTTCGTCGAGGATTATGCCGAGCAACGCCCGTTTACCTATGCGCCCGATCTCGCTTCCGATCTCGCCGCCTATTTCGAACTCGAGCCGCAGGGGCCGCTGTTCGACGAGTTCGTGGCGCAGTTCGCCGATGTGCGCATCCGCACGATCGATTTTCTCGGCAATCTCAACATCGCGATCAATCAACGCGTCGGCTATGTCATCCGGCTCGAACCCGGCGTGCAGACGCCGGAGGATACGCTGGCGATCGGCACCGGCAGCTGCCGCGACTCTGCCTGGCTGCTGGTCCAGGCCGCACGGCGGCTTGGCCTCGCTGCGCGCTTCGTGTCGGGCTACTCGATCCAGCTGACACCGGACATCATTCCCATCGAAGGGCCCAAGGGCGTGTCGCAGGACGTCTGCGATCTCCACGCCTGGGCCGAGATCTACCTGCCCGGCGCCGGCTGGATCGGCATGGATGCGACCTCCGGCATGTTCGCGGGCGAGGGGCATATCCCGCTCGCCGCCACCCCCCACTATCGCTCGGCTACGCCGATCGAGGGCGCGGTGCTCGAACCCGCCCATGTCGACTTCCACTTCGACATGAACGTCCAGCGCATCGCCGAGGCGGTGCGGATCACCAAGCCGTTCACCGACGCGCGCTGGGATGCGCTCGATCGGCTGGGCGAGCAGGTCGACGCCGACCTGGTGGCACAGGATGTGCGGCTCACCACCGGCGGCGAGCCGACCTTTGTCGCGCTAGATGATCCCGAGGCGCCCGAATGGAACGGCGACGCCGTCGGTCCCACCAAGGCGGGCTATGCCGACCGGCTGATCCGCAAGCTGCGCGAGCGCTATGCGCCCGGCGGCATGCTCCATCATGGCCAGGGCAAATGGTATCCGGGCGAAAGCCTGCCGCGCTGGGGCTATTCGGTCTATTGGCGCACCGATGGCGTGCCGGTCTGGAAGGATGCCAGCCTGATCGCGGGAAGCGACACCGGCAAGGCGGTGACCAGCGACGATGCCGGCACCTTCCTGGCGGAGATCGCGGAGAGCCTCGGGGTCGGCGCCGAGATGGTGCAGGAAGCCTATGAGGACGGCATCGAATGGGCGGTCAAGGAAGCCCAGCTCCCGGAAAATGTCGATCCGACCGATCCCATGATCGACGACCCCGAAGCGCGGCACCGCATGGTCAAGGCATTCGAGCATGGCCTGAGCAAGCCGGTCGGCCATGTCCTGCCGATCCAGCGCTGGCAGGCGGCGCAGGCGCCCGAGCCGCGGCGCTGGCGATCGGAACGCTGGCAGGTGCGGCGCGGCAAGCTGTTCGTCATGCCCGGCGACGCCGCCATCGGCTATCGCCTGCCGCTCGGCTCGCTCCCCTATGTGCCGCCGGCCGACTATCCCTATCTCCACGTCCAGGACACCACCGAGCCGCGCGGGCCGCTGCCGCTTTTCGAGCCGGCGCGCGGCGAAGAGCCGGCCCAGCGGGCCGAGACCGTGGCGCCTGCGGCCGGCGGCACCGCGGCGCAGGCGCGCCAGGAACAGAAGATCATCGAGGGCGCGGTCCGCACCGCGATGACGGCCGAATCGCGCGGCGACTATATCGCGGTGTTCCTGCCGCCGACGGAGAAGCTTGAGGATTATCTGGAACTGGTCGCCGAGATCGAGGCGACCGCCCAGCGCACCCGCGTTCCGGTGCGGATCGAGGGCTATGGCCCGCCGCCCGATCCGCGCCTCAACGTCCTCAAGGTGACGCCCGATCCGGGCGTGATCGAGGTCAACGTCCAGCCGGCGGCGAGTTGGGCCGAGACCGTCGACATCACCACCGGCCTTTACGAGCTGGCGCGGGAGACCGGGCTGACCGCCGACAAGTTCATGATCGACGGCCGCGCGATCGGCACCGGCGGCGGCAACCACATCGTGCTCGGCGGGCGTTCGGTGACCGACTCGCCGTTCATCCGCCGGCCGGACATGCTCAAGAGCTTCATCCTCTATTGGCAGCGCCATCCGGCGCTCAGCTATCTGTTCTCGGGCATGTTCATCGGTCCGACCAGCCAGGCACCGCGTATCGACGAGGCACGCCATGACGGGCTGTACGAACTCGAGATCGCGCTGTCTCAGGTGCCGATGCCGGGCCAGGGCGAGACGCCGCCGCCATGGGTGGTCGACCGGCTGTTCCGCAACCTGCTGGTCGACGTCACCGGCAACACCCACCGCACCGAGATATGTATAGACAAAATGTTCTCGCCGGATGGGCCGACGGGCCGGCTGGGGTTGCTCGAGTTCCGCGGTTTCGAAATGCCGCCGGAACCGAAGATGAGCCTGGCCCAGCAACTCCTGATCCGCGCGCTCGCCGCCTGGTTCTGGCGCGAACCGCAGCAAGGCGGGCTGGTGCGCTGGGGCACCGCCCTGCACGACCGCTTCCTGCTGCCGCATTTCGTCTGGGCCGATTTCATGGAGGTCCTCTCCGACCTGCGCCACGCCGGCTATGATTTCGATCCAGCCTGGTTCGAGGCGCAGCGCCAGTTCCGCTTTCCGGTTCACGGCACGGTCTCGGCAGGCGGCGTGACCCTGGAGATCGCGCATGCGCTCGAGCCCTGGCATGTGTTGGGCGAAACCGGTGCGATCGGCGGCACGGTGCGCTATGTCGACAGCTCGACCGAGCGGCTACAGGTGAAGGCGAGCGGCCTGGTGCCGGGCCGCCATATCGTGGCGGTGAACGGCCGTGCGGTGCCGATGACGCCTACCGGCGTGCCGGGCGAAGCGGTCGGCGGTGTGCGCTACAAGGCGTGGAAGCCGGCCAACTGCCTCCACCCGCTGCTGGATGCCGATGCCCCTTTGACCTTCGATCTGCTCGACAAGTGGAATGGTCGTTCGCTAGGCGGGTGCGTCTATCATGTCGCGCATCCGGGGGGACGCAGTTATGACACCATTCCGATCAACGATCTCGAGGCCGAGGCGCGCCGTCGCGCGCGCTTCCAGGGCCATGGCCACACGCCCGGCCCGGTGACGATCCCGATGACCGAACGGGCCAGCGAGTTCCCGGTGACACTCGACCTTCGCACGCCGCCCAACTGGTAATGGCCGTCGCGCAGGGGGATATGATGGCGGAACTGCCAGGCATGCCGAGCCTCGGGGATGGTTGGCTCCACAGCTATATCGGCAAGGCGGGAAGAGCCGATGCATTGCGCGGCGACGTCGGGCGCGGCGCCAAATGGTGGCACGCGCTGTTCGACGGCGTCGGACGGCTGAGCGAAGGCCGGCTCGACCTGCTTCAGCAGCGCATGGCGCGCCAGGTGCAGGAGCTCGGCACGGCCTTCCGCCTGCCGGGCGAGGAACGCGAACGGCCCTGGCCGGTGTCGGCGATGCCGCTGCTGATCGGTGAGGACGACTGGGCGATCATCGCCGCCGGCGTGTCGCAGCGCGCCGAGCTGCTGGAACGGGTGCTCGACGATATATTCGGCGCGCAGAAGCTCGTCGCCTCCGGCGCCATCCCGGCTGCGCTGGTCACGGGAAGCCGCGCCTATTGGCGCTCGCAGGTCGGAATCAAGCCGCCTGGCGGCCATCGACTCCACATCTACGCGGCCGATCTGTGCCGCGACCCCAGCGGCGAATGGCGGGTGCTCGACGATCATGTCCGCGCACCGGTGGGAGCCGGCTATGCCCTCGAAAACCGGCTCGCCTCGACTCGCCTGATGGGCTCGCTACAGACCCGCCTGCATGTGGAGCGGCTGGCGCCGTTCTTCTCGGCATTCCGCGAGGGGCTGGCGTCAGCATGCCGCCGGTCGGAACCGCGCATCGGCCTGCTGACGCCGGGACGCTACAACCAGAGCTACGCCGAGCAGGCGCATCTCGCCCGCTATCTCGGCCTGTTGCTGGTCGAGGGCAGCGATCTGGCGGTGCGCGAGGATGGCCTGTTCGTCCGCACGATCGAGGGTCTCAAGCGCGTTGACGCCCTGTGGCGTCGCATCGATTCGCGGCTGCTCGATCCGCTGGCCTTCGATGCGACGTCTGCGATCGGTGTCCCTGGTCTGATGGACGCGATGGCGGCGGGGCAGGCGGTGATCGCCAACGCTCCCGGCGCCGGCGTGGTCGAATCGACCGCGATTGCAGCCTTCCTGCCCACGCTGGCGCGACGTCTGCTGGGCGAGGACCTGGCGCTTCCCAACATCGCCACCTGGTGGTGCGGACAGGAGACCCCGCGCGCGCAGGTGGAGGCGCGTCTCGATGAGATGCTGATCGCGCCGGCCTTCACCGAAACGCCGGTGGGCCTGCCGCGTGGCCGCCCGGTGCTCGCTTCCACGCTGAGCAGCGCCGAGCGCGCGACCCTGCTGGCCGACATGCACCGGCGGCCCCATGACTATGTTGCGCAGGAGGATGTCCACCTGTCGACCACCCCCGTCGTGCAGGACGGACAGCTGGTGCCGCGGCCGTTCACGGTGCGGGTGTTCGCCGCGCGTGACGGGCAGGGGAACTGGACGGTGATGCCCGGCGGCTTCGCGCGGATCGGCGACGATTCGGATGCGCGCGCAACGGTGATGGGCGAGGGTGCTTTCTCGGCCGATGTGTGCATCGTCGGGTCGAAGGCGGTCGAGCCGATCTCGCTGCTGCCCCAGAAGGTGCCGATCCGGCGCAATCCTGGCACCCTGCCGAGCCGCGCCGCCGACAATCTCTACTGGCTGGGCCGCTATCTCGAGCGCGGCGAGGCGACCTTGCGGCTGGTGCGCGCGACGCTGGGCGGATCGATCGTCGCCGATGGCGGTGCCGCGCTTTTCCCGCTGACGTTGGACAGGCTCGGCACGATGCTCGTCTCGTCCGGAGCGGCCGTGCCCCAGCAGGACGAGCATGACGAGGAAGAGGATGACGCGCCCGAGCACAGCTTCGGCGAAACCCATGATCTGCGCGAACTGGCGCGGTTGGCGCTGGACGGCGAGGGACCGGCGAGCGTCGCCACCCTGATCCGCAATGCCCGCGTGATCGCCAGCGGCACGCGGGACCGGCTGTCGGCTGATGTCTGGCGGCTGGTCGATGCGCCGCTGGCCAATGCCACCTCCGAAGACGCGGAGGCGACCCTCGCGCGGGCGGTCGACCTGCAGGAGCGTTTCTCCGCGCTGTCCGGCCTTGCGGCGGAAAATATGGGGCGAACCGCGGGCTGGCGGTTCCACGACATGGGGCGCCGGGTCGAACGAGCGCTGTGGGGCTGCCGCCTGGTCCGCATTTTCGGCGGCAAGGACGCATCGGCCGACGACCTGACCACCTTGCTCGATCTGTGCGACAGCCAGATCAGCTACCGCGCCCGCTATCTGATGGGACTGGCGCTGGAGCCTGTCCGCGACCTGGTTGCGCTCGATCCCTATAATCCGCGCGCCATTGTCTATCAGATCGAGCGGATCTCCGAGCATCTCAAGGCCTTGCCCGCGCTCCGTGACGACGGCATGGCCGAACCGCATGTCGCGATCTTCTATCGTATCGAGGCGGTGACGCGCACCACCAGCGCGGACGCGCTCGATTCGAAGATGATGCTCAGCCTCGAGAACATGCTGTCGGAGATGTCCAACGCGATCAGCGCCCGCTTCTTCCTGCAGGGTAGCGAAGGCTTCCGGATGTCCGGTATGACGCTCGCTTGATGCTCTATCAGGTCCGCCACAAGACTCGCTTCCGCTACGCCTTTCCGGTCAGCTTCGCGCGGTGCAATCTCAGGCTGCAGCCGGTCGAATGGGGGGGGCAGACGCTGGAGGACTATGTGCTGGAGCTGTCCCCGGCTGCGCACGTCACCGGAACCCGGCCGATCGGCTATCTCGGCAATGTAACGCGGATGGTGATGGACCGGCCGTCGCGCGAACTCAGCATCGAGAGCAGCTTTCGCATCCGCGTCGACCGGCCCGTGCCGAAGCCGCATGTCGACGATCCGACCATCGGCGAGATCGCGGTGCTGGCGCGGACGACGACGGACATGGGGGTCGAGAGTCCAGCCAATTATATCTACCCCTCGCTGTCCATCCCGCTCAGTCCGGAGATTACCGCCTGGTGCTCGGAGCATCTCGATCCGCATCGCGGCATCATCGAGGCAGGGTTGGCGCTCGCCACGCGCATCCATGACCGCTTCACCTATGACGGCAGCGCGACGACCGTCGATACCACCCCCGCCGAGGCTTTCGAGAAGCGCCACGGCGTCTGCCAGGATTTCGCGCAGATCATGATCGCCGGGCTGCGGGGCGTGGGCCTGCCGGCCGCCTATGTGTCGGGCTATCTGCGCACCGTGCCGCCGCCGGGCAAGCCGCGGCTGGTCGGCGCCGACGCCACCCATGCCTGGGTGGTGATATGGTGCGGGCCAGATCGGGGCTGGCTGGGTTTCGACCCCACCAACGCCTGTATGGTCGGCAGCGATCACATCATCACCGCGATGGGCCGCGATTATGCGGATGTCGCGCCGATCGATGGGGTCTTCACAGGGCAGGACGGGCAGAAGATCGATGTTTCGGTCGATGTCGAGCCGATCGAGTAGGGTTGAACACGATAAGGCCTATCCCCGCCCCGCCGCCTTCGCGACCAGGCGGTTCACATAATCGATCTTCCCCATGATCGCCGGCGTCAGCCGGAACGGATAGAGGTCGGGCTGGCCCATGCTCCGGTTCACAGCGTTCAGCGCGAAGCTGTAAGGCACCATCTCGGCCATCAGCTGGTCCGTGCTAGCGGTATAGCAATCGAAGTCGACCACGGCGCCAGGGTGGCTCTCCGGCCCCGGAAACGGCGCCATCCGCATGTCGAAGCCGCCGATCGTCGCCAGCGTGTCCACCAGGTGGAGATAATGAGCGAAGGTTTCGGCGAAATCCTCCCAAGGATGCGACGTCGCGTAGAAGCTTACATAGTCGTCGGTCCAGACCTTCTGGCTGCTCGGGCCGTAATGGTCCTGCAGCGCCTGGGCATAGTCGATCGTCTCGTCTCCGAATATGGAGCGGAACGCCTGCAGTTCCTGCGGGTCCTGCTCGACCAGCCGCGACCAGTAATGATGGCCGACCTCGTGCCGGAAATGGCCGAGGAGCGTGCGATAGGGCTCGCCCATGCTCCGTCGCATCCGCTCGCGCTCGACATCGTCGGCTTCGATCAGGTTAAGCGTCACCACGCCGCCGTCATGGCCGGTCAGGACCTGTCTCTGGCCCTGCAACTCGGCTGAGGGGTCATATAAGAAATCAAAGGCAAGTCCCTGGATATGATCGACTTCCTCGGCCTTGGTTTCCAGTGGCAGACCCAGCTTGATCAGCGTGTGGAACAGCCGGCGCTTCGCTTCCTCGATCCTGCCCCAGCGCTCGGGCACGGTTGGGACGGTCAGGTCTGGAATCGTGCGATTGTGGCGGCAGGCGCGACAGAAGGGGGTGTTGTCGGTGGTCGAGACCAGCCAGTTGCAGACGCCATATTCATTGTTGTTCGCGCAGACCGCGACGTCATGGGTTCCGCCGTTGCCGTCGCGCCAGGTGGTGGCGCCGTCGCCGAGGAACAGGAAGCCATCCGACGCGGGGTCGAAGCCCAGCGTGAAGGCGCAGCCTGGGCACACGCGCACCTCGAAATGGTTCAGGCGCTTGCAGTTAGGGCACGGATAAGGCGCCATAGGTAAGTAACTCGCTTGTAGTTGGGAGGTTTCGGTCGCAGAACGCCAGCGGACCGGCCGAGTTGCCCTGCGGCAAATGAAATTTGCACTTGCTTAATGGCGAGGCGGTACACATCTGATCTGTTGCATAAATGCAACAGGGTGCGATTGCAGGATGACGACGACGACTATGGCCGATCTGTATTCGAAGCTTGGGGTGAAGCGCGGCGCCGACGAGGCCGAGATAAAGAAGGCCTATCGCAAGCTCGCCAAGGAGCTTCATCCCGATCGCAACAAGGACAATCCCAAGGCGACCGAGCGCTTCGCCGATGTCACGGCGGCCTATGATCTGCTGTCGGACCGGGACAAGCGCGCCCAATATGACCGTGGCGAAATCGATGAGCAGGGCAATCCGCGCGGGCCGTTCGGCTTCGGCGGACGTGGCGGCGGCGGCGGCTTCAATCCCGGCGCCGGCCCAGGCGGGGCAAACTACGAGTTCACCGGCGATGGCGCCGATTTCGGCGATATCTTCGAAGGTATTTTCGGCCGCTCGCGCGGCGCAGGCGCGGGTGCTGGCGCGCGCCGACCGGGCGGTTTTGGCGGCTTCGGCAGCCAGGGCGGCGGTCGTCCGCCCAAGGGCCCCGACATCGCCTATCGCCTGGCGGTGCCGTTCGAGGATGCCGCGGCGCTGAAGCCGAAGCGGATCACGCTGGCCAATGGCAAGACGATCGACGTCAAATTGCCCAACGGCGTCGAGTCTGGCACCCAGATGCGGCTGACTGGACAGGGCGAGGCCGGCCCTGGCGGCAATGGCGACGCCATCATCACCGTGGACATTCGCCCGCATCGCTACTTCAGGCGCGACGAGGATGATGTCCGCCTTGACCTGCCGGTGGCGATCGACGAGGCGCTGCTGGGCGCGAAGGTCAAGGTTCCGACGGTCGACGGCGCGGTGATGCTCGGCATCCCCAAGGGCAGCAGCTCGGGCAAGACGCTGCGGCTCAAGGGCAAGGGCTTCTACCGCAAGGATGGATCGCGCGGCGACCAGCTTGTCACCGTGATGATCGACATTCCCGCCGAGGATGCCGAGCTGGAAGCCTTCGTCGAGAATTGGTCCGCAAAGGGCAAGCGCAACCCGCGAGCCAATCTGGGCGTTTGACGGCGTAACAGTCTTTCCAGCTGGGTGGGACAATAGGGAGCGCGGCTCTGACAACGGACCAATCTCCCGAAGCGCGCCGGCGTCGTCCTTTCGAAAAGCATCTGGCGGAGATGCGCCCCGGCGGCCGGGTCTACACGATCGTCAGCCGCGCTGCGCTGGGTGTGTATAACGACGGCTTCATCCACGCCGGGAACATCGCCTATCTGGCCCTGCTGACGATGTTTCCCTTCTTCATCGTGATGGCGGCGCTGGCGCAGCTGTTCGGACGCACGCCCGATGTCCAGCATGCGGTCTATGGCTTCCTGCGGACTGTCCCGATATCGGTGCGCGACCTGATCTCGCAGCCGATCCGCGACGTGCTCGCCGCCAATAACAGCGGCGCCCTGCTCTGGCTGGGCGCGCTGGTGGGGCTGTGGACCGTCGGCAGCTTCGTCGAGACGATCCGCGACATCCTCCATCGCGCCTATGGCACCAAGCCGTCCCGCGGCTTCTGGCACTATCGCGCCGGTTCGATCCTGATCATCATCGTTTCGGTGATCCTGACCATGTCGGCGTTCAGTGCGCAGGTGGTGCTTACCGGCGTCGAGCAGTTCATCTGGCGGCTGCTGCCGGTCGGCGCCAGCCTTCAGCCGCTGATCAACCTGTCGCGGATCGCGCCGCTGCTGATGCTGGTGGGGGCGCTCTATGCGATGTTCGCCACGCTCACTCCATCCAAATATCGCTATGCGCCCTGCCCGAAATGGCCGGGTGCGCTGTTTACCGGCCTATGGTGGATGGCGGTGACGATGCTGCTGCCCGTCGTGGTGAGCGCATTTGGCGGTTATGGCCGCACCTATGGCAGCCTTGCGGGCGTCATCGTGACGCTGCTGTTCTTCTGGCTGGTGGGGCTTGGGCTTGTTTTCGGCGCTCATCTCAACGCGGCTCTAGCGGAAACCCCGGAAAGCTCTGTAAAGGAGGCGGCGCCGAACGAGTAAGGGAGATGTCGTGGCGGGTTTGATGACGGGGAAGCGCGGGCTGATCATGGGCCTCGCCAATGATCGCTCGCTGGCGTGGGGGATTGCCAAGGCACTCCACGAACAGGGCGCCGAAATGGCCTTCAGCTATCAGGGCGAGGCACTGGAGCGACGCGTGCGTCCGCTGGCCGAGCAGGTCGGCTCCGACTTCCTGATCGAATGCGACGTCTCGAACGATGCCGCGCTCGACGTCGCCTTCGCGACGCTGGCCGAGCGCTGGCCGACGATCGACTTCCTGGTCCACGCGATCGGCTTTTCCGACAAGAATGAGCTGCGCGGCCTGTTCGTCGACACCAGTCTCGACAATTTCCTGATGACGATGAACATTTCGGCCTACAGCCTGGTAGCGGTGACGAAGCGTGCCCGCCCGATGATGACCGAGGGCGGCTCGGTGCTGACGCTCAGCTATTATGGCGCCGAAAAGGTCGTGCCGCATTACAACGTCATGGGCGTGGCCAAGGCCGCGCTGGAGACGAGCGTCAAATATCTGGCGATGGACCTGGGCCCGGAGAATATCCGCGTCAATGCGATCTCGGCCGGCCCTATCAAGACCCTGGCCGCGAGCGGGATCGGCGATTTCCGCTATATCCTCAAATGGAATGAGCTGAACTCACCGCTTCGCCGCAACGTGACGATCGACGATGTCGGCGGGGCCGGCGTCTATCTTCTGTCGCAGCTGGCGAGCGGCGTGACCGGCGAGATCCACCACGTCGACGCAGGCTACAACGTCATCGGCATGAAGGCCGAGGACGCGCCGGACATCGCCTTGGCTTAGCAAATGAACCCTCTCCCTTCAGGGGAGAGGGAGGGACCCGCCGCACAGCGGCGGGAGGGTGAGGGCAGGCTCAATGCAGCGACCACCTGGCACCGAGCCGATCGAACGGCTGAGATCGCTCCGTACCTTCTGTACGGACGCAGAGAAGCTGCTCTGGTCGAATCTGCGCGGTCGACGCCTCGAAGACGCGAAGTTCCGGCGGCAGATGTGGCTTGGAAACTATATTGTCGACTTCGTATGCCTCGATCGGAGGCTCGTGATCGAAGCCGACGGCGGCCAACATGCCGAGCAGCAGGAATATGACGATCGACGCACGGCCTTTCTCGCGCAACAGGGCTATCGCGTGCTGCGCTTCTGGAACAATGACGTGCGCGACAACCTGGACGGGGTACTGACTTCAATCATGAATGCCTTGAAAGAAGAACCCTCACCCTCCCAAGCCTCCGGCTTGGGTCCCTCCCTCTCCCCTGAAGGGAGAGGGGCTCTATGAGCTACAACTCCTTCGGCCGCGTTTTCCGTTTCTCCACCTGGGGCGAGAGCCATGGCCCCGCGATCGGGGCTGTCGTAGACGGCTGTCCTCCGGGGCTCGAACTGAAGGAAGGCGACATCCAGCCCTGGCTCGACAAGCGCCGGCCGGGCACTTCGCGTTTCACCACCCAGCGGCAGGAGCCGGATCAGGTGCGCATCCTGTCCGGGGTTTTCGAGGGCAAGACGACCGGCACGCCCATCAGCCTGATGATCGAGAATGTCGACCAGCGCTCAAAGGATTATTCCGAAGTCGCGCTCGCCTATCGGCCTGGCCATGCCGATTATGCCTATGACGCCAAATATGGCTTTCGCGACTATCGCGGCGGCGGGCGATCGTCGGCGCGCGAAACGGCGTCGCGGGTTGCCGCCGGCGCCGTGGCGCGGCTGGTGATTCCCGAGGTCCGGATCCGCGCCTACCTGGTCGAACTGGGCGGGGATGCGATCGACCGGGCGTTCTTTGACGACGCGGCGATCGACGAGAACCCGTTCTTCTGCCCGGACCGGGCGGCGGCCGAGCGCTGGGAAGCCATTGTCGACGGGGCGCGCAAGGCGGGATCGTCGGTGGGCGCTATTGTCGAGTGCATAGCCGAGGGACTGCCGGCCGGCTGGGGCGCGCCGCTTTATGCCAAGCTGGACAGCGAACTGGCGTCGGCGATGATGAGCATCAACGCGGTCAAGGGCGTCGAGATCGGCGACGGCTTCGCGGCGGCGCGGCTGACCGGCGAGACCAATGCCGATCCGATGCGGCCGGGCAAGGACGGCAAGCCGCTGTTCCTCGCCAATCACGCCGGCGGCGTGGCGGGCGGCATTTCGACCGGGCAGCCAGTGGTGGTGCGGGTCGCGCTCAAGCCGACCTCCTCGATCCTGACGCCGGTGGAGACCATCGGCAATGACGGCCAGGCCGCAGACATCCGCACCAAGGGCCGCCACGATCCCTGCGTCGGCATCCGCGCCGCGCCGGTGGTCGAGGCGATGATGGCGCTGGTGCTCGCCGACCAGAAGCTGCTGCAGCGGGCTCAGCGCGGATGAGCTCCGATCCGGGGCGGATTGCCCGGCGCATCCACGTCAAGGGCAAGGTCCAGGGGGTGTGGTATCGCGGCTGGACGATCGATCAGGCGAACGAACTCGGCCTCGATGGCTGGGTGCGCAACCGGATCGATGGTTCCGTCGAAGCCGTGGTGGCCGGGCCGGCCGACAAGGTCGAGGCGCTGATCGTGCGCTGCCATGCGGGGCCACCCGCAGCGCGGGTCGACAAGGTGACCGTCGAGGACATAGCCGCCACTGTCGCTGCGGGCTTCATCCAGAAGGCGACGATATGAGCGTGAAGCCGATCCGCGTCGATGCGTTGGGCGATCTCCCCCACGGCTTTCTCGGCCGCGAGGGCGGCGTGTCCGAAGGGATTCACGCCGGGCTCAATGTCGGGCTGGGTTCCGACGACGATCGCGCCGCTATCGTCGAGAACCGCCGCCGCGCCGTCGAGGCGATCGCTCCGGGCTATCGCCTCGTCACGCTCCACCAGGTTCATTCGGCAGACGCCGTCGCGGTCACCGAGCCCTTTGCCGATGCTGGACGGCCCCATGCCGATGCACTGGTCACCGACCGGCCGGGCCTGCTGCTCGGCATCCTCACCGCCGACTGCGTGCCCGTGCTGTTCGCCGACAAGGGGGCAGGGGTGATCGGCGCCGCCCATGCCGGCTGGAAGGGTGCGATCTCGGGCGTGACCGATAGCACCATCGACGCGATGGAGAGGCTGGGCGCACAGCGTTCGGCGATCACCGCCGCGATCGGCCCCTGCATCGCGCGCGCAAGCTATGAAGTCGACGAGGCTTTCGTGCGGCGTTTCGAGGACGATGATCCAGCCAATGAGCGCTTCTTCGCGGACGGGCGCCGGGCCGGCCATGCCCAGTTCGACATCGAAGCCTATGTCGCGCATCGGCTGGCATCGGCCGGCATCGCGCGGGTGATCGCACTTGGCGAGGACACCTATGCCCAGCCCGATCGATTCTACAGCTTTCGCCGCGCGACCCATCGCGGCGAACCGGGCTATGGCCGGCAGATCTCGCTGATCGGACTGCCCGCCTGAGCGATCCTCAGAACGGCACCGCCTTCGATTCCCGGGTGAAGTTCATATAACCCACATTGACGCCGAGCCGCCAGCCGACGCCGAGCCGGATCGGGATCAGCACGACGTCGCCCCGGCGCAAATAGGTCGCAGTGAACCCGCCGACGACATAGGCCGCCCCTTCGGCGGAAGGATAGCGGCGGAAGAGGTCGTTGCTGTCGAACAGGTTATAGACGAGCACGAAGCTCTTCGAGCCGTTGGCGCCGAGATCGAAGCCCAGCGACGGGCCGGTCCAATAGACCGGCATCTGCCCCTCGACCTTGTGGAACAGAGTGCCCGAGCCGTAGCGCACGCCCACCACGATCGCGCCGCCGGCCTCGCGGCCGGCGATATAGGCGTTCGGTCGCCCCTGTTCCTTGAAGATTTTCTCGACCAGCTTGGCAAGCCCCTCGGCGCCCCGGCCGAACACGCCTTCGGCGGCGCTGAGTACGTCATCCTGGGCATAGGTGTTGTTGGCGGCGGCATCGGCGGCCTGCGCCCGCGCACCGGCGGGCGGCGGCGGGGCGGCCTCTCGTGACACCGTGTCAGCAGCGGCCTCGGTGGATTGCGGGGCAGCGGGCTGTGCAGGCGCGGCGGGAGCGGCCACCTTCGTGCCATAGTCGGCCTCGCTCGCAGGTACCGGCGCAAGGTCGTTCGCCTGGTTGGGATCGACGGTGCGCACCTGCGCCCGGGCAGCGCCCGTTCCGCCAAGGGCCAGCATCACCGCCACGCCCAGCACCTTGCCGTAGTTCATCGCCACTCTCCGATAACCGCCTTGCCTTGGCACAGGTAAAGCCGCTTTTGCCTGTCGCTGCAATGAACGCGGTGATGATTATCCGGATAGGCGATCGAGGCGGTTGATCGCAGGGCATGCGCTCGCTATAGCCCGGCCTCTGCCTTCCCGGAGACGTGGGTGAGTGGCTGAAACCAGCGGTTTGCTAAACCGCCGTAGGGGGATTACTCCTACCGAGGGTTCGAATCCCTCCGTCTCCGCCAAGCGCCCTTCCGCAGGGGTCCGCAACAGCCTGCTGGGATTGGCTAAACAGACCATCGAACATCGGCGCTTGCAGCACCGCAAGCTCGCCGCCTAACGTCAATCCCCAGACGAGGCCCGCACTCCGCTAATTTACTCCACGACCTGCGCCAAATGTCCTGACGACGGACATCCGCAAACTTGAAGCGATCCAAGTTTTAATGAGGCGATGATGGAAAGAGTTGATGCCATCATTGTGGGGGCCGGTGTCGTCGGGATCGCAATCGCGCGCGAGCTGGCGCTTTCAGGGCGTGAAGTGGTGTTGGTGGATGGCGAGCCGACCCAGGGCAGCTGGACCAGCAGCCGCAACAGCGAAGTCATTCATGCCGGTCTTTATTATCCAGCCGGTTCGCTGAAGGCGCGGCTGTGCGTCGAAGGGCGGGACCGACTCTATGACTATTGCGCCCGCCATGCAGTTCCCCACAAGCGGCTGGGCAAATTGATCTTTGCACGGGACGAAGAGCAGATCCCCGTGCTCGAACGGATCCTGGCCGCCGGGACGGCCGCCGGGGTTTTGGACTTGCGCGTTCTGGATGCGATGGGTGCTCGTCGGTTAGAGCCGCGTCTGGATTGCGCGGCGGCGCTTTTTTCGCCCTCGACGGGTATTGTCGATTCCCATGCACTGATGGCGACCATGCTCGGCGAGGCGGAGGCGCATGGAACTTTGTTCGTTCCGCGCACCCGCGTGACACGCGCCGTGCGCCGTGAAGACAGCTGGCATATCTACGTAGAGGGCGAGGACAACGCCGTTCTTTGTGCGTCATTGCTCGTGAATTCAGCGGGACTGGCAGCGCAGGATCTTGCATCCGCGATCGAGGGACTCGATCCTCATTTCGTTCCGCCGCTATATCTGGCGCGCGGGGTCTACTTCACCCTTTCGGGTCGAGCGCCTTTCGAACATCTCATATATCCGGTGCCCGAACCCGGCGGTCTGGGCCTTCATCTGACGCTCGACCTCGCCGGACAGGCGCGCTTCGGCCCCGACGTCGAGTGGATTGATCATGTCGACTATCATCTCGACGCGACCCGCAAACCGGCCTTTGTCGCGGCGGCAAAGTCAATCTGGCCCGATGTCGATCCTGACCGTCTGGAACCCGGTTATACGGGGATCAGGCCAAAACTCAGCGGCCCAGGCGAGCCCGCGGCCGATTTCGTGATTTCGCTTCCGAGCGATCACGGATGCGCTGGATTGGTCAATCTGTTCGGAATCGAGTCCCCCGGCCTCACCTCTGGCCTCGCGATTGCGCGCTATGTGCGGGACGGGCTTGTATGAACGACGGTGAACGATTCGATTATATCATAGTCGGTGCAGAAAGAGATCGTGGTGCGTCCAGTTGCGTCGCAAGGTCGAGACGGTGTCCGCTACCTTCGATACACGGGCCGAGGCCGAAGCTTGGATTCGCATCATCTCGCAGGCGACGCCTGGCGGTATCTTCCTTTCCGGCGGGCTGGGGGCACGTACTTCATCCCCGATGGTACAACCGGGCCAATTCAACTTCGGTTCGATCGTGAGCGATACCCGTTTTGTCTGATCAAAATGGGTCGTTGAGGCGTTGTAGCGCGCCTTCAAGCATATGCGCATGAACTTCCGGGTCGCCATTCTCCAGTTGTAGCCTGCCTACGGCAATGCTGGTCTCGATAACATCGCGACAGCGTTCGAACCGGCGCTCCTGATAGGCAAGAAGCGCCTTCGCCACCTGGTTGGAGTTCGCAAGCTCCTCGGCCAGCACGATGCCGCTTTCGACGGCCATACCGGCCCCCGACGCGAGGTGCGGAGTCGTGGCGTGTACAGCATCTCCGACGAGCACGATCCGTCCATTGAACCAGTCCTTCGGCTGGAGCGCGGCAGCAAGGGGCCGGTAATTGATCCAGTCCTCGGGCGTCATGTTGTCGCGGATCCAGCCGGCATTGCCGCCGAAGTCCTTGAGCAGTTCTTTCAGGGTATCGAAGAGCTGCTCTTCGTCCATGAAAGTCTCGCGCTCGACATGGGGTGTAAGCATCCACATGTAGACGTGGTCGGGCGCACAGGCGGTGATGCCGCAGGGGTTGGCATGGCCGAGAAAGAATTCGCCAGCTTCAAGCCCCGGCGGCTTGCGGATCGAGATGCGCCAGCATCCCTGCCCGGTCGGTACGGCAGGTCGCATATGCGGGAAGGCGAGATCGCGTACGGCCGAGAACACGCTGTCGGCACCGACCACGAGATCGTAACGGCCTTCACCGCCATCGGAAAAGTGCACGTCGACGCCATCATCGCGGTTTTCGAGCGCGGCGACAGTGAGGCCGAGGCGCACCGGCATGGCAAGTTCGCGCACGCGCTGCTGCATGATGTGATGCAGCACGGGGCGCATGATCCCGCCGGTGGCGGGCAGGCCTTCCTCGATTACCGGCTCGTCGAGATCGAACATGTGCGTGCCGTCATAGCGGAACAGACGGGTCTTGCTGGTGATCGCGCCCTGCTGCTTTATCTGGTCGAGCAGGCCTAGCCGCCGATAGGCGCGCAGGGTGGGGCCGGTTATCGTGATGCCTGCGCCATAGACGCGCCAGTCCGGGTCGAGATCGATCAGGTCGACCATCACCCCTCGTTCGGCAAGGCTGATCGCGCTTGCCATTCCGCCGATACCCCCGCCCACGACAAGCGCCGTTGCGATGCTGCTGATGCTCTTCCCGGTCATGGCCGATGCATGAAGGGGCCGGTCCCGGCTGGCAAATTGGAACAATGGATAGGAATCCATCGACGCCGGCGGGACGTTCGGCCGCGCGCTTTCAGGTCAGTGCTGCGCCCTCGTCTGCGATCTTCTGGGCGAGCAGGCGACGGGCGCGGGTGCTGGCCGCATCGATCTTGAGCAGAACCGGCTCAAGCGACCAGAAATCCGTATTGCCGATGCGCGCCTGTTGGCTTTCCAGCATGGGCTTGTCCTCCTGCACGAAGGCCTGCTCGAGCGCACCGCGCAGGAACTGGCTGAAGCCCTCGTCGTCCACACGGAAGCGGCGGGTCGAGCAGTAGAAGTAGTGTGTCGACGTGGCTGTTTCCGGCACCATGTTGTGCAGGGTATAGCCCTCGTCGTGCCAGGTTCGCGGTTGTCCGGCGGGCACGGCAGCCACGCCCAAAGTCATCACCGCAGGAGCCTGCCAGACAACTTCGGTCCACACGTCGGCGCGACCGGCTCCTTGGACGGTGGCGCGGAAGGCCGGAGGCGGGTCGCAGTTCTCGGCCAACCAGTCGACTACGACCTTGCCGCCCTCCTGCCGGTTGGTGGTCTTCGCGGTGCTGTTGATGCCGCCGAGCGTATCGGGGTGCAGGAAGTCGGCGTGACTGAGATCGAGGATGTTGTCGCTGAGCAGCTGGTAGTTCGCGGCGGTGGGCATGTAGCCGGAAATACGGGCCTGTGGCGGAGTCTCGTCGATGTACGACAGATCGGGGATCAGCGCCGGATCGGCGTCGGCATCGCCCAGCCAGACCCATATGATCGTGTGCCGCTCGGCCACCGAAAAGCTGCGCACGGCCAGCGCCGATACGATCGGTCCGTGCGGATTGTGCATGCAGTTGCCGTCCGCGCCGAAGCCGAGGCCATGGTAACCGCAGAAGATGTTGTCGCCATCGACCCGGCCCGCCGAGAGCGGCGCGAAGCGATGCGGGCAACGGTCTACCAGCGCGGTCAGCGATCCTTCGGCGCGGCGGTAGAAGACGAGCGGCACTTCGCAGATGGTGCGGGCGAGCTTGCCGCCTGCCGGGACTTCGCCGGAAAACCCGGCCTGATACCAGGTGTTCATCAGGTATTTGGTCATGGTTCGCATCCTACCAGGCGGTGGCACCGGCATCGATCGAGAAATCTGCCCCGGTGACGTAGCGCGCCTCGTTGCTGGCAAGCCAGGTGGCGCACCATGCGATGTCGGATGGTTCGCCGACCAGCTTGAGCATGTTCTTCGACAGCACGATCTCGAGAAATTCCGGATGCATATCGAGATGGCGACCGGTGGATTCGGTGCGGATGAAGCCGGGGGCGATGGTATTGGCGCGAATGTTGTGCGGCGCGCCTTCCATGGCCAGCTGGCGCGTCATGGAAAGGATGCCACCTTTGCCAGCGCAGTGGGCAAGCGCGGGCGAGCCTTCGAGCGCCTTCCAGGCATTGGCGCTGGCGAAATTGATCACGCTCGCCGCCGCGCTTGCCTTGAGGAGGGGCCATGCCGCGCGGGTGGGCAGGAAGACGATGTCGAGTTCGGCATCGAGCGTCCTTTTCCAGTCGGCATAGGTCAGGTCCTCGATCCAGGCGAAGATGGCAAAGGCTGCGGCGTTGACGAGGATATCGATTTTGCCGTGCTGCGCACCGACCTCGGCGAAGAGGGCGTTGGTGGCGGCTTCGTCGAGCAGGTCGCAGGCGTGGTCAGCCCCCTTGAGATCGACCCCGATCACCGTTGCGCCTTCGGATGCGAAGATTTCCGCACAGCCTTTGCCGATGCCGTTTCCGGCACCCGTGACGATGGCGATCTTGCCTGCAAGCCGGTTTGCCATTGTTTTCTCCCACGATCTGCGTTGCCAATGCGCAGGCATATGCCCGCCATTGCAGTTGGATAGAGCGCCTTGTCCGGCAGGGAAAACTCGAAGTGTCGATAGGTATCCATCGACCGGCAGGGGTTCGGGACGCGCAACGCTGGCAAGTGTTGCCGCGCATACATTCGAACCGTCGATAGGAAAGTATCGATACAAGGAGCGGGCGTTTCAGGCGAGCAGGCACTATCCCGGCAGCCAACAGCGATATCGAGCAATAGGGGAGGGATTCTTATGCGCCTGGTACTTCTTGGAACAACCGCCATCACCGCCCTTGCTCTGGCCGTGCCGGCCTTCGCGCAGGAAGCGCAATCGACCCCGTCCGACGACACTGGTCTGGGCGAAATCATCGTGACCGCGCAGCGCAGGGAAGAAACGCTGCAGAAAGCGGCGCTGGCCATAGATGCCGTGTCGGGCGCGGATCTTTCCGAGCGCGGCATCAGCAATGCCATCGACATCACCAAGGCCGTTCCGGCAATTTCGTTTCCGGCAGCGGGCGGGAACATCTCGTCGATTTTCGTCCGCGGCGTGGGGAACATCACCACGGCAAGCTGGACCGATCCGGCCGTAACGCCGAGCTATGATGGCGTAGTGCTGGGCCGCGGCGGCGGCGTGTTCGGCGCGGCCTTCTATGACCTTGCCCGCGTGGAGGTGTTGAAGGGGCCGCAGGGTATCCTTTATGGTCGCAATGCCACGGGCGGCGCGGTCAACATCATTCCCGCCCGTCCCGAGATCGGCCGCACCTCGGCAGGATTCAACCTTGGCTACGGCAACTACAATGCGGTCGATGTCGATGCGCATGTCAACCTCGGCGTAAGCGCCAACAGCGCCCTGCGCCTAGGGGCTGCCTATTCCGACCGTGATGGCTTCAATCGCGACGGGACCGACGATCTGCACCGTGGCTCGCTGCGTGCGCAGTACCTGATCGAGCCTTCGAGCGACCTCTCGCTGCGCATCGGTGCCGATTACACGCATCTTGGCGGCAAGGGCATCGGCGGTACCTACATCGGTGGTTTTGCGCCCAACGGCACCGGAGGCTACAACTTCTTCCCTTCGGGCCTTGATGACAGCGAAGGCTTCAACACCGCTGCGGCCAACGCCTTCCGCCGGCAGAACCTTGGCGGGCCGGCCTTTGCGTTCCTCAGCTCGATGAACGCCGACCAGCGGCTGGACAGCACCTACTGGGGCGTCAACGCCGAGCTGAACTGGAAAACCAGCATCGGCAAGGTGACGATCATTCCGGCCTATCGTGAAAGCGAGGATCACACCTTCTTCTATGGTCCGGCATTCAACACCGCGAACACCAACGAGAAGATCCGCCAGACCAGCTTCGAGGCGCGTCTCGCGGGGAACGTGGGCATGGTCGACTATGTCGTCGGCGGGTTCTTCTTCAACGAGAAGATCGACGCGAACAACCAGTTCAACCAGGAGTTCGTGCTCCCGATCATCGACTATCGTCACAAGACCGACAGCTATGCCGCGTTTGGCCAGCTGACCGCGCACGTTTCGGATCGTTTCCGCCTGATCGGCGGCGCGCGTTACACGCATGACAAGAAGTCGATCGACGGACTGATCAACAACTTCATCACGTTCTGCGGCGGATTGCCGCCGGCATTGGTGACTCCGCCTGCCTCGTTCGGGATCGGCTGCGCCACGCCGGGCAACGTGCCTCATTACCCGAACTTCCTGAATTCTGCCGATACGGTCAACTGGCTGGCGGCCAACGGCTGGATCGCCGCCAACAGCGCGAACCAGAACAACCCGCAGGTCTTTCCGCTGCTCAGCGGCGTCGGCGCGATTCTCAAGACGCACAGCCCGGTGAAGGACACGCTTGGCTTCTCGCGCGTGACGTGGAAGGCTTCGGCGGAATTCGACGTGACCGACCAGAACCTGCTCTATGCGACGGTGGAGAGCGGCTACCGGGCGGGCGGCCTGCAGATGAGCGAGAGCCGCACCCGCTACAAGCCCGAGTTCATTACCGCCTACACCATCGGGTCCAAGAACCGCTTCTTCGACAATCGGGCCCAGCTGAACCTCGAAGCCTTCATCTGGAAGTATCGTGACCAGCAGATCACCTACTTCACGGTCGATACCTCGGGCACGCTCATCAACTCGAGCGAAAACGCCGGCCGAGCCACGATCAAGGGCATCGATGCCGACCTGCAGGTGAAGCCTGCGCGGGGCACCGCGCTCAGCGCCAAGGTCCAGTACCTCGACGCCAAGTACGACAACCTGCACCTCTTCACCGCTGCCCCACGCGACAACTTTGCCTGTCCGTTCACCTTCACTGGCGGCACGGCTGGCGGCGCGCCCGTCAAGGACTTCAACTGCTCGGGCAATCCGCTGCTCTATTCGCCGAAGTGGACGGTGAATCTGGGAGCCGAACAGGTGGTGCCGCTGGGCGACAGGCTGGAGCTGGTGGCCAATATCGATACCGCCTGGCGCGACCGCCAGTGGGGCGGGTTCGAATATCTCGCCTTCGAGAACATCCCGGCCTACTGGACGACCGATGCCTCGCTGACCCTGCGGACGGCGGATGGTGGCTGGGCGCTGACCGGCTTTGTGCGCAACATTGAGGGCAAGCGCCGCAACCTTGCGCCGCAAGCCGCGCCGATCGGTGTGGCTGTGGGCCACTTCTCGGCACCGCGCACCTATGGCCTGCGCCTGTCCGGCAATTTCTGAGGAGCCCGACGGCGTGAACGTGGTGGTGACCGGTGCCGGCGGGTTCGTCGGACGAGAGCTAGTCCGCCTGCTCGTCGATGCCGGTCACACGGTTACCGGGATCGACAGCGCGGCGGGGGGCGTGCCCTCGGACGCTCGGTGCGTTGCCGGCGACCTGGGCGATGGCGCGGTGCGCGCCGCGGCACTGGGGCAGGGCTGCGACGCGCTGATCCATCTTGCCACGGTTCCGGGGGGCGCGGCCGAGGCTGATCCGGCCGCCTCGCGCCGGATCAACCTCGATGCGATGTACGATCTGCTGCTGGAAGCGGCGGCGGTCAATCCGGGCCTGCGCGTCGTCTACGCCAGTTCGATTGCGGTGTTCGGCGATCCGCTGCCGCCGCTGGTCGACGATACCACGCCGCTTTCTCCCAAGATGATCTACGGGGGGCACAAGGCGATGATGGAGGACGCGGTGGCGATGTTTTCCAATCGCGGCCTGATCGACGGGGTGAGCGTGCGTCTGCCCGGCATCCTTGCGCGGCCCAAAGGGCCTTCGGGCATGAAATCGGCGTTCATGTCGGACCTGTTCCACGCATTGAAGGCGGGCGAGGAATTTACCTGCCCGGTTTCAACGCAGGGCAGGATCTGGGCGCAATCGGTGCGACAATGTGCGCGCAATTTCGCGCATGCGCTTACGCTGGATTCTGGCCTTATGCCATCGACCCGCGTAGTGACGCTGCCCGCGCTGCGCATTGCGATGGGTGATCTTGCGACAGAAATTGCGCGTCAATGCGCAGTTCCGACGGACCTCGTCTCCTACGCGCCGGATGCCGCCCTCGAAGCGACTTTCGCAACGCAACCGCCGCTGGCGACGCCTGCCGCGGAGCGTGCCGGTTTTGCGCATGATGAAGACCTTGCTACACTCGTGGCAAGCGCCCTCGCAACGATTTGAAGGCGCGGCGGAGGTGGCGATGCGATTCGGACGACTGGACCTCAATCTGCTCGTGGCGCTCGATGCATTGCTGGCCGAGCGCAGCGTCAGCCTTGCGGCCGACCGGCTATGCCTCTCGCAGTCGGCCACATCGAGTGCGCTGGGCCGTTTACGCGAGTATTTCGGTGACGAATTGCTGGTGGTGAAGGGGCGTAACATGATCCTCACCGCGCGGGCCGAAGAGTTGATAGATCCGGTCCGGGCGGTGCTCGAACAGATCCGCACCACCGTCGCGGTAGCCCCGCCGTTCGATCCCCTGACGGCCGATCGCCTGATACGGATCATGGCTTCGGATTATTCGACCGAAGTCCTGCTGGCAGCTATGCTGGCCAAACTGGAGACTGAAGCACCGAACATACGTTTCGAGATCCAGACGATGAACGACAACCCGATCGAGGCGATCGACCGGGGTCACGTCGACCTCCTGCTCACGATCGACTATGCGATTTCTCCCGATCACCCGAGCCAGCTGCTGTTCGAGGACGACTACGTCGTTGTTGGCGCTCAGGACAATCCCGCCATGCACCAGCCTATGACGAGGGAACTCTACTTCGGCCTTGGCCATGTTTCCGCGCGCTTCGGCAAGTCTCGCGTGCCAGCATTTGAGGACTGGTTCGTGCGGCGCCACAAGCAGCAGCGCCGGGTCGAGGTGGTGGCGCCGACGTTCCTTTCGCTGCCGGGCCTGATCGGGGGGACCAATCGCATTGCCACGATGCACCGGCGCATGGCGGAAATCGTGGTGCGATCCATGCCGCTGGTGATGCGGGAGGTTCCTTTCGCGATCCCGCCGATCCGTGAGAGCGTGCAATGGAACATCGCCAACAGCAACGACCGCGCTCTTCGGTGGGTGGTTGAGAGGCTTCAGGCCGCGGCATTGGCGACCGCGCCGGTGCGCGATGCCAACGTGGTGCCGCTCGAAACCGCCTCCACGCTCGATCGCGGCGAGATCGATGTCGAATACCGCATGCACCACCCGCAGCGGTAATCAGGCCCTTGCGCAATCGAAGTCGTCGCGGGCCTCCATGTATCCAGACTGTCGATAGCTGCCCTGCCGAAAGATCGGTTTCCGCTAGGCGGAGGCATTGGGCATGACGGCAGCCTGAGACGATTTCGGAGAGAACCATGTCCGACCAACAACCCTGCCTCGCCAGCATTTCTGCCGTACTCGGGGTCGAGAGCGTGGTTTTCGGCGTTGCCGACCTTGCCGAGCACACCCGCTTCTGGACCGACTTTGGCTTGCCGCTGGAAAGCCGCGGCGAAGACGAGAGCGTGTTCCGTCTGGCTTCGGGTAGCCGTGTGATCCTGCTGCGCCACGGCGATGCGCGCCTGCCTTCGCCTGATCCGTTCCCCGGCGACGGGGTGAAGGAGACCGTGTGGGGCGTGGACTGCGCCGGAAATCTCGACAGGATCGCCGCAAGCCTCGCGACGGAGGTGGCAGTCCGGCGCGATGCCGATGGCACTGTGCGGTGCCTGTGTCCCGATGGCCAGCCCATTGCGCTACGGGTGTGGGACAAGCGTGCCGTGGTTTCCGCGGCGAGCCCGGTCAACACCCCGTCAAGCTGGCCGCGTTTCAACCAGCATCGCATCTGGCGCCGCAAGGCCACTCCCAAGACGATCAACCACGTGGTGTTCTTCAGCCCGGACTATGTCGGCAGCTTCGAGTTCTACGAGCGTCACATGGGCTTTCGATATGTGGACCATTCGAAGGGCACCGGCATCTTTGCCCGGCCGGGCGGAACTTACGAGCACCATTCGATCTTCTGGGTAAACTGCGATCTGCCGATTGCGCCAGACCACTTCAGGTTCATGCACATCGCGTTCGGGATGGACGACATCGACGAGGTCATGCTCGGCGCGAACATCATGGACAACAAGGGCTGGAAGAACACCACGATGAACACTAGCGGCGGCATCTCCCGCCACCGCATCTCCAGCGCAATCTACTATTATTGCGAAATTCCGGGCGATGCGGGCGAGGCCGAGTACCACGCCGATACCGATTACCTCGATGACAACTGGGTGCCGCGGGCCTGGGACTTCAAGTTCGGATCGCTGCTGTGGTCGGCCAATGCCCCTGCGATTTTCCGGGGCGACGGCATTCCGTGGGATATGGCGTTCGATCAGGACCGCAGGAGCTTCGAGCCGTTCCGCCGGGCAAAGCCGGGCAAGCAGCAGATCGACGGCGATCTGGCCAAGCTGACCGCCGAGGACGAGCACGCCATCTGAGCGCGGGCAGGGTCAGCGGCGCAGTCCTTCGAACAGCTCGAAACGCAAGGGTCCTTTTGCGTGCCATGGCTGAGCGGCTGCGCGCGGGCTTTGCCGGTCAGCCCATCTCCGCGAAGATCTGCGCGCACCAGTCGGCGATATAGTCGCGCATGCCGGTACCATTGTCGGCCCCGCAATGTTCGACCTCGAAGTCGTTTTTCGTGAACATGCGCAGAGTGCGCTTGGGGCTGTTCACCGCCTGATCGTAGCTCATCTGTGCATTGAAGGCGGGAATCTGGCGGTCGTTCTCGCCGTGGGTGATGAGGAACGGCACCCGGATCTTCTCGACCTGTCCGTCGAGCGTGATCTGGTCGGCATATTCGAGGAAGGCATCGCGATCGTCGATGCCGAAAACCCACATGACGTGGTCCCAGTAGTGCGGCACGGGGTTCTCGCCCTCGTTGGCAACCCGTTCGCGCTGGCGCCGGCCCCAGACGTGGTTGGCGCCCATCACCGCGCAAAGGGCATAGCGGGGATCGTTGGCGGCAATGCGCGGAGCGTGATAGCCGCCGAACGAAAGGCCGAAGATACCGATCTTCGAATGGTTCACATCGCTGCGAGTCAGCAGATAGTCGAAGGCGGGACTGCCCCAGCGTTCGGCAGCGAAGACGGCAGGCAGGTTGCGCTTGCGGATCGCCTCGCCGGTTCCCGGCTGGTCGAGGAACAGCGTGTTCATCCCGCGCTCGAGATTGACCGCGCCGTGGCCCGCCATGGCGACCTGTTCTTTCATCGAATCGAGACCGTTGACCGAGACCAGCGTAGGGCGCGCCGTGCTGCTGCCATCGTGGACGAAGATCGCGGGGTAGCTCGATCCTTCGTAGGGAATTTCGACCTTGTCGACATGCAGGCCGCGCAGGGCGCAGCCCTTGTGGTAAAGATCGAGGCCCTTGTCGTAGGCCACCCATCGCGGTGCGTAGTCGCGGCTCTGCAGGCGTTCGGCGCCGAGGTAATAGCCCGATGCGCGCAGGAACTTGGCACCGGCGGACAAAAGAAAGCCCTCGGCCTCGTCCCGTTCGGCGTTGCGGGTGACCTGATCGGCCACCGCGATCCAGCTGTCGAACAGCATGGCAGACCCCGCGTCGGCTCCAGCCCTGGCCCCTTCGCGAACCGGGCGGCACACCGCGTCCAGCTCGCCATGATTGCCGCCCGCGATCAGGGCGAGGTTGATGCCGAGGTTCCAGACGTAGTTTCCTGGGAAGGGTTCGAACATGCTTCTCCCCGCAGGGCTGTTGTCGGTCGTGCTACCCTTGCAGTAGGGCACGCCGAGCCACCATCGCATTGTATCGATGCAAGACTATCGACCGAATGCCTTTGTCCAGCGCCGGCGGGCCTTATATCGACAGGGTCAGGCAGCGGTTCGGGAGATATGGCAGGATGCGACTGGCGACACTGCGCGATGGCACGCGGGACGGGCGGCTGGTCGTCGTATCGCCCGATGGCCTGGCCTGTGCGTCGGCTCCGGTGCCGACCATGCAGCAGGCGCTGGAGAACTGGGGCAAGGTCGAACCCGCATTGAGTGGGATTACCACCTTTCCCGACCCTCTTGATCCCGCCGGGATAATGGCGCCCTTGCCGCGCGCGTGGCAGTGGCTCGATGGTTCGGCCTTCCAGAGCCACGGCGATCTGATGGACGCGGTTCTGGGCATAGCCAAGCCGAAGACCGACGTGCCGCTCATGTATCAGGGCACCTCGGACAAGTTCTATGGCCCAACCGACGACGTGAAGTTCCCCGATGAGGCTCTGGGCATCGACTTCGAGGGCGAGTTCGGGGTGATCGTGGATGCCGTGCCGATGGGCACCGGCAGCGTAGACGCGATGCGGCACATTCGCTTGCTGGTGCAGATCAACGACTGGTCCTTGCGCACGCTGGCGGGCCCGGAGATGAAGACCGGTTTCGGCTGGGTCCAGGCCAAGCCTCCATGCGGCATGGCGCCGTTCGCCATCACGCCTGACGAACTGGGTGACCAGTGGCGCGATGGGCGCGCCTGCCTCGACCTCATTGTCGACTGGAACGACCGGCCCTTCGGTGCGGCCAATGGCAAGCCGATGGGCCACGGCTTTCATGAACTGATAGCCCATGCGGCGCGGACCCGTGATCTTGTGGCGGGGACAGTCATCGGATCGGGCACGGTTTCGAACGCCAATTTCCGCGAGATCGGATCGTCTTGCATTGCCGAGCGACGCGGGATCGAAGTGATCGACGAGGGCGCCGCGCGCACGGAATTCATGCGGTTCGGGGACAGGGTGAAGATGGAAGCCGTGGACGCGCGGGGCCGCGCTCCGTTCGGCGCGATCGAACAGACCGTTGTCCGTGGCTGACCAAGCTCCGCCATTCGGCCCGATCAAGCTGGTGATCCTGCCGCGCACGCTTGCAGGCCTCGGGCGCGCCGGATTGCGCCGCCACCTTTCGGCCGTGCACGGGCCGATGGTCATGTCCGAGCCTGCGGTCTCCGGTACCTTTCGCGGCTATGTCCATCACTACGCCATCGACTGTCCGGTGGAGCCTGTGCTGGAAGATCGCGATGCGGTGACGGTGATCCGATTCGATGCGCTTGCCGATATGGCTGCCTCGAGGGCGAGCGCCGCCTACCGTGAGCGGATCGGGCCTGACGAGGACAACTTTCGCGAAATCGAAGGTTCGGTGGCCATGTTCGCGCAGGAACAGGCCATAGCACCCGGTACGGACGATGCTCCGCGCAAGCTGTTCGCCTTTCGCACCAGCGGCGATGACGATCTCGACGTGCGGGCAGACAGACTTTCGGCGGTCATTTCGCTGCCTGGTGTGCGGGGCGTAACGACCAACCTTGGCCGCGTGATCGAAGACAGCTTCGATCATCGCTGGTTTGACGAGATCGGCCTCGATCCCGGCGCCGACGTCGCCACGGTAGCGCGGACCGTGGCCACACTCGACGCGGCGAGCGATGTCCGTTTCCTGCTTGTCGATGCCTTACGTTTCATCTGATTCCGACGGAGCCTATCCTCATGCAGATTTCCGATTCCGGCCTTCCTCCCGTGCAGCGCATTGTCACCGGGCATGACGGAAACGGCCGCGCCGTGTTCAAGTCCGAGGATGTGGCGCCGACGAAGTTGATCCCTTCGGGCGATGCCTCGTTTCTGCTGATCTGGACGACGCCGACGGTGCCGGCCGACAACAACGATGAGACCGATGGCCGTCAGCGCGACGCAGGGCTGACGCTGGAAGGAGGATCCGTGATCCGCGTGGTCGACATGCTGCCGGGCAAGGAAAGCCCGATGCATCGCACCAACTCGATCGACTACGGCATCGTCCTGGAAGGCGAGGTCGAGCTTGAACTCGATGATGGGGCGAAGCGTACGGTGCGTCAGGGCGGGATCGTCGTGCAGCGGGGTACGAACCACCTGTGGCGCAACACGACAGACAAGCCCTGCCGCATCGCGTTCGTATTGATCGAAGCGCCGGCCTATCTGCACAATGGACAATCGTTGCCGGAGGATAAGCCGGATCTCAAATGACGAGATCTTCGCCGGACATGCCGGTGACGACAGCGGCGGTTGGTGGACCGGATGCAACGTCCCAGGCGTGGCTCAGGTCGATGCGGCCTGAGCTGAACGCCCTGGCGCCGGATAAGCCGCGTCGGCTCGCCGCCGGGTCAAAGCGGAAGCCCCACATAATTCTCCGCGATCACCCGCTGCATTGCCTCGGACGAGGCAACATAGTCGAGTTCGGAAATCTGCATCCGGTGTTCGAAATCACCATCCTCCGGGAAACGATGCATCAGCTTGGTGAGATACCAGCTGAAGCGCTCGGCTTTCCAGATACGGGCAAGCGCCCGCTGTTCATAGGCCTCCAGTGCGGAGTCGCTGCCATCGCGATAGTGGGCGATCAGGGCATCTGACAGATAGGCCACATCGGATGCAGCAAGGTTGAGGCCCTTGGCTCCGGTCGGTGGAACGATATGCGCCGCATCCCCGGCCAAAAACAATCGACCATGCCGCATTGTCTCGAACACATAGGACCGAAGCGGCGCGATCGACATCTCCAGTGCAGGGCCAGTTGTGACGCCACGTTCAGAGATCGGGTCGAACCGGAGCGCCAGTTCGTCCCACAGACGTTCCGGGGGCCAGTCCTCCAGTCGCTCGGTCAGTGGTACCTGGATGTAGTAGCGGCTGCGGGTACGCGAGCGCATCGAAGCAAGCGCAAAGCCGCGAGGGCCGTTTGAATAGATCAGCTCGGGGTGGCATGGCGGTACGTCGGCGAGAATGCCGAGCCAGCCGAAGGGATATTCGCGCTCGAATTCGCGAATCCTGGCCGTGGGGATCGCTCGGCGCGACGGCCCGTGGAAGCCGTCGCACCCCGCGATGAAGTCGGCGGTGATCCTCTGCTCGATTCCGTCCTGGGCGAAGGTCACGAATGGCTTGTCGCCTTCCAGCTCGTGGAGTTCGACGTCCTTGGCCTCGAAGATGATATCAAGCCCGCGATCGGGCGCCGCGTCGATCAGGTCGCGCGTCACCTCGGTCTGGCCATAGACCATGACATGCCTGCCGGTGAGCCGGGCGATGTCGATACGGATAAGCTTTTCGCCAGTGGCCAGATTGAAGCCTTCCTCCTTCAGTCCGACGGCGTTCAGCCCGGTATCGACCCCCAGCTTGCGAAGCAGATCGGTCGTGACCGTCTCCAGCACGCCAGCGCGAATCCTGCTTTCGACGTAGTCCCGGCTCTGTCGCTCGACGATGACGCAGTTTATTCCAGCGGCCCGCAAAAGATGTCCGAGCAGCAGTCCTGCGGGACCGCTTCCGACGATCGCGACCTGCGTTTCTGCGCCTATTGTCGTTCCCGGGACCGGCCTCATGCGCCGAGCTGCCTCTCCAGGACGTCCAGCACGCGGTAGCAGGGCATGACCTGCGCCACCGAGGCATTGGGTTCGCGGCCCTCGCGGATGGCGCTTACGAATTCGCGATCCTGCAGTTCGATGCCATTTGGAGAAATGGCCACGCCGCTCAGGTCGATCGGCTCCTCCTTGCCCGTGACGAGATCGTCATAGCGCGCGATCCAGGTGCCATTATCGCAGATGTACCGGAAGAAGGTGCCGAGTGGGCCGTCATTGTTGAAGCTGAGCGAAAGCGTGCAGATCGCGCCGCTCTCCGCCTTCAGCTGGATAGACATGTCCATTGCGATGCCGAGTTCGGGATGGATCGGCCCCTGCAGGATGGCCGACTGTACGATCGGGCCCGCCTGATATGCGAAGAGATCGACCGTGTGCGCGGCGTGATGCCATAGCAAATGATCGGTCCAGCTCCGCGGCTCACCCTTTGCGTTCATGTTCTTTCGACGGAAGAAATAGGTCTGCACGTCCATTTGTTGGATGTTCAGCTCGCCCGCACGGATCTTGTTGTGAATATATTGATGGCTCGGGTTGAATCTGCGGGTGTGGCCAACCATCGCGACGAGGCCGGTTTTCTGCTGCTTCTTCAGCACCGCCTCACCGTCGGCCAAGCCGTCGCACAGTGGGATCTCGACCTGAACATGCTTGCCGGCTTCCATGCACTGGACAGCCTGTGAAGCGTGTAGCGGGGTCGGTGTGGCCAGGATTACGGCATCCAGGTCGGGCAGCGCGAGCGCCTCGGCAAGGTCGGTGGTCGCGTGCGCAACGCCATATCTGGCGGCAAGCGCCCGGGTGGGTTCGAGGGGCCGTCCAACGATCGAAATGATCTCGACGTCATCGATCTGTTTCAGGGCATCGAGATGCTTCTCTCCGAAAGCGCCGCCGCCGACGAGGGCAATTTTCATGGATCAGGCTCCGCTGGAAGAGGGGACGGGTTCGAGGACGATGTGCCCAATCGCGGTGTTGCTGCATGGGACGTGGTAATGGCGATGGAGGAGGCGGGTCGCCGGCCCGAGCGCGCCGCGCATGATCAACCACATCACCATTTCGATCCCTTCGGACCCGGTTTCGCGCAGATATTCGATGTGCGGGACCCGCCGTAAATGATCGCTCTCGCCGATCAGCCCGTCGAGAAACATGTTGTCCCACGCGGCATTGATCAGCCCCGCGCGAGGGCCCTGGAGCTGGTGGCTCATCCCGCCGGTCCCCCACATCTGGACATTGATGTCCTCCGGGAAGCTGGCGACGGCGCGGCCGACAGCTTCACCCAGAGCCCAGCACCGATTGCCCGAAGGCGGCGGATAGGTCACGACATTCACCGCCAGCGGGATCACCCGGCACGGCCATTGCTCTACGCGGCCGAACATCATCGAAAGCGGCACCGTCAGGCCATGGTCGACGTCCATCTCATTGATGATGGTCATATCGAACTCGTCGAGGATCAGGCTCTGGGCGATATGCCAGGCGAGATCCGGGTGCCCGATGACATCGGGCACCTGGCGAGGTCCCCAGCCCTCGTCAGCGGGCTTGTATCGCTCGCCACAGCCAATGGCGAAAGTCGGGATGACCTTCATGTCGAAAGCGGAGGCGTGATCGTTGTAAACGAGGATCACCACATCGGGTCTTGCGGCTTTCTCCCAGTTCCGGGTCCACTCATAACCGGCAAAAATCGGTCCGAAGTAATCGTCGCCCTCCTTGCCCTGATCATGTGCCACTCCGAGCAGAGGAACGTGGCTGGAGCCGACGCCGGCGGTGATGCGAGCCATCAGAGTTGTTCCTTCCTGGAGCGCAGCCCTTCGGGCGATCGGCCGCCAGCGTTCATCATGGCCTGATAGTCGGTGACGGTCATGCGGGTCATCGTGCTGACCGCCTGGACGAAACTCAGTCCATCCGTCGAAAAGATCTTCGACAGGAAGTAGATGTTGCCGCCGAGATCGAGCATCCGGTTGTAATCGCGCGCGAGCACCGCGGCCTTCTGTTCGCCCGACAGTGGCCACTGATCGAGATAGGTTTTTTCGTCGGCTTTCCAGCGTTCGCGATTTTCAGGCTTCATCAGGCTCATCGCGAACTGGTTGAGATGATATCCCTGTCGCGCGCGTGACGCGGTGAACACCCGCGTGCCGGGTATATCCTCGAACTCCGCGAGATACTCGTGGATGTCGCGGGGGGCGGTCATGCGGTGGCCGATCCGTTGGCGATAATCCGGCTGATGATCTGCCGCGCTCGCGTGCCGCCCTGATCGATGCTGTAGGCGTTGAGCTTCATCGCGGGGTTTGCGGCGATCGCGCGCTGCTGCGCCTCCAGGATCTCCTTGTCCTCCAGAAAGACGCCGCCTTGCTGTTGCTTGAAACGTGCGGTGAAGCCTGCGTCATCGATATCGAAACTGCGCGCCATGCCCCAGAAATAGTGCATGCTTGTGTCCGATTCCGGCGTGGCGACATCGATGACGAAGCCGCGCACGCCCTGATCGTGATGTTGCAGCGTCGCCCCCGCTTCGACGGGCGCCACGCCGACATCGATGATAACCGCGGATGGTGGGATGAATTCGCAAATCTGCCACCGATCGACCGGACCATCCTTCTTCAGGGCGCCGCGCCAGAAGGGGGGAGCATCGATGCCCGGCATCCAGCGCGACACAAACACGCGATCGCCATCGACCCTCGTCTCCAGCGGCGCTTCCATCAATTCGGGCTGGCCGATGGAGCCGGCATGGACATAAGTTTCGTGGGTCAGGTCCATGAGATTGTCGATCATCAGCCGATAATCGGCCGCGACATGGTAGTAGCCGCCGTCCACGGTCCAGCCTGGCGCGGAGCAGGGCCAGAGATCGGGGATCAGGTTCGGGTCGGCGGCCCGCCGTTCGCCTACCCATATCCAGACGAAACGATGGCGCTCCTCGACGACGAAAGTCTCCGCGCAGATCCGCTTGTTCACCTTTTCCGTCCTGAGCGGCATTTCCTCGGCCATGCCGTCGGCGGCAAGCTTGAGGCCGTGATACTTGCAGCGTATCGAATCGCCTTCGCGCAGGCCCATCGACAGCGGGAGAAGGCGGTGCGGGCACGCATCGCGCATGGCGACGACCGACCGGTCGAGCTTGCGATAGAACATCATCGGCACGCCGCAGATCGTCCGGGCGATCGGCTGATCGCCGATCTCATGGTCCCAGGCGGCGACATACCAGGCGTTGGTGATCCAGGTCGTCACAACCCCCTCTGCCGCAGCTGCGCGTCGAGCCGCGGGAAGACGCGGCGCGCATTGCCCTCGAATATCGCCCGGCGTTCGGCATCGCTGATCTCGAGCGCATCGATATACCGTTTGGTATCGTCGAAATAATGTCCCGTGGTCGGATCGATGCCGCGCACGGCACCGATCATTTCCGAGCCGAAGAGGATATTCCTGGTCTCGATTACGTCGGCAAGCAGGTTGATCCCCGGTTGGTGGTAGACACAAGTGTCAAAGAAGATGTTGTTCATCAGGTGGATCTCGAGAGATGGTTTCTTCAGCATGTCGGCCAGTCCCCGATAGCGTCCCCAATGATAGGGCACCGCGCCGCCGCCGTGCGGGATGATGAAGCGCAAGGTCGGGAAATCGGCGAACAGATCGCCTTCCAGCAGCTGCATGAAGGCAATGGTGTCAGCTGCGATGTAATAGCCGCCGGTCGCGTGCATCGCCGGATTGCAGCTGCCGGAGACGTGGATCATCGCCGGCACGTCCAGCTCGACCATCTTCTCGTAAAAGGGATACCAGTAGCGGTCCGTGAGCGGCGGGTGCTGAAAATAGCCGCCGCCCGGATCGGGATTGAGGTTGCAGCCAATGAAGCCCAGCTCGTTCACGCAGCGATCGAGCTCGGCGATCGAGGCCGACATGTCGGCGTTCGGACTCTGCGGCAGCATGCAGACGCCGGAGAAGGTTTCCGGGAACAGGCCGACGACACGCGCTATCAGATCGTTGCAGCGGACCGACCATTCCCGCGCGACGCCCTGATCGCCGACATGGGGCGCCATCGCGGAGGCCCGCGGCGAGAAGATGGTGATGTCTGCGCCGCGTTGCCTGATCAGGCGCAGCTGGTTGGCCTCGATCGTTTCGCGGATCTCGGCATCGGCAATGTCGGGATAGGCCGGGGGCGTTGTCAACGCCTTGTACGCGGCCTTCTGCTCTTCCCGCCAGGCGTCATGCTTCTTGGGCAGGACGGTGTAATGGCCGTGACAGTCGATGATCAGGCTCATGCTGCTTTCTCATGCCTTCGGGATGTGAGGGCATCGAGCTTGGCGTCGAGTCCGTGGGGCGCGCCCAGGCCGAGGCTGCCCAACGCCCGCTGGCGCTCGACGGTACCGCGCGACATCGCGCTGCCGGTCCCCAGACCGTCGAGGGTCTTGACGACCTCTTCCATTTCGGCGGCGCGGCGCAGGCCATGGACGAGCATTCTTTCCAGATTATAATCGGCGCGTTCGCTCCAGCTGCCCGGCTTCTCGCCGGCGTCGAGCGAGGCGAGCACTTCGTGGCGGACGCCCGCCGCCTCGGCAGCCATCAGACATTCCGCCGTCAGCGCCTCCATTCCCTTGATCATGACCGACCGGATCATTTTGACAGCCGACGCCGCGCCGATCCCGCCTTCCATCCTGCGAATCCGGGTGAATCCCATCGCCGCCAGCAGAGCCAGTCCCGCTTCCGCATGGGGACCGCTTGCGAGCAGGGGAACGTCGCGGCCGGCAGGATGAACCGGTGCCAATATGGCGACATCGACATACCGGCCACCAGCGGCATGGATCGCATCGGCGGCGGAGCGTTTGGTGTCTGGCGCAACGCTGTTCATGTCCAGCCACAGGGCGTCCGGCGTGAGATATGGCGCATAGTCCCGAGCTGCAGCCAGCGCCTCGTCGGCGGTGACGAGCGAAATCGCCGCGCCAGCACCTCGAAGAGCCAGGGCCGCGTCCTCGAAGCCGTCGACGCCTGCCGCGGCGAAGGCGGCAACCATCTCGTCACGAAATGCCGCCTCACCGGTTTTTCGGTCGAACGCGCGCGCTCCGGCGGAGGCGAATGCCCGGCCGGCCTCTCCAAAGCCGATATATGCGACAATCGGTGACATGCGGTCGGGGTAAGCGAACGGAGCGCCGACCCCCAATCCAAATCGAGTATGGCCTAGTGATTTTCCTGAAGTCTTGTTTCTATCGAGGCCAGGTTCAGGAGGTCGATCAGCCGCTGTTGGGATCGCGTCGGCCGCCAGTCGCTGCGCATGCTGAGCCCGATCGTGCGGACGCGGTTCGACAGGCCGGGGCCGATACGCACCAGCATGGAATTCTCGATCTCCACGGCGATCTGGTCGGGCGACAGCAGGGTCAGCAGATCACTCTGCATGAGCAGGCCCCGGATCACCATCACGGAGCCGCATTCGACCGGCATGGACGGCTGCGGCGCACCCTCGAACAATGCCTCCCAATGGGCGCGCAGTGGCGTTTCGGCCGGGCCGACGATCCAGGATTGCGCGCGTAGATCATCCAGGGTGACTGGGCCGCGTGCGAGCGGATGATCCTTGCGGCCGAAAATGGCGAGCCTGTCGGTGAAGAGGGATATCTGATCGATGCCCGGCGTAACTTCGTCGCGGAGCGCGCCGATCATGATGTCGATGACGCCGTCGAGCAAAGGATCGACGAGCTCCCGCCAGGAACCTTCCACGACATTGACCACGGTTCCGGGCGATTCGCGGAGAAAATGCGCCAGCGCCCTCGGCAAAACCAGCGCTCGGCTCAACGGCATCGCGCCGATCGCAATGCGCGCACCTTCGTTCGGTTCGTCCCTGGCCTCGCCGATGCCCGCCGCGATCTCACCGGCAGCGAGGCGCACACCTCGGGCCAGGGCGTGCCCTGCTGCGGTGAGGGTCATTCCGCGGCCCCGCCGCTCGGCCAGGGGAACCGCGCAGACCTGTTCAAGCTCGCGGACGGCGCGATGGATGGCCGGCTGGGAAAGGCCGCTGACGGCAGCGGCACCTGCAAAGCCCTGTGCATCTGCGAAGTGCAGAAAGGCTTGGAGCTGGGTGGCTGTCATCAACCGCTCAGGGCTGGAAAAGCTGCGCGGGCCGCCGCGTGAAGAGCGACGCGCCGCCGTGGCGAGGTGCGTGAAGGCCCTCTCCGCGCGCTCGATCAGGGCTTTGCCCGCGATGGTCGGCGTCACCCCGTCCGAATGTCGCTCGAACAGGAGCACGCCAAGCTGTTTTTCCAATTTTCCCAGACCCTGGGTCAAGGCGGATTGCGAAAGGCCGGCCGTTTCGGCCGCGCGATTGAGGCTCCGCTGCGCCACCACCTCGCTGAGGGCGCGCAGGTGCCGCAGATTGATGTCGAAGGGCTTGATCACGACACAAACATAGCAAAAACTTATTGCCCGTGCACAAGTTGGATTGGCACATATTCGAGCGTTGGGCGCACGGCTCCATGACAAAGGAGATCGAGCATGGGCGTGGTTGTACAGAATATCGAGCGCGCGGCGGCTGCCATCATCGACGGTCTCGCCCATGCCGGGGTCGCTACCGTCCATGAAGCCCAGGGGCGCACCGGATTGCTCAGCCATAGGATGCGGCCGATCTATACCGGCGCGCGCATCGCGGGATCGGCCGTCACCATCTCCGCGCCGCCCGGCGACAACTGGATGGTTCATGTTGCGATCGAGCAGTTGAAGGCGGGCGATGTTCTCGTGCTTGCACCCACGTCGCCGTGCACCGATGGATATTTCGGCGACCTGCTGGCGATCAGTGCGATGGCGCGCGGATGCCGCGGCCTGGTGATCGACGCGGGAGTTCGCGATGTTCGCGACCTGACGGCGATGGGGTTCCCGGTCTGGTCCAAAGCGGTTTTCGCGCAGGGCACGGTAAAGGCTACCTTAGGCTCGGTGAACGTGCCTATCGTCTGCGCCGGGGCGGCGATCGAACCAGGCGATGTGATCGTGGCGGACGACGACGGCGTCTGTGTGGTCAAGCGCGCGGACGCTGAAACAGTGCTGCAAAAGGCGCAGGCGCGCGAGGCGGTCGAGGCGACAAAGCGCCAGCGTCTGGGGGCGGGCGAACTCGGTCTCGACCTCTATGGCATGCGGGCGCGTCTCGCCGAAATGGGCCTTAAATATGTCTAAGGGCGTGCGCTGCATGTGGATGCGGGGCGGGACGTCCAAGGGTGCTTTCTTCCTCGCCGACGATCTGCCTACCGACAGCGCGGCCCGCGATGCATTCCTGCTGCGTGTGATGGGCTCGCCCGATCCCCGTCAGATCGACGGGATGGGGGGCGCGGACCCGCTGACATCGAAGGTAGCGGTGGTGGGTCGTTCGGAGCGGGAAGGCGTCGACGTCGATTATCTCTTCCTCCAGGTGTTTGTCGATCAGGCGATCGTCACCGATAGCCAGAACTGCGGCAATATGCTCGCCGGCGTGGGCCCGTTCGCCATAGAGCGGGGACTGATCACCGCGGTCGGCGAGGAAACGCCTGTTGCGATCTTCATGGAAAACAGCGGCCAGGTCGCTGTCGCAACGGTGCGGACCCGCGAAGGCCAGGTCTGCTATGATGGCGCCGCCGCGATCAGCGGCGTGCCTGGAACCGCCGCGCCGATCCCACTCGCCTTCCGCGATACCGCGGGTTCTTCCTGCGGGGCACTGCTGCCGACGGGCAACGGCGTCGACGACATCGACGGTATCGCGTGCACCCTCATCGACAACGGCATGCCCTGCGTGGTGCTGGCCGCTGCCGACGTCGGCGTAACCGGCTATGAGGATCGCGATACCCTGGATGCCGACATCGCGATGAAAGCCAGGGTGGAGGCGATCCGCCTCAAGGCGGGTCCGCTGATGAACCTAGGCGATGTCGCCCGGAAGTCTGTCCCGAAGATGATGCTGGTGGCGCCGCCGCGCGAAGGCGGTGCGATCAATGTGCGCTCACTCATTCCACACCGCGTTCACGCATCGATAGGCGTTCTTGGCGCGGTGAGCGTCGCGACGGCCTGCCTGGTCCGGGGCTCGCCGGCCGCTGCCAGTGCCCAACTGCCCGTGGGCAGGAGGCTCACCCTGGGCGTCGAGCATCCGACCGGCGTGACGGAATGCGTCGTTACGGTCGATGCCGGTGGACAGCCGGTCGAGGCGGGAATGCTGCGGACCGCGCGCAAGCTGATGGACGGAGAAGTTTTCGCATGATCACCGACAAGGATGGCCGCATCCGCTCCTGGACGCTTTCGCCTTCGCGGCCGCGGTTTGCTTTACCGTCTGGTGCCGTGGATGCGCATTGTCATGTCTTTGGTCCGCAGGCCGGCTTCCCGTTTAGTCCGAAGGCCAAATATCTGCCGCAGGACGCCGGTCCCGAGGCTCTGTTCGCTCTGCGCGATCGGCTGGGCTTCGCGCGCAACGTGATCGTCCAGGCGAGTTGCCATGGCACCGACAACCGCGCTACCCTGAATGCGATCGCCCGGTCGGGTGGCATGGCGCGTGGCGTAGCCGTGGTCGATCCGGCCATCCGCGATGCCGAGCTTGACTCGCTCCATCGTGGTGGCATCCGCGGCGTGCGATTCAATTTTCTCAAACGGCTGGTGGACGATGCGCCCAAGGACAGGTTCCTTGATGTCGCGCATCGCATCCAGCGGCTGGGCTGGCACGTCGTAGTATATTTCGAGGCCGATATCCTCGACGAGATGCGCCCCTTCCTGAGGGCGATCCCGACCCCGATCGTGATCGATCATATGGGCCGGCCCGACGTGACGCAGGGACCGGACGGCTCCGATATGAGAGCGTTTCGCGCGCTGCTCGACAGCAGGGACGACATCTGGACCAAGGTGACCTGTCCGGATCGTCTCGACCCCGCCGGGCCGCCATATGGCGATTTCGTCCGTTCGGTGCGTCCACTTGTCGAGGCCTATTCCGACCGGGTGTTGTGGGGCACGGACTGGCCGCACCCGAATATGGAAAAGGTGTTGCCGGATGACGGTCTGTTGGTCGACGTCATTCCCGAGATCGCAGTGACCGAGGAACTTCAATGCAAGCTCCTCGTCGATAATCCGACCCGGCTTTACTGGCCTGATTTGTAGCGTCTTTGCCCTTGGCGGAAGGCGATCACGGCGAAAGAGCGAGGCGCCGGGAGTCACGCTAGGCCTGGCTAATCTTTGACTAAATCTCATCTCAATCGTAGGCTGAGATGAGAAAGGTTTATCGAACTTATGTCGACGAGTCTCCCGAGCGAACTGCTGAAAACCTTCGTTGAAGTGGTTCAGGCCGGCTCCATGCTGAGGGCAAGCGAGCGCGTATTCCTGACCCCGTCCGCGGTGAGCTTGCAGATCAAGCGCCTCGAGCAGATCGTGAATGCGCCGCTCTTCTTCCGCGACAAGCGCATGCTCACCCTTACCACAGCGGGAGAGACGCTGCTTCGTTTCGCCAAGGATATCCTTGCGCTGAACGACCAGGCGATGGCCGTGCTCGCCGGCGAGCGCGCCACCGGTCCGATCCGGGTTGGAATGGTCGAGGATTTCGCGCGAACCGTCCTGGTGGGTAGCCTGAAGCGCTTCTCGGAGCTCAATCCTGATGCCCAGATCCAGCTTCGGGTCTGCGGCTCGGTCGAATTGCGCGAGCTGATCGAGGTGGGCAGGATCGATATCGCCCTGTGCATGCGGCTGCCGTCGGAGGACGGCGTCATCGCTACGCGCGCCGTTCACTGGTTCGGCGCGGAAGCATTACTCGAGCGTCCGGTTCTCCCCCTCGCCTTGCTCGAAGCGCCCTGTCTGTTCCGGGCACAGGCCCTCGCGGCGCTCCAGGATGCCGGCATCGAACATGAGCTCGCGATCGAAACAGCCAGCACCTCGGCGCTGCACGCCGCCGTCGTGTCGGGCCTGGGTGTCACGCCGCGGACTGCGGGGTTCATGGCGCCGGATCAGCAAGCGCTCAGGCTCTCCGCGCTGCCGATGCTGCCGCCCATCGGATATTGCCTGCTTCAGTCCGCTACGGCCGCTCCCTCTTGCGAGGCGCTGAAATCCATCCTTCTGCAAGCGGTCGAGCAATTATAGGCCTGGGTAGGGATTACTCGGATAGTTCGGTCGCCAGGGCGGAGATGGCCGATGGCCGCGCGAGCAGGGCCAACTGATGTTCGGACCATCGGGGAAATGAATCCATGTCCATCTTGAGCCGTTGAGCCCAGCGGAAGAACACACTCAGATAACCATCGACCACGCTGAACTCCGACCCAAGCGCCCAAGGGCCAACCAGCTTTTGCTCAATGCATCGAAAGGCGTTCTCGAGCCGCCCGGGCGCCGCTGCCATCACCGCCTCCGCGACGGCGGGGTCATCGACAAATCGCTCCGTGCGCCATAACTGAGCGATGGTGACATGCACATTGCTCGCCAACCACGCCATGAATTCATAGGCCTTGGCGAGCGCCGTCGGATTACCGAACGGCAGCAGGTCGGCATGGGGATTCGAATGCGCGGCATAGCTCAATATGGCGATCGTTTCCGTCACGACCTTGCCGTCGATTTCAAGCACTGGCACGCGGCCCAGCGGATTGAGGGCCCGGAACCAGGGGCTGTCCTGCTCTCGATCCGCGAGTTTGACCCTACGCGCCTTGAACTGCAGCCCGGCTTCGTTGAGGGCGATCAGCGACGCAAAGGCGCATGAGCCCGGGGCGAAATAGAGCGTAGCGGAAGGCATTGGTTCTCCTTGAGCACGTCATAGCGGTGATCTCGTGCCCCCGACTGACCGAGATCCGAATATAAGAAGGAAACATAGGGATCGCTTGACGCAACTCCGATGACGCAAATCCGAGAAACTATATCTTTTATGTAAATATGCCGGCTATCAATGATCCGAAACCTGTGTGCCGCAACTGAATTGGCCTTAACGGCGGTTATGATTTTCTCACTTGAGTGGTTCCAAAGTCGAGAGCAGGTGTCGCGGGAAATAAATGGCGCGGCGATCGTCGGGCGCGGGCCACGGGACATTGGAGCGGCTATGACCACGACGGGTTCCAGAGGATGACACTCGACGCGAGGTCAATGCCGAATTCGTCAATTGTGAAAGAAAGGCGCAGTGCAGACTCAGCGCTTCGCCGGCCTTGGAACGGCTGGGTGATAGCTGTCCGAACCCTGTGGGCTATGGTCGGGGAGGAACCCGAGGCGCTCGATCGAACCTGCTGTTCGTCTGGGATGGCCCGATATTATTTTAGGCAGGACTATCCGTGACATGACGCCCGACCGCAGCATCCCGCTCGCGCGCCCTTGCCCCGACGCTGGTGCCGGTCGCCCATCCGCTCGCTCCAAATTGTCGTCTTGTGCTTATGATTCACTTGGCAGCTTCCACGGGCTTCCAATCGAGGCGGAAACCGAGACCAGTATGTGGTCGGGATACGGCGATCACGTCCGGTATATTTACCCGGGGATATTGGTCGCGTTGACGGCGGCAGGCGCAGCGGAATGGCTCTCGGAGCATTATTCGACGCCGGTAATGCTGCTTGCCTTGTTGATCGGCATGGCCTTCAACTTCCTCCGTCAGGAAGCTCGGTTCGCGCCGGGGATCAGTTTCGCGGCAAAATCGGTGTTGCGGATTGGGATTGCCATGCTCGGCGTGCGCATCACCCTTCACCAGCTCGTCGGCCTTGGTCTGTTTCCCGTCGTGCTTGTCCTGCTGTCGATTGCCAGCACGCTGGTTTTTGGGATTGTGCTGAGCCATTTCATGCGGCTGGACAGGAGTTTCGGGCTATTGTCCGCCGGCGCCGTGGGGATTTGCGGCGCGTCAGCGGCGCTGGCCATCAGCGCGATACTCCCGCGCAAGCCTGAAACCGAGCGGGATACGATCCTTGTGGTCATCGTTGTAACCTCGCTCTCTACGCTGGCGATGATATTCTATCCGCAGGTCGCGCTGCATCTCCGGCTCGACGATGCGGATTCGGGTATTTTCATCGGCGGAACGATTCATGATGTCGCGCAGGTAATTGGCGCCGGCTTCTCGATCTCGGATCGCGCTGGAGACATCTCGACCTATGTGAAGCTGCTGCGCGTCGTGATGCTGATTCCCGTCATCCTGATGATATCATTTCTGATCGGAACGCGCGCCGTCGAGGGGGGAGGGCGGCAGAGGGTGCCATTCCCGAAGTTCCTTATCGGCTTTGCGGCCATGGTCATCCTGGCCACCACACTGCCGATACCGCACACCGTCAGCGGCGGGATATCGTCACTCTCCCAGCTTTGTCTCGTCACGGCGATGGCGGCGGTGGGCATGAGCACATCGTTCCGCTCGATCCTGGCGGTCGGATGGAAGCCTATAGGGCTCATGGTCGCGGAAACCGCCTGGATTGCGGGCGTGAACCTGTCGGCCCTGCTGCTTTTTCGATGATAGGCCTGCTCCCTCAGCGGTGACCTTCGTGGGCAGGGCTCGGCACCTGGTTCGAATTCAGCTCGCGCTCGATGTTGGCTGCAGCTTCACGCACGAAATTACGGAGCTGTTTCACTCTGGCAGCGGGCGAAATTCGGAAATCAGGCCCGGACACGCCGATCGCAGCGAGCGCCTGCCCTGAAAGGTGCTGAACGGGCGCCGCAATGCCCCAGACGCCGTCGCGCCATTCGCCCCGGTTGATGGCGATGCCGCTCTCGCGAATGTCGGCGAGCTGATCGCGAAGCTGTCTCGGGTCAGTGATAGTGAAACGTGAATGCCGCGGTAGATCGACCAGCAGACGATCGAGTTCGGGGTCGGAAAGTCGGGAGAGAAGTGCCTTGCCAGTAGCTACGCAATGCGCTGGGCCACGGCCGCCAAGCCGCGAATAGGCCTTCACCGGCTCGGGGCTGTCGACCTTGTCGACATAGACGACCTCCATGCCGTCGAGTATTGCGAGATGAACCGTCTCGCGCGACTGCTGGGCCAGCAGCTGGAGTGCTCCGGATGCAACCGATCGGATATCGAGGCGGTCGATTACCTTCATGCCCAATTCCCAGACACGAATACTCGCGGAATAAATTTTGGACCGAGGGTTCTGTTGAAGAAGCCCCGCGGCGCGAAGAGTGTCCAGGGAGCGATGGGCATTGCTCTTCGTCAGCCCGATTGCGGCCGCGACATCGATCAATCTTGCGCCACCAGGCTGCTCGACCACGAAGGTCAATATCTCGAGGCCTTTAATAAGTGTCTTGTCCATTGCCTCTCAACGCAGCTGACGGGTTGCCGAACTCTCAGATCCTAGCCTCTTGACCGACGCATGCCCCGGTTAGTATCAATATATAGAATAAAGTTCCAAATAATAGAACCAACATCTGCGGGGTTGCGCGCGGCGGTTCTGGCTGACCGAGCGGGTTCGGGATTTGGTTCGGCAGTAATAAAAGGCATCGATCCAGATGAATGAAGCCCGGAATGCGAATGATCTCGAAGAGGGGAGGGCGGCATATATCGACCTGCCGCTCAACGGCCTCAAGGTTATCGAGTTCTGCAATGTTGCTGCGGGGCCATTCTGCGGCATGCTGCTGGGCGATATGGGAGCCTCGGTCATCAAGGTTGAACCCGCTGCGGGTGATTCCTTGCGCCAGTGGCCGCCAATCACGAACGGCTTCAGCGAGAATTTCGCTTCGCTCAACCGAAACAAGCGATCGATCGCGCTGGATCTGAAGAGCCCCGATGATCGCGCAATCGCTCGCGGTCTGATCGAGCAGGCGGATGTCGTCATAGAGAATAATCGTCCGGGCGTGATGACGCGGCTGGGCCTGGGCTATGAGAGTTTCGCCGAAACGCATCCGCGCCTGATCTATTGTTCGATCTCCGCTTATGGCCAGACCGGCCCGCGCTCGCAGGGAGGCGGGTTCGACGTTACCATTCAGGCTATGTCGGGGATCATGTCGGTCACGGGCGAGCCGGGGCAGCCTGCCGTCAAAGCGGGTGTTCCGGTATCCGATTTCACGACCGGCCTGTACGGCGCTTTTGCGGTGTCCTCGCTTCTCAATAGAGTGCGCACGGGCGGCCGCGGCGGCTTCATCGATATTTCGATGCTCGGTGCCAGCCTGGCCGTGTCCGCGCTCCAGGTGAGCGAGTATTTCGGCAGCGGCCGGGATCCGAAGCCGCTAGGCTCGGCCCATCCCCGCAACGCGCCTTATCAGGCGTTTAGCGCGCGCGACGGAGACTTCGTGCTGGCAGCCGGTAATGAGAAATTGTGGCGCCAGGTCTGCGAGATTCTCGGCTGCATGGACCTGCATGCGGACGAACGCTTTCACCTGATGGCGAACCGGGTCAAAAATCAGCAGCTTCTCGCGGAGTTCCTGTCCGAGATCTTCGCCCGCTGGTCTGTCGATGATCTGTTGAAGGCGTTCGAAACGGCCGGAATTCCCTGCAGCCGGATCAACAGCTATTCCGAGGCGCTCGCTGATCCGCAGGTCGGGCATATGGGCTGGGTAAGCGATGTCGAGCTGCCAGGCGGATCGATGACGCATATGTTCGGCTCCCCGCTGATGATCGATGGGGTCCAGCTTCCGATCCGCCTTACGCCTCCCGCTCTTGATGCAGACCGTGCGGCAATCTTGGCCGAAGGCGGGTTCGCACCGCCTGCCTCCGTCGCGCCGGTCCGAGCATGATGGCCCCAGGCGCCGCAACCTCACCCGAAGGGCGAGCTCGCTTTGCTGGGTTCCTTGACCTCGTGTCGCGCGAGACCGCCGATGAGGCAAGCAAACGCGCGCGCATGCCGGACGTGATCAAGGAGGAGTTCCGCTCTCTGCTGGCTCAAGACGACTGGCTCGATGAGGAATTCGCCCGTGCGGACCCGGATAGATACCAGCAATATCTTCTCTACTGCGACGCACGGCGACGATTCAGCGTCGTCAGCTTTGTGTGGGGCCCCGGCCAATCTACGCCGATTCACGACCATGGCGTGTGGGGAATGGTCGGGATGCTTCGAGGCAGCGAAATTTCCGAGAACTTCGATATTCGGAAAGGGGAATTGGTCAAGGTTTCGGAGGATCTCCTCACATCCGGGCAGATCATGAGCTTCACCCCAGATGATGGCGATATTCATCGGGTTCGCAACGCCTATTCGGATCGCACGTCCATAAGCATCCATGTCTATGGTGCTGACATCGGTTCGGTCGAGCGCTCCGTGTTCAGTTCCGATGGACAGCGAAAGCCATTCATATCGGGCTATGCCAATCGCAGGCTTCCGAATTTCTGGGGGCGACCATGAGCGACCAGCTGTTGACCCGCGTCGATGGAGACGCATTCTTCCTGACGCTGTCCCGGCCAGAGGTCGGCAACTGTCTTTCAGCGGCTCTTGTCGAAGACCTTCATCTCGGGTTGGATCGATTTGAGCAATCGTCGGCCAAAGTCGTCATTTTCCAGGGAGAAGGGCGGCATTTCTGCACCGGTTTCGATCTTCACGATCTTGCCGACCAGAGCGACGCCGATCTCGCCTTGCGCTTCATCCGGATCGAGCAGCTTCTGGCTCGGATTTGGACCGCCGACTATCCGACGATAGCCGTCGCCAACGGCCGGACGGTTGGCGCCGGGGCTGACCTGTTCGCCGCCTGCGGCCGACGCATCGCTATCGAGGGCTCGACCTTTCGTTTCCCCGGTGCCGATTTCGGCGTGATTTTGGGCATAGCCCGGCTCACGGCCCGAATGGGCTCGCACGCGCTCGACATAGTCGAGGCTGGCCGGGAGATAGGGGCCATCGAGGCGTTACGGCTCGGGCTCGTCGATCACCTTGTCGATCCGGATGCCTCGTCGGACGTGCTGGCGAGGGAGGTCCGTTGTTCCACCCGGCTCGAGGCGGGAACGCTCGCCCAACTGCGAACGGTTCTCGCTGGCGACGGTGGTTCGGCCGACCGCGACCTCGCGGCGCTGGTGCGCTCCGTGGCGATGCCGGGTCTCAAGACAAGGATCGAAACGTACCGCCATCGGCAGCTTGGGGGTGGGCGTGCGGGGATGTCTAACCGATCGCCGTGACCGTGATGAAATCAGGCGGTCGCCCGATAGGAGAATGGAATGCATGTGAATAAACGGCGAAGCCGCGCAATTCTCCGCGGTGTTTCGTGCGCGCGGCGCCTATGGGGCGGGATGGTCGAATGAGAGATAGTGGCAAGGCGGCGGAGCCGCTCATATTGTCGGTTCTGGAAAGCTTCTACATAGGCGGGGAGGTGGAGGGGTTCCTGAACCCTGCAGGCGCGCGCGACCAACGACTGTGCGGCGCAATGTATGTCCAGCGACTCCGCCCGGCGAAACTGAGATTTCCATTTCCTGTCCTTTTCATTCATGGCGGCTGCCATACCGGCGTGACATGGGAAACCACTCCGGACGGTCGCGAGGGGTGGGCCCAACTCTTCGTGCGCCAGGGATTCGAGACTTTTGTGATCGACCAGCCCCGGCGTGGCCGCTCAGCACCCCTCATGGAGGAGGCCGGCAGCGCCTGGTCCGCCGGCTTTTCCGCCATTCGCCTCTTTACGAGAGAAGGCGGGCGATTTCCGGAAGCGCACAGCCAGACCTATGCGTCTCAGCTCTGGCCCGATTTCGGTATCGGTGACGCTGTCGGTCGGGGCCATCCAGGCTACAGCGATCCACGTGCACTGCCGCCGCTCGTCGATCTACTCGATCGGCTCGGCCGCACGGTACTCGTTACACATTCGCAGGGTGCGGATCTTGGCTGGCGCGCGGCCCTTCAAAGACCCAGCGGGGTGGCAGCTATTTTTTCGGTCGAACCGGGCATCACCACCGCAGGAATCAACTGGCACGATTTTTCGAACATTCCGGTGCGGATCATGTGGGGGGACAACCTGCCCGTGGAGGGTGAAGTGTTAACACGCAAGGATGTCGAAGATGCGCAGCTCCTCGCCGAGCAGTTCGAGAATGTCAGTCTCGATTGGCTGCCGGCGGCCGGTATCCACGGCAATGGCCACATGCTCATGATGGAAGACAACAGCGCTGATCTTGCGGCTCGTGCTATGACGTGGCTTCGCGAGTGCTTTCCCATGATAGGGGACAGTGACGGTCGAGAAATCCCGACGGGGTCATCTGAGTAAAGCGCATACATGGAGAAGCGGTAGTCATAACCGGAGCAACTGAGGCATCGGTTCATCGCGGCGTACCGACACATGCATTCTGTGATCCTGATCAGCCCGATCGAGACCGCTGGCGGGGATTGACGCCAAACGTCTTGCGAAAGACCTCTGCGAAGTGGCTGGGATCGCTATAGCCCACGGCAGCAGCGACGTCGCCGATCGACATGCCGCCACTGACGAGAAGACCGTGAGCACTGTGCATCCGCCTTTCCTGGAGATAGCGCAACGGTGGCAATGATGTCGACATCTTGAACGCGCGTGCAAAATGGGATGGGCTCAGCCCCGCGATGGAAGCGAGCTCTTCGATTCGAAGTTTTTCGCCGAGATGCATGTCCATATATTTCTGAACCTGGAGCAATCTTCGGCGCGATAGACCTCCCTGTACGATCTGCCTGGGCTCCGGAACGAGCAGTCCGCCGGTGATAAGGCGAGCAGCGAATGCATAGCTGGCCGCCTTATACTGGAACGTCCTGACTGCAATCTCCTCCATCCCCATGATGGCGACCATTGCGTGCGCCAGATGCAGCAGCCCCTCGTCCTGAAACGAGCATGGCCGAAGATCCAACCCGCTTCTGCCGATCGATCGTGTTGCGAAGTCCGCTAGGACGTTGTCGAGCCACCATGCCGGCAGAAACAGCTGAAGGATGTCGAAACCGTCCCTGATTTCCGACTGAACGCGACTGCTTCTGGGTATGAAGGCGATTGTGCCGACTTCGAGCGGCCCGTCCACGAGGCTTTCACCGTTGACCTTCAGTTTATGATAGGAGCTGGACTGGAAATGCACGGTCACCTGATGGGTGTCATCGGGAATGAGGCGGTCGTAAGACATCGCCGTTCCGCGCCTCGCAACGAGATGGCATCCTGCCGCGGCGATATCGTCCCCTTCGTCAAGCTGCGATTGAGGCTTGGTGAGGATCAGATCGTGAATCTTTACAGACATGGCGTCATCCCATCTCCATGGCGGTTTTACCGCAATACTCGTAGCTTTATATGGCGAAAATACCCGCAAACAGCAGGATTACCCGCGCTGGCCAATTAAATTCCCCATAAGGTGCCGCTTGTCGACAGATCGCCGAAAGGGCGGCGCGTCGCTTAGGAGGCATCGGTGCACGCCACTGCGCAAATTGATCGAAGCGATGTGCCGGTGGACCGCCTGTTCGACGGTTGGGCTATCGGCTCGCTGCGTCTGGCAAACCGGATGGTCATGCCGCCAATGGGGCGGCACTTCGTCGAAGATGGGGTACCTTCCGCTGATTACGCCGATTATTTCGCGAGGAGGGCGGTAGGGGGCTTCGGCCTCGTGATGACGGAATTGTGCTGCATCGATCACCCCTCATCGCAAAAGACGCCGGGATATGCCCGCATGTATGGTGACGACGTGCGGGCGCCATATCGTGCAATCACAGCTGCGGTGCACGCGGGTGGCGGACGGATCGTCGCTCAGATCGCGCACTGCGGCGTGATGCGACCGCTGGGCACCGCGCCCAATCCTGAAGCGCCGCCGCTCGGTCCCTCCGGCCTATTCCTTGCCCTGGGTGGACTCGCCGGCGAACCCGTCCGTTACGCCGAACCGGCCAGCACCAAGGATATCGAGCATGTGGTGCGGGCTTTCGGTGATGCCGTGGCGTTCGCCCGTGATCTCGGCTTTGACGGTGTCGAACTTCACGGCGCACATGGTTATCTGATCGATCAGTTCCTGTGGCCGCGAACCAACCTCCGGACCGATGAATATGGCGGCCCGATGGGAAACAGGGTGCGGCTCGCGGTGGAGGTCGTCCGGGAATGTCGCCGGCGCCTGCCGGCCGATTATCCGCTGTTCTTCCGATGGTCGCAGTGGAAGCAGCAGGATTATGACGCGCGGCTCTGCGAGAGCCCAAAGGAACTCGAGGCCTTGCTGCTTCCGCTGGCCGATGCCGGGGTGGACGTCTTCGATTGTTCCACCCGCCGGGTTTGGCAGGCCGAGTTCCCAGGCAGTCACCTCAATCTTGCCGGATGGACCAAGAAAATCTCAGGCAAGCCTACGGTGACGGTCGGCTCGCTGCTGCTGGATCAGATTCCTCTGCTGGACGGGCCCGGGGCATCGCCGGATTCGCCTGCGACACCAATCGCAACCGATACGCCGGCCAGCATCAGCTTCGCGGTCGCGATGTTGGAGCGCGGTGAATGCGATCTCATTGCCTTCGGGCGGTCCTCGATCGCCAATCCCGATTTGCCGGCGAAGATTCGCGGGCGGCATTGGGCGGCCATCGAATCTTACCGCCCGGAGCTGCTTAACACACTTGTTTAACGGACTTTTCCACGGGAGAGAGCATGATCGGAGAACAAAATCGCGCGGCTATCCATCCCGGCTACCTGACGGATACCGGCAGGAAGCTGTTCAATCCTGACAAGGAAGCGATGCCGCCAGAAAAGCGATTGCAACATTACACGCAGGCGCTCGAGCACGAATGGGAACGCGCCTGGAAACTTCCCTTCTATCGGGACAAATTCGCCGCGGCCGGTCTGAAGGCCAACGATTATCCAGGGCTGGAAGCCATCCCGCTCACCCGGAAATCCGAACTGCGCATGAACGAACTGGCACATCCTCCGTTCGGGACGCATCGCGCCGTCCAACTGCACGACGCTGTCCGGGTCGCTCGCTCCTCGGGAACGACCGGCAAGCCGTGGTACACTTTCTACACAATAAACGACATCGAACGGATGCGGGAGATCGATCGAACGATCTACTGGCGTGCCGGATACCGGCCCGGGATGCATTATTCGCTCAGCTTCCCGCAGAACCTCTATCCGACCAACGTCAATGGCGGCCGGAGCATGCGCGATGCGGGGATGCTTGAAATGCCAGTGGGTGTGCCGTTCACGCTCGACGAGGCCGCCAGTCATATCCGTGTCTGGCAGGAACTGGGTGTGGATATCATGATGTGCTCGCTCCCGCAGCTCAATCTGTACGATGAGGCGGCGAAGTCGATCGGTGTCGACCTTCCAGAGCTGCTCGATGGCAATATCCTCTCGATCATCGAACTGAGCATGCAGTGGGAAGCACCCCGTTCACGTCTGGAAAGGGCATTTGGGGTCAAGGTCCGCAACACCTATGGCGTCTCCGACTGCATCGGCTTTTCCTGTCTCGACGGTGAGACGCATTCGGGAATGGCCGCGCCGGTCGATTATTACATCACCCAGGTCTGCGATCCCGAAACCGGGCGGGAAGTGCCGCCAGGTACTCCCGGTCACCTCGTCGTTACCATGTTCGGGATGGACCAGTTCGTCATGCGGTTCGATTCCGAGGACGTGGTGGTAAAGCGCACCGAGCCCTGCTTGACGGGTTCGACCTTGGACCGCTGGAATTATCTCGGCCGAACGCCAGACATGGCCATTGTCGGCGACGCCAGGCTTCTGCCGATCCATGTCCAGCTCGAACTGGAGCATTTCGGTGCGCCCGAGTTTACCATCAACGCCGGCGAGGTCCGCGTACTGTCCGTCCAGGTCGAGCATGAGGATGGCACCGCGATCAGGAAGCATCTCGCCGACGCGCTCGATGTCCCCGTCGAAGTGACGAGCCTCGAGGTCGGTGCGCTGCCGCGATCATCCTATAAACCGCGTCGCCTGGCGGCTGCTTGAAGGAGCGTCTTCCCATGACACAACAGACCTTGAGCACGGCCGATGACGAACGGCTCGGCAGCCTGATCGAAAATCCCGCACAATATGTCGAACGGCCCTATCGCGAGATATTCCAACTTGCCGACGACGAGCGCGAGCGGTTGTGGATCGAGGTGGCCCGCCGCCGTTTCGCGGAACTGCGCGGCAGCTTGCCGATGTTGAAAATTCTGGCCGACAAACAGGATATCGACGCCATCGAGACGCTGGACGATCTGGCGCCGCTGCTGTTCAAGCTGTCCGTCTATAATTCCTATCCGCTGAGCTGGTTGGAAAAGGGCGATTTCGCCAAGCTGACGAAGTGGCTCGGCAAGCTGACCACCGTCGATCTTTCGGGTGTCGACGTCGCCGACGTCGAACTGATCGAGGAATGGTTCGCCGCGCTCGCCAAACAGACCCCGCTCATCATCTGCTATTCGACGACGACCGATGGGAAGATGATCTTCCTGCCCCGCACCAGGGACGAATGGCAGCTTTACTGGCGTGGCGGCCAGTGGCGGATGGAGCCGTTCGGCGAGGAACGGAAGGGTTTCCGCCGAATGCAGCCGGGCGTCGACAAGGTGCCGATCTTCTTCCCGGGCCCGAAGGGCGGAAACCGCCCGTTCAACATCAACCTCGCCATCTACGAGGACGTGTTCGGCGAGGGACTTGTAAGGGGCCCGACCGATTACATGGATGCGGATTTGATGTCGCTGGCGGGCCGTATCCAGGCAGCGAGCAAGAATGGCGAGCAGGGGCTCTTGAGCGTCAACCCGCGCTTGCTCGCACGCAAGGACGAAGTCACTGCGATGCGGGAGCAGGCCCCCGCCCGCTATGCCGCCTGGGTCGATGACCTGATCAATGGGCATAAGGGTCAGCGGGTGTGGGTGTTGGGGACCATGAGCAGCGTCCACACGCTTGCCCTGCAACTGCTGAGAGAAGGGACGGAGGCGGCATTCGCCCCGGATTCCATGATTTCCGTGGGCAGCGGCTTCCCGGAAGGCGAGCCCGCCGGCTGGCAGGACGAGGTGCTGAAGGCTTTCGGCATCCCGGCCCAGAATATGACGATCGATTTCGGCATGGGCGAGATGATGAGTGTGGCGACGCGCTGCCCTCATTTGAACTATCACCTGCCACCCACGACTATCCCCTTCGTCCTGGATGTGGAAACGGACGAGGTCCTGCCCCGCACCGGCGAGCAGACCGGGCGCCTGGCCTTCTTCGACCTGCTTCCAACCACCTATTGGGGCGGGTTCGTGACCGGCGACAAGGTTACGCTGAAATGGGACCCGTGCCCCTGTGGACGGACCGGCCCGCATCTCGGATCGACCATCGGCAAGATCACCGAACATGGCGAAAAGATCGGCTGCGCGGGATCCGCGCAGGCGCATGACGAAGCTACCGAATTCCTGCTGGAGAACTGAGATGACGCAATCCCACATCCTACCGATTTTCGCGCGCGGCGAACTGATCGAGGATGCCGACACCGAGTTTCAGGGGCGTTTCGGCGTAAACTTCTTCGCACCTGATCCCTCGAAGCATATCGACAGGCTGGTGTTGCCGAACCGCAAGGTGCTGCAAGAGCTTTACAAACTCTCGCTGGACGAGATCATCGAGTTCCTCGTCGAACTCGGCCGGCGTCTCAACGTGAACGACAACGCGCACGTCCAATGGGCGATGGGTTTGAACAAGGAATTTTCCGACCTTCCACCGGTCTTGTGCGAGCATTCCTATCGCGATCTGGATGGTGCCAACGGCATGCTCTCGCGAGGCCGCATCGACGCTGTGATCAAGACGATCGGGCGCGAGCATCTCGAAGGATGGGCAGAGCAGGATCAGTATAATCGTCGGCGTATCGGCGTGCGCGCCATCGGTGTTCCGACCGTTCACGTCATCGCGGGCAACGCGCCGGGCATCGCGGTGATGACGTTCATCCGAAATGCTCTGATCCGTGGCTACGCGTTGGTCAAAATCCCCTCAAACGAACTCGGCTCCGCGATCGCGATCGGCCGAACCCTGGTGGACATGGCTCCCGACCATCCGCTGACCAAATCGTGGAGCGCCGCTTATTGGCGCGGCGGCGACGAGGCGTTCGAGAAAAAGCTCTACCAGCCCAAGAATTTCGACCGCATCGTTACTTGGGGCGGGCACAGCGCGATCACCCATATTGCCAAATATCTACGGCCAGGGCTGGACCTGGTGATGTTCGATCCCAAGAACAGCCGTGCGTTGATCGGCGAGGAGGCCTTCTCTAGCGAGGATATGATGCGGGAGGCGGCGTTGAGGCTCGCCGCCGATGTGGGTTATATGAACCAGGTCGGCTGCGCCAATGCGCGGCTCGCCTTCGTCAAATGTGAAGACACCCCCGAGGGTGCCGCAAAGCTGCGGCGCTTTGGACAACTCGTGTTCGAAGCGATACAGCGGCTGCCTGGCTCGATCAGCACACCAGCGCAACGGCTGGACCCGGATTTTGCGGCAAAGCTCGACACGCTGGCTCTGCTCGACGACGAGTTCGAACTGATTGGCGGCGATGAGCGCGGCGGAGTAATCCTGTCCCTCGACGGAGAACCGGTGGACTTCTGGAGCGATCTCGCGCACCGCACCGTCAACATCATCCCGATCCGCGATTATGACGACATGCTGCGCCGGACGACGCGCGATGTGCAGACGGTCGGCGTCTATCCCGAGTCCCTTCGCGACGAATTGAAATTGCCGCTGGCTCTCCATGGCGTTCAGCGGGTCACGTCGCTCGGTTACATGCTCAACTATGACGCGCTGACGGTACCCCATGACGGCACGGAGGCCTTGCGCCGCATGGCGACGTGGGTCGTCGCCGAAGACTGTTCACGTGTTCCCGAACTCTGGCAGTCGCTCCTGCCGACGAAAGAGCTTGCCTGACGGTTTGGCGAACCCGATCTGCCTGCTTGTCGCGCCGATCGGGTTCGACAGTCTGAGGATTTTAATCAATGACTAGCGATATCGATACCAAAGACGACTTGACCAGCAACACCGAAGGGCGCCGCAAGGACGGCGAGCCTCTTCCAAGCATCTTCATCGTCATGACCGAGGCGATCGAAGGGCGGGAGGACGAATTCAACGACTGGTACACGAACATCCATTGCCACGACACGATGCGCATCGAAGGAAGCGTAGCGGTTCAGCGGTGGAAGCGCTCACCATATCAACTGCGATACAACAAGGCCTATATTGGTCCGGCACAGCAATGGCTGTGCATCTATGAAATGAACGATACGCAGGCCAACATCGACGCGCACGTCAGGGACTGCTTCACCGATGCCATGCCGATTACCTCCGCGATGAAAATGGAGATGGGCGAAGACTTCTATTATGTTCCCGCGACGCCGGGGAAGAAATCTGCTGTCGAAGCCTACGATTCGCGGGACGGCGACGTACTGTTGATTCGCATGAATGCGCGCCCGGGCAAGGAAGCCGAGTTCGGCAAATGGTATCGCGAGCATTATCTTCCGCGCACCCTCGGTCTGACAGGTTTCGTCGATGGTGAACTTTACCGGGTGAGCGATCTCCAGCTCGTCAACGCCGTACCGACATTCGCCTTCTCCGCAGTGTATCATGTTGCGGATGCCAGAACCGCGATCGAAAGCCTCGACAGCCATCTGGCGCAGGCCGGTACAGTCCTCGACTGCCCCCTGGTCGATCCGAGCAGCATCGGCATTGCCTGTTATCAGCCGATCACCAACCGGTTCTTGGCCAAGGAAGCCCGCAATTTGTCATCCACCCGGCAAAAGCTGGAAAACGAGTTGCGCGCCAACATGGGCGACCGCCGCAGCATGGCGGAAGCCGCGGGCGGCATGAAGATCAAGCGAGACTGATCCGTATCGCCGCTCCGTGCGAGCGGCGAGCTCGGCACCGCGGCCTGTTTGTTGGAACGTCGTCACGATGCTGATTCAGCATAAGAGATACTTGGTCGACGATAACTATTTCTCATCTTTAGATTGTCACATTTTACAGAGCCGGCGGTTGCTTCTTTGCCGCCATTGTGCCGGATCGACCCTTTGAAAAAAACCTAGGCCGAACGGACGATGCCGCCTGTCTCGTCAGGTCATGTAATCGCGTTCGACAATAACGGGTGGCTACGGGCGATACGCCCCGGCAGACCGAAAAAGCGCAATGAATGCGCGTCGGTACTGGCGAGCCGCAGGACGACGGACGGCCCGTCGCCAGGACGCTTTCGCCTGGCTGGGATCGCCGATGGAGATGATGGGAGGGCGAATTGGAAACGGTCAGTTACGCTGCGTGCTCGCCGCTCACTCTCATCGCGGGGGTGCATCTCACTGCACCGGGCCACTGGATTGGCGAGCCATGACGTCGATCAACTATGGTTGGGTCATCGTGGGCTTCACGGTGCTCATGCAGATGTTCTCGCTGGGCGTCTTTCTGTACAGCTTCGGCGTTGTGCTGCTGCCTTGGACGGAAAGCTTCCAGGTAACCCGCGCCGAGTTGACGATGATCCCGGTGGCGATTCAGATCACAACCGGCGTCGCCAGTCCGTTCATCGGCCATTTCATCGACAGGCTGCCGACCAAGCCTGCGATCCTGACGGGTGTCGCTTCGACGGTGCTGTCGCTTCTTTTGCTCTCGCAAGCCACGAGCTTCTGGCAAGTTATGGTCATCAGCGTGATTCCCGTGGCGATCGCGGTCAAGCTTGCAGGCCCATTGATGGCCCAGGCTGTCACCGCGAAATGGTTTCGATCACGGCTGGGCCTCGCGCTTGCGGTCAGCGCGGCTGGGGGCAGCGTCGGCGGATTGGTGATGCCGCCGATCATCCAGTGGATCATCAGCTTTTCCGACTGGCGCACTGCCTATCTTTACCTTGCGATCGGTGCTGCGGTCATCTTCGTCCCGTTCTGTCTGCTGCTGAAGGAAGTGCCTGTCGCCGATGCACCGGCTCAGCAGGCCGGTACGACCACACGGGGCGATTCCAATCTCACCAATCTCACCACGCTCACCATCCTGTTCGACAAGATCTTTCTCATGACGGCGATCGGCATGGGGATCGTCGCGGCTATACAATTGGTGTTCCAGTATAACCTGCCGGCGATCGGCTATGACAACGGCATCTCGGCCGCCAGGTCTGCTCTTCTGCTGTCGGCACTTTCGTCGGGATCGATCCTCGGCAAGCCGGTTTGGGGGCTCATCGTCGATCGCCTCAAGGCTCACGCTGTCTATCTGCTGGTCACCTGCTGCTACCTGTTCTCCATCTCGCTGATGCTCGGGGTGGTCGGGCCGATCGGATATGTTCATCTGCTGGTGGCCGCGGTGGTCGCCGGTTTTGCCTCGGCCGCGATCTCGCCGCTGCTCGGCGTGGTCCTCGTCAAGAGGTTCGGCGTGGAGAACGTCGGCAAGACCCTCGGGCTCGCTTATCCGTTCCTGAGCCTGAGCGCGCTCGGCCCGGTCATCGCCGCCTATGCCTATAGCCAGACCGGGAGCTACGATATCGGGCTCATGGTCCTCGCCGGCTGTGTCCTGGCGAGCGCGGTGGTGATCGTTCGAAACCTCCGTACGGAAGCCGTGGCGGGAAAGGGCCTCGCGCCGGCTCGCGCCGGCTGAGCGGCCTGATTTTAATCGGTGGTGGCGCCCAATGAACACACGAGAGGAAGCGATGATGGACATCACGGAACAAACGCGGGCAGTGAACCAGCAGTGGTGGCATTATTTGGCAAGCGGCGACTCCGAGGCGATGGAGGCCCTGTTGGCCGATGACTTCAGGAGCTGGTCGCCCAGTCGTGGTTGGATCGGCAAGGCGGAGACATCGGAATTCACCAAATGGTTTCGGACGCTCCTGGTCGACGGGTGGTTCAAGTTCGAAGAGCCGGTTGTGACCGTGGAGGGACCCCGCGCCTGCGTTGCGACGTCGTCCTACGCGAAACTGAAGAACGGCGGAATTTACAACAATCACTACCATTTTCTGAACGTCGTGCGGGACGGGAAGATCATCGAGAGCCGCGAATATAACGATTCTCTCCACGTCTGGAGCGTGCTCGAGGCGGAAATCACCGAACATCGCGCGCAACGCGCTGCAGCCGCTCAGGCCTGAGTCCGGCGGAGCGAGCAGAATTTCCAGGAGATCCGACGATGGACGTGACCGAACAGACAAGGGCCATTCACAAGCAATGGTGGGATTGCATGAGCGCGGGCGACACCGACGGCATGTACCGGCTCGTCGCCGATGATTACCGTAGCTGGTCGCCCCGGCGCGGATGGATCGGCAAGGCCGAAACCATGAAGTTCGCTCAGTGGTTTCGGACGTTGCTCGTGGACGGGTGGTTCCATTTCGACGACCCCATCATCACCGTCGAAGGCGAGCGGGCCTGTACCGCTACGGCGTCACATGCCAAGCTCAAAAACGGCAATATATACAATAATCATTATCATTTCCTGCACGTAATCAGGAATGGGAAGATCGTTGAGGCACGCGAATATAACGATAGTCTCCACGTTTGGCAGGTTCTTGGAAATGAGCTTGCCGATCTGCAAAACAAATCGAAATAATATTCGATATGCTCAGGAAATCACGGGATGATCTTGGGGAATCATACTTTATAAATTGGATCGGCCATGGGTGACGCGCAATTCATTGCCAATCTTGGCATCAGGCGGGTAGCGGGGAACATTGGAGCGGAGGTCGCCGATGTCCAGCTTACTGCGGACATTTCGGCGGACCTGGTCGAGGCCCTGAAGCAGGCCCTGTGGCGGCATAAGGTGCTCTTCTTTCGAAGCCATGGTCATATCGATGACGTCATGCACGAAAGGATTGCCCTGCTGTTTGGCGACATCCATGATCATCCGACCACGCCGAACAAGCCGGGCACGCACATCAGCGAACTGGATTCTCGCCGCAAGGAGTTCGCAAATTTTTGGCATACCGATCAAACTTTTCAGGATGCTCCTCCTTCGGCGGCTTTTCTGCGCGCCGTAACTGTGCCCGACTTCGGCGGCGATACGATGTGGGCCAATGCCGCCAGTGCTTATGCCGCATTGCCCGACCAACTGCGCGAACTAGCCGATAGGCTGCGTGCGGTTCACACGAATGCGCGGTGGGACGTCGAGTATGAAGCTGGCCTCATGGCCATGAAGAACCCTTTTACGGCGACGATTTACGAGACCGAGCACCCGGTCGTCAGGGTCCATCCCGAAACGGGGGAACGATCGCTGATGCTGGGCAACTATGCCCAGAAATTCGTCGGATATTCGGGCGAAGATTCACAGCATCTCTTCAGGGTTTTCATGAACGAGATCACGCGGCCGGAGAATGTCGTCCGGTGGCGCTGGCGCGAGGGCGATTTCGTGATCTGGGATGAGCGCGCGACGCTGCATTACGCCATCCGCGATTATGGCGACCAGCGTCGCGTGATCCGGCGGATCACCGTTTGCGGCGAGGTTCCGGTCGGCGTCGATGGAAGGCCGAGCGAGCTCCGATACAAGGTTCGTAATCCGCTACAGCCTTTGGAGTGAATATTGCAAACAACATTACTAAAATAATATCGGTTATGATATTATCATGAAGTGTAAGGTGAGCGTAAACCATTATCCAACAAAAACTATCGAAGGGGGTTGTCATGAATAGGGCTTTCTTACTGTCCGGAGTCGCGTTCTTTGGTGTGATGATGCCGATGGCGGCACAGGCACAGGTCGAGGCTGGCAAGCCGCCAGCCGAAGAGACGGGATTTGCGGACGGCGATATCGTCGTTACGGCTCGCCGGCGTGAAGAGTCGCTGCAGAGCGTGCCGGTCGCGATCACCGCATTCAGCAGCGAGGCGCTCAAGGAGCGCTCGGTCACCACCTTCGTCGACCTGCAGGCGTCGACGCCGTCGCTGGCGTTCCAGGGTGCGGCCGGCCGTCGCGACACGCCATCGATCAGCCTTCGCGGCCAGCGCACCCAAGATACGCAGATCGTCGCCGACGCTTCGGTCGCGGTCTACATGGACGAAGTCGTGCTGACGCCGAACCAGGGCATCAACCTCGGCCTGTTCGACCTGCAGAACGTCCAGGTGCTGAAGGGGCCCCAGGGCACCCTGTTCGGCCGCAACAGCACGGGCGGCGCGGTGCTGTTCACCACCGCCAAGCCGACCGATGAGCTTGGCGCCGGGGTCACCGCGCACTACGGCAACTACGACGAAGTGCAGGTCCAGGGCTACCTCAACCTTCCGATATCCGACACGCTGCGGGTGCGCGTTGCGGGCAACTACCTCAAGAACGACGGTTACGCTGTCGTCGTAGGCGGGACGGAAGCGGGCCACCGGCTGGAATCGGCGGACCAGCATTCGATCCGCGCGATCGTCGCCTGGGAGCCCTTCACGGGCGTCAAGAACACCACGACCTACGAATATGACCACAGCAATGGCGGCGGGTCGGCATTCGTGCTGACTGCGGTGAGCCCGGCGACGACGATCCGCTTCTTCCCGGGGATGCTCACAGCGCTCGCTCGGCAGCAGGCGCGCAGCGTGCGTGAAGTCGAAGCGAGCTCTCCCATTCACGAGAGGAGCAGGGCAACCCTGCTGGTCAACACGACCGAGATCGAACTGGGCGAGGTGAAGTTCAAGAACATCTTCGGCTACCGCAAGATGGACTACGACATCAATTACGACGGGGACGATTCGCCGCTTCCAGTGTTCTACGTGCAGAACCCGGCGCATACCAAACAGTTCACCGATGAAATGCAGTTCCTTGGCAATGCGTTGGGCGGCAAGATGAACTGGATTACCGGTGTGTACTTCTTCAACCAGAAGGGTAGCGACATTTCATTGTCGAACTCATTCTTTGGTCTAAATCCGAACGCACCTGGCTATACTGGCCCCGTTGTGGACAACACCTCGTTCTCCGGCTATGTGCAGCAGACGACCGAAGTTCTGCCGAAGCTTTCGTTGACTACCGGCTTCCGCTTCACGGTTGACCGGCGCCGGACGAAGGTCGTGCAGTACACTTCGCCGATTGCGGGCAACCCGAACAAGTGCCAGGTCCTGGATGACAACGGGGTGCCGCTGACGTTCAATCCGGCGCTGCCCTATAACGGCTGCGCGTTCAATCTGGAGAAGACGTTCACCAGCCCGACGTGGACCATCAGCCTCGACTACAAGCTCGATCCCGACAAGCTGCTCTACGTCTCGAGCCGCCGCGGTTACCGCACCGGCGGGTTCAATGGCCGGGCGTCGGACAAGGTCCAGCGCCTTCCGTTCAGTCCGGAAACCGTCACTGACTTCGAGGCCGGCCTCAAGGTGGACACGCATCCCGCCGGCATGCTTTTGCGGACGAACCTGGCAGCTTATCTGCAGAAGTATAACTCGATCCAGCGCAGCGTGACCCTCATCAATCCGATTACCGGCAGCGTCACTTCGTCGATCATCAATGCGGCGAAGGCGAGGATTTGGGGGATCGAGGCCGAGGCCACCCTGATTCCGACCCGGTCGCTGGAACTGAGCGCCAACTACAGCTACGTGAATGCGAAATATACCAACTTCCCGGCTGTCCTGGCGGACAAGACGGTCGTTCAATATACCGACCGGAAATTTGCGGGCGTGCCTGTTCATCAGTTCAACGCCTCCATCAAATATACGCCGATCGACGACGAGCAGATCGGCAAGGTGACGTTCTTCGGTTCGTACAGCTATCGCAGCGGCTATTTCATCAACGAGCTGATGCAGACCCCGGCGCAGATCATCCTGGGCCAGCAAGCAGCGGATAGGGCGGCTGGCCGGACGCCTGCCACGGCGCTGGCGCCATTGATCCCGACCTCGATCCCGGGGCTCCGGATCCCCGGCGTGGGCCTGCTGAACGCCCGCCTGTCGTGGGACAACGTCATGGGCTCGAACTTCGGCCTTGCCCTCTATGGCAAGAACCTGGCTAACAAGACCTATGCCAGCTCGGGCCTGTCGCTCTACGAATCGCTGGGTACGCTTACCAATACCTATGGCGATCCCCGCACCTACGGTATCGAGGCTTCGTTCAAGTTTTGACCTGTCGGGGAGTGCGCGAGTGCGCACTCCCCGATAGCCTTCCCGTGGACGATCAGCGGCCTCGTGATCCGGCGGGAAGACATGCTCCGCACCGAAACGGCAGTTGCTGCACTTAAAATTTGGTGAGGGGCAATTGGTCCAATGGATCCAGGCAATATAAAAGGCGCCGAAGCCCGCCAGCCAGGGCGGTTGGAAGCGGCGCCGTCGCCGGGCGCGGGGCGCGCTGCCCTCCTGCTCGTGCTCATCGGTATTGGCCTCAGCTTGACGACCTCGATCATGGCGGTGCTTCTCGAACCGATCCGCACCGAGTTCGGTCTGTCGGACGGGTCGCTGGGTATGCTAGCCAATCTTGGGTTCGGCGCAGGACTGCTTGCCGCGTCGCTTCCCGGCGGAATTGCTGCCGACCACCTCAACCGTCGGAACATTCTGTCGGCTTGCCTCGTGATTGCAGGCCTGGCCACCGCCTTCGGCGGTTTGGGTGGAATCGCCGGTATCGTGATCATGCGGATCGTCGCTGGATCCTTCCACGGCCCCAACAGTCCGGCGATAACGTCTCTTTTTTCGGACCTGTTCCCCGCCCACAAGCGCGCGTCGATCATGGGCCTCTATTTCGGCGCCCAGGCGCTTGGCACGTTGCTCGATTTCCTCGGCGGCGGTTACCTTGCCATCCAGCTGGGCTGGCGTGCCACGCTGATGATCTTCGGCCTGGCAAGCGTGGTTATCGGGCTAGCCTTGCCCTTCCTGCTGAAGGAGCCAGCGCGGGAGCGAGCCGCGTCGCCCGCTGCGGAAAAGCCTCCCACCACCCGCTTCGCGTTCGCCTTTCTATGGTCGCAGCGGTCGGCCGTGTATGTGATCTGCTTCAGCGTCTTTGCGGTCGCAACCCTGTCATCGACGCTGACCTGGCTCGTGTCTTTTTTCGTCCGCATCCATCAGGTCCCTCTCGCACAAAGCGGGAGCCTCGTAGCGCTGGCGATCGCCTGCGGGGTGGTGGGGACCTTCGTTGGCGGCATACTGACCGATCGCATGGCGAGGCGGGACGCTCGCTGGGGGATCGGTGTATCCGCGGTGCTCCTGGTGGTCGCCACCATCGCGAATGTCGCGATGGTCTTCGCGCCATCCATCTACCTCGCGGTAGGATTGATGATGCTTTGGGCGCTTGGAATCCATGCTCATCTGGGGCCAGCCTGGGGAATTCTACAGGGACTTGTCCCGCCGCGCATGCGCGGGCGTGCGAGCAGCGTCCTTGCCGGCCTGTCGACGCTCGTCGGCTTCGGGCTCGGGCCGGCCGTCACGGGGCTGCTGAGCCAAGCCATGACCCCCCTGTTCGGGGGGGAGACGATCCGTTACGCGATGGCTGTTACGAACCTGATCAACTTGGTTGCCATCGCCTTCTGCCTTCTGGCGATCCGTCAGCTGCCAGCTGCGCTGGCGCGCATTGAGGCGCTCGGCTCGGAGATGTGAGGTGCCAGCGCTGCAGGTCTCGACCGGCCGTTTCGGGCACGCTCCGGGCGACCGGGCGGGAAGGGGCGCCATCCATTCGCTCCGCGAACCGGGATAAAGGCTCGCTCCGCCCAAGCCCGCGTTGGTGCCTGACGCGCGGGTGGCCGCCATCCCGCCCATCGTGGCATTGGCACCCGGATCGAGGAGGAAGAAAAGATCGCGCACCGTGGATGACCGGGCTGAGTCAGGCGAGACAACCCTGAAGTGCGGTTTTCGGCGCGGCGTGTCGTCATCTCGCTCGAAGCGGAGTGGCGTCATCATGGCATTGAAGAGTTTGCGATGGACGGGAATTGGTCTCGTATTGGTGGCGGTCACCTCGTTTCCGGCGCTGCTGAGATCCGCGAACGGAACGGCGGCGGTCATCGCGCCCAGTGTTCGACAGGATCCGCGTCTGTCGCTGATGACCTATAATGTCGAGGGACTGCCCTGGCCGGTGCGCTTCAGCCGCGACGCAGCCCTTGCGCGGATCAGGGATCGCCTCGAAACGCTGCGCATGCAGGGCGAACAGCCGCATATCGTAGCGCTGCAGGAGGCGTTCACCGCCGAGGCCAAGGCTGTCGGGCCGCAAAGCGGCTATCGCTATGTCGCCGATGGTCCGGGCAAGGACTTGGCTGGTGCTCCGGCGAGCCGCCCCGCGGATCGCGAATTTGAGCGGCAGACAAGCATTTTCAGGGGCGAGCGGAGCGGCAAGCTGGTCGGCAGCGGCCTGCAAATATTGTCGGACTATCCGATCCTGTCGATTCGTCGCATGGCGTTTCCGAGCTATGCCTGCGCAGGTTTCGATTGCCTGGCCAACAAGGGCGCGTTGCTCGCGATGATAGCGGTGCCCGGTCTGTCGGAACCGCTTGCCGTCGTCGATGTCCACCTGAACTCGCACAAGGCATCGGGTGCCGATGATGCGCGCTCGCTCTACGCTTATCGTGGTCAGATCGATGCGCTCGATCGCTTCCTGGGCGACGCTGTGAAGCCGGGCACGCCGGTGATCGTGGCGGGGGATTTCAATGTGGGCAATCGGCCGACCCGTCGCGCCTATTTCGAGGCGTTCGCGCGGCGCTGGGGGAGTGGCACGGCGCAAGGGTCGATGCGGGATGCGCTGGGCATGTGCCTGTCCCCTATGGCGCCCTGCGGTGCGGACATTCCGCCCGACGCGCGCTTTTCGGCGCAGCGGGGCAGGGATTGGCAGATTTCAATTCCAGGCTTCGCTTATGCCCTCGACGCGCGCAGTCTTGCGGTGCCGTTCGGTCATGAGCTCGACGGAACGATGCTGTCCGACCATGTCGGCTACACCGCTTATTATGTGCGGACCGACAGTCCCAGGATTGCCGGCAACACCGCACTGCGAGGCTAGGAGACCGCGAGCACACCGGCATATCGGGGCTCTTCAAGGGCTTGGCCGGCGCCCATGGCGACGCAGATCAGGGGATTATCGGCGATCACGACGGGCAGGCCTGTTGTCTGGCCAATGACGACATCGATGCGCGTGAGCAGCGCACCGCCGCCGGTCAGTACGATTCCCCGATCGACGATATCGGCTGCGAGCTCGGGAGCGGTGTTCTCGAGCGCGGTCATGACGGCCCGTACGATCTGGCTGACGGGCTCGACGATCGCGAGCGACACCTCGGCCTGCGTGATCTTCAGCTCGATGGGGCGCCCCGTCACCAGATCGCGCCCTTTCACGACCATCTCGGGGCCTTCGCCCTCAGGTGCATTGGCCGCGCCGATGCGGTGCTTTACCCGCTCGGCGGTGGCCTCGCCGATCATCAGATTATGTTTTCGCCGCACGAAGGACGAGATGGCGTCATCCATCTTGTCACCGCCAAAGCGAACCGAAGTGCTGTAGGCCAGCCCGCGTAGCGACAGGATCGCGACTTCGGTCGTCCCGCCGCCGATATCGACGACCATGGCACCGGTTGGTTCGGTGACCGGCAGGCCGGCGCCGATCGCTGCCGCCATGGGCTCCTCGATCAGGAAGACGTTCGACGCACCCGCGTTGAAGGCGGCATCGCGGATCGCCCGGCGTTCGACCGACGTGGATCCCGACGGTACGCAGATGACGATCTTCGGCCGGCGGGGGAATCGGCCTGGGCCTCCCAGCGCCTTGTCGATGAAATGCTTGATCATCTGCTCTGCCACGCTGAGATCGGCGATGACGCCGTCGCGCAGCGGACGAACCGCCTGTATGCCGGCCGGCGTCTTGCCCATCATCAGCTTGGCATCGTTTCCGACGCTCCTGACGCGCTGAACGCCGTTGCGGGTCTCAAGCGCCACCACCGAGGCTTCGTTCAGGACGATGCCCTTGTCACGCAGGTAGACGACGGTGTTCACCGTTCCCAAGTCGATCGCCATATCGTGGGAAGAGAAGTTCAATATTCGGGAAATAAACATTTTCGAGCCGCTTCGCAGACTGGTAAGCCGGATGGCTCGATCTGGCCGGCACGCTGCGCAGGGCTGGTCCCTCCGTCAATCGAGTGATCGTCGAACCGCCGTATTTCCAAGCCTAAAAAGGGGCTCTGCGGTGAAGGGTGGTCAGGCTGCGCTGAGCAGCGCTTCTTCGATCTGAGGCACGGTATGGCCGGTCAGGTCCTTGTCGATCTCGCCCGCCAGCCGCTCCTTCACCTCCTTGTGGTAATGTTTGCGAAGCTCGCCGAGGGTGCGCGGAGGCGCGGCAATGATCAGCGTCTCGAAATTGTTCGAAAGGGCCCGCTTCCTGAGCATCTCCGCGATCTCCTCGGCGAAGCGGTCTTCCTCGAGTTGATGAAAGTCGGTTTCGCCCATCGTCCCGCGGGACGGTGCGAACTGCGCGCCGCCGCCGCGTTCGTGCATCGAGCCGCTCTGGGTGGATGATGCCCGTCCGGAAGCGTCCCGCTTCTGATCCGAATCCTTGGGATTCTCGTGAATCTCCTTGCGCTCGACCTGGAGGTTGAGATGCTCCGTGTCGCCTTCGTTCCGTAAAAACAGCATCTTGCGGCCGTCTGCTATGACAACGAACGCATTGTGAGGAACTCGCATCGCTCTTCTCCTGCCATGGTCGGACCCAACGCGGATCCAGTGGCAAGGTTGCGGCGGCGCGAATGTTCCTCGGCCAACGGCCTGCTAGGGCGCCGGCTTCAGCCGGTAATGGCTCACGGCCCAGGGCACGCCGCCCTTATGTCCGAACAATCCCGCCGTCGCGAGGAAGAACAGCCGCCAGCGGCGCTCCCACAGCCGGGCATCCTTCCCATAGGTTTCGCGGAAGATCGCGGCGATCGCGGATCGGTTGGCATCGAACCGCGCCAGCCAGTCGAATGCCGTGCGGGCGTAATGTTCGCCATTCCAGCGCCATTCCTCCTCGACCGTGAAAAGCTTGGGGAAATGGCCGATCAGGCTGTGGCTCGGCATGATGCCGCCCGTGAAGAAATGCTGCGCGATCCAGTCGGCCTTGTCGGCATGATCGAAGCGGTAGCTTGCCCTGTCATGGGTGAAGATGTGGATGAACAGAAAGCCTTCGGGCTTCAGCCAAGATCTCACCTTGGTGAGCAACGCTTCCCAGTTCGACATGTGCTCGAACATCTCGACGGAGACGACGCGATCGAACAGCGCATCGGTCTGGAAGTCGTTCATGTCGCAGGTGACGACCTTCAGGTTGGTGGACCCCTGCGCAGCAGCGAGCTTCTCGATGTGCCGGCGTTGCGAATGCGAGTTCGAAACCGCGGTGATGCGGGCATTTGGGTAGCGCGCGGCCATGTAGAGGCTAAGCGAGCCCCAGCCGCAGCCGAGCTCGAGGATATGTTGGCCGTCGGCCAGCTGGGCATGCTCGGCGGTCTGGGAGAGCGCGGCTTCCTCGGCCTCCGTGATGGTCGTGCCCGGGCCGTCATAATAGCAGCAGCTATATTTGCGGCGCGGGCCCAGGCAGAGGTCGAAGAATGCGGCAGGCACCTCATAATGCTGGGCGTTGGCGTCGTCGGCGTGGATCGCGATCGGATAATCGCCCATCGTGCGCGCGAAGGCTTCGCTGTTGTCGGGCTGCCGCGCGAGCTTGCGCCCGGTGCGCCCGACGAGAAACTCGACACCCGCCAAGGTGATGGCGTCTGGCAGGGGCAGCCGCTCGACGGCGACAGTGGCGGCGGCGATAAAGTCCATCAGTATATATCCATCAGCTTTTGCGCGGGGGCAGGGGAAAGAAGGCGCTGGTCCGGGCCATCGAATTTCGGAAGGCCTCGCCGCGGCTCCTGAGCATGTGCGCCTCGAGCGGCGGAATGCCCGAGACATGCACCAGCAGCCAGTACATCAGCGCCGGCCCGATCAGCGCGAGCCAGCCTTGCCACCAGCCGCCCGTCAGCGAGATTGCCATGACCGGGTAAGACAGCCAGCCAAGCCATTCGAAGAAGTAATTGGGGTGCCGCGACCAGGACCACAGCCCCGTCTCGCAGACCTTGCCGTGATTTGCCCTGTCCGCGGTAAATGCGCGCAGCTGGCGATCGGCGATGCCTTCGCCGATGACCGAGACGATCAGCAGCGCCAGCCCGACGAAATCGGCGATCGACAGCACCGGCCCCGGCCGATGCGCTGCGGCATAGACGGTGACTACCAGCCCCACACCACACAGCGCCTGGACCTGCAGGAACAGGAATAGCCGGAGCTGGAACTTGTCGCCCCACTCGCGGCGGAGATCGGCGTAGCGCGGATCCTCGTAGCTGGCGGAGGCCGTACGCGCGAGGATGTGGAAGCCTAGCCGCATCGACCAGAACACCACCATCGCGCCCACCAGGAGGTTACGCTCGAATGGCGCGTCGCCCTTCACCAGCAGCGACACGACCAGCCCGCCGATGCCGATCGCGAACGACCAGAAGACATCGGCCCAACCGGATTGCGCGGTCGCCTTCTGGACGACCCAGGCGATCATCATCATTGCCGACATGATCAGCGATGCGATGGTGATGGCGGTAATCGCGCCCATTGTTTCGATGCCCCCCCAAAGAACCCACAACACCCCGAGCCCGCTCTCCTAATCCTATACGGGGCTCCGCGCCAATCCGTTGCGGCATGTCCCCCGACGATTCGGGATTGCGCTTTCCATAACGTGGGTTAGCAGTCGGAGCGGGGTAGCGCGCAACCTCTTCCGTCCGGGCGCCGTATCTGGGCCGAGGCAGACGGGGCAGGGCGATGACGGGGAACAGGTTCATGTCGAAAGGCCGCACGGGCCAGCGTATTGCCGTTATCGGCAGCGGGATTACCGGGCTCTCGGCCGCCTGGATGCTTTCCCAGCAGAATGACGTGGTGCTGTACGAGGCCGAGTCCCGGCCCGGCGGCCATACCCGCACGATCGACGTCGACATGGGAGACGGCAGTTCGCTCGGCGTCGACACCGGGTTCATCGTGTTCAACGACCGCACCTATCCCAACCTCATCGCGATGCTCGATCATCTGGGCGTTCCGGCGCGCGCCACCGACATGAGCTTCGCGGTGTCGCTCGACGACGGGAAGCTCGAATATGCCGCGGGGGATCGCATCTGGCAGTTGTTCGCCCAGCCTTCGAACCTGTTCTCACGCCGCTTCTGGTCGATGCTGCGCAACCTTGTCCGCTTCTATCGCGAGGCGGGCGCGCAGATGGGCAGCTTCGGCGAAATGACGCTGGGTCAGATGCTGGAGCAGGGCCGTTACGGCGACGCCTTTCGCGACGATCACCTGCTGCCGATGGCGGCGGCGATCTGGTCGGCACCCGCGCAATTGCTGCTCGACTATCCGGCGGAGGCGTTTGTCCGCTTCTGCGACAATCACGGCCTGCTCGATCTTGGCCGTCGTCCGAAATGGCGCACTGTGATCGGCGGCAGCCGCACCTATGTCGACCGCATCCTGGCGGAGTTCGGCGGCGAACTGCGGCTCGGCACGCCGGTCGCCAAGGTCGAACGCAAGGGCGGGCAGGTCATAATCACCGATCGGGCCGGCAACCCCGACCGCTTCGACGAGGTGGTGATCGCCGCGCACGGCAACCAGGCGCTGGCGATGCTCACCGATCCCAGCCCGCAGGAGCGCGAACTGCTCGGCGCGTTTCGCTACAGCAGCAATCTCGCCGTGCTGCACGACGATCCGGCGCTGATGCCCAAGCGCCGCGCGCTATGGGGGGCCTGGAATTATTTCGGCCGCCGCCATGCGAACGATGCCACGGGCGACCTCTGCGTCAGCTACTGGATGAACCGCCTGCAGGGTTTCGAGACGAAGCGCCCTCTGGTCGTCACGCTCAATCCCAATCGCGCGATCGGCGCGGGGCATGAGATCGATCGCGCCAGCTTCGAGCATCCGATCTTCGATCATGCCGCGCTCGACGCGCAGCGGCAGATCTGGGCGATCCAAGGCCAGCGCAACACCTTTTATTGCGGCGCGCACCTCGGCGCGGGCTTCCATGAAGACGGGTTGCAGTCGGGGCTCGCCGTCGCCGAGATGCTTGGTGCCGCGCGGCCCTGGACGGTCGAGGAGCCCAATGGCCGGCTGGCGATGGAGCTCGCGCCGACGCGCGAAGCAGCGGCGTGAAATCCGCGATCTACGCCGGCGAAGTCTTTCACCAGCGCTTTCGACCGCGGGCCCACCGGCTGCGCTATCGCGTCTTCCAGTGCCTGTTCGATCTCGACGAGATCGACGCGATGGCAGGCCGGCTGCGGCTATTCTCGCGGAATCGCTTCAACCTCTTCTCCTTCCACGACAAGGACTTCGCAGACCGTAGCGGAAAGCCGCTGCGCCCGCAGGTCGAGGCGTTGATGGCGCGTGCGGGGCAGGAACCGGACGGCGGGCCGATCCGTTTGCTCACCATGCCGCGTATGCTGGGCCATGTTTTCAACCCGATTTCGGTGTGGTTCTGCCACCGCCGCGACGGCGGCCTCGCGACGATCATCTATGAGGTCACCAACACCTTCAAGGAACGGCACAGCTATGTGATCCCCGTGGCGGAGGGGCAGGCGCGCGCGCCGACCATCCGCCAGGCCTGCGACAAGCGCCTTTACGTCTCACCCTTCATGGACATGGACATGCGCTATGATTTCACCGTCGAGCCGCCGATGGAGAAGACGCGGGTGGTCGTCGCCGGTGGCGACGCCAAAGGCCCGCTGATCGTGGCCGCATTCTCGGGCAGGCGCCGGGAGTTGAGCGACAGCGCGCTCGCCACCGCCTTCCTGCGCCACCCGCTGCTGACGCTGAAGGTCGTCGCCGGCATCCATGTCGAGGCGCTGTGGCTGCTTCTGAAACGGGTCGGCGTCCGCCGTCACGTCGCCAGCGGGGGCGACGGCGTTTCGATCGTCACCGACCCAGTCTCGATCGTTCCGGCATGAGCGTCGCGTTCCGCCGTGAGAGCGACGAGGAACATCTCGAACCCAAGTTCGAGCTGCCCATCCCGCCCGGCCCTAATCTCGTCACCGAACGCGGCGCGAAGCTGATCGAGGCGCGCATCGCCGAGATTGAAGCAGCCATCGACGCCGCGACAGCCGCAGGCGCCGCGGAGGACGAGCTCAAGGCGCATAAGCGCGACCTGCGCTATTGGCATACGCGCCGCGCGACCATGGAGATTCAGCCTGCGGCCGATGGGGATGTGGCGGCGTTCGGGACACGCGTGCGGTACCGCCTGCGCGGCAAGGAGGCGGAGATGTCGATCGTCGGCGACGACGAGGCCGACCCGGCGGCTGGACTGGTCTCCTACGCATCACCGCTGGCGCGCGCGCTGATCGGAGCCGGCGAAGGGGACTTCGCGGATTTCGGCGGGAAGGCGGATGCGATCGAAGTCCTGGAAGTAGCAGCGATCTAGCTGGACATTTCTCCGCGGAAGTACCGTGCGATAGCACTACTTCGCCGATAATAGTTAGGGCCTCAATGAATAGTTGGGCCGCGCGTCCCGCGCATCGTGATGAAGTCCTGCATCAGGCCGAGCATCCGCGTCGATGCTCTTCTCCTGAGACTTACGCTCCGCGCGGCGGCCGACAGGCGGATCATCTCCTTCCGTACGAAGCCTGCGTCACCGGCATAAGCAAGGCTCCACTCGGAACATAAACGCTCGCCTCGGCAGGGTGTGTCCATGATCTCCAGCGAATGATGCCGCGGATCCGCACGGATCCTATCGATGAGCGCATCGACGTCCTCCTGCATTCCTTCGAGATATTGCGAGAAGTATCCGCCGCTGTAGATAAGGACACCCGTGATGCCGACACTGTGGTTCCATCGCATCGACGCGTTGACTATCTCGTCTATGCCCGGATTGAGTCGAAAACGTTCGGATGCCTCGCTGATACATAAGAGCGAGTAAGGTGAAACCATGCCGGCAACTCCTCTAGCCGCAAGTTGAGCGACCGGAAGTTAGCTCCGGCCGCAACGTGTAACACCTCATATTTTTGGTGAGCTCTGATCGTCAGTCTACCCAGGAACAACCCGCATAGGAGATGGACGTACACCTAGCCTAGATAGCGCACAGCCATTACTGTCAGGTCGTCGGTCGGATCGGTGCCGTTCTCGAAGACCCGCACCGCGTCGCGCACCGCTTCGACCATCTCGCTGGCACTGCGGCGCCCGGCTATCGCGGCGAGCAGCCGTTCATGGCCGAACAGCGCATCCGTGCGGTCAAGGGCTTCGCTGACCCCGTCCGACACCAGCAGCAATGTTTCGCCGCGCAGGAGCGTGAACCGTTCCTCGGGATAGGGAAAGTCGACGATGCAGAAGGGCGGTCCGCCGTCGAGCTTGTGGGATGCGACGCGGCCGTCGGCGCCGATGTGGAGCGGGTCCTCATGCCCTGCGCTTGTCAGGACGAGTTCGCCGGTGGACAGATCCATGATGCCGAGGAGCATCGTCACATTCATCGCTTCGCCGTTGTCGCGGGCCAGCTCCTGGTTGAGGATGGCGGCCGCATCCGCGAGGTTCGGCACACCGCGCAGCAACACGCTCTTCGCGAGCGCCTTCGACAGCGCCATGAACAGTGCGGCAGGCACGCCCTTGCCGGTCACATCCCCCACGAGGAAGGCGATCCGGTCGGCATCGATGCGGATCACGTCGTAGAGATCCCCTCCGATCGACCGGGCCGGCTCGAGCAGGGCGTCGATGTCGACGCGCGGATCGAAACCTGAAAGATCGGAGCGCGGCGGCAGCATGCCGAGCTGGATGCTTCGCGCCGCCTGTAACTCGCCCTCGGTCGCAGCCGCGGCGATCCGCTCGCGCAGAAGGGTTTGGCGGAGCCGCATGCGTTCGCGCCAAGCCGCGACCGAAACGACGAACAGCAGCCCGAGGAGCGCGGAGATCGGTGGCAACCAGATATTGGCGAAGCGAAACAGGCCAAAGCTCAGGCCGACGATGGACAGCGCGACGGCGACGGCAAGGAGGGCGCTACCGCGCGACCGCAGCCGCAGCAGACCAAAGGCTACGATCCAGATTCCCCCGAGTGCAAGGCCGAGCTGCCAGCCTGGCGAGGCCGGAGTGATCGCGTCGCCGCGCAGCAGTGTGTCGAGCAGATGCGCCTGGATCTCTACGCCGGACATCTGGCTGGTAGCGCCGGAGGTGGGGGTGGCGTAGCTGTCGCCCAGGCCGTCGGCGGTCGCGCCGATCAGGATATGGCGGCCCGCCAGCAGCTCGGGCGGCACCCGCCCGTCGAGCAGGTCGACGAAGGAGATCGACGGGACGTGGCCGGTCGTGCCGCCATAGGGGATCAGTACCGGCCGAGCCTGGTGCAATCCGGCCGGGCCGGCTCCGCCGCCGCCCTCCGCCCGGAGACCGGCCATGACGGCGCCAAGCTGGAGCCACGACCGGCCGCCGCCGCCTTCCTCGAGATAGACTTTGCGGACGACGCGGTCGCCGTCGAAGTGAAGATTTACCTGCGCGATCGCGGCGGCGGCGGCGGTCAGTGGACCCGAAGGCGTGGCAATGTCATAGGCCGCCCCGTTGCTGCCGGGGACGTCGATCACCAGCGGCAGATAGGTGCGATTGCGCCGTACCGCTGCGGCGAACATCGCATCGTCGGGGCTCGGATCGACGAACAGCACGTCATAGCCGATGGCGCGCGGACGCGCCTCGGCGAGGCGGTCCAGCAACTGGGCGTGGATGTGGCGCGGCCAAGGCCAGCGCCCGATCTCCTCCAGGCTGCGATTGTCGATAGCGACGATCACGATGTCGTCGGGCGGGGCGCGCTCGGCCGATGCCAGCGCATGGTCGTAGACGATATAGTCGAGGCGTTCGGTCAGCCGCCCGAGCACGAGCGCCGCCACCAGCATGCTCGCCACCAGCGCCAGCACAAGCCATTCGGCCGCGACGCGCCCGCCGATCGTCCGCCACCCGCCAGAATTGGCCGAGGGTGGCATCCCGTCGCCGGTTATGTCGAGACGGTCGGAACGGTAGCGCATTGAGCCGTTGTGCTATGATAGATCAGGGTCGTCCATCCCCTCCGCCGAAAGCCCCGAATGTCTCCTCCGACCGATCTTGCCATCCGCCTGCGTCGCGCCGCCTTCAACCGTGCGCTGGCCGAAGCCGACCTCAATGCCATCGGGCCGTTCCTTGCGCCGAGCGTCATCCTCGTCGCTGGCACCGACAGCGCGCTGCTCTCCGGGCGCAAGGCGCAGTTGATGGCGTGGAAGCGCGAATTCGCCGCGCCGGAGCGCGCCATCTACACCCGGAGGCCGGACAGGATCGTGGTGTCCGCCGTCGAGCCGATCGCACTCGAACACGGCCGGTGGGAGCGTGTCGCCGCTGCAACCGGCCAGCCCCTGGCATCGGGAGACTATAGCGCGAAATGGCGGAGGGTCGGCGCGGATTGGGTGATCGAGGCGGAAATCTACCTCACCCTCGGCTGACGCGCTGTTTGATGAAAAAAAGCGAAAAGGCCGCGCTCCTTGCGGAACGCGGCCTCGCCTTGCCCCTGTAGCAAACTCGTGGGTTCAGGCCGCGACCTGACCCTCTTCAGGATCGCGCAGAACATAGCCGCGACCCCAGACTGTTTCGATATAATTGTCGCCGCCGCAGGCCAGGCTCAGCTTCTTGCGCAGCTTGCAGATGAAGACGTCGATGATCTTGAGCTCGGGCTCGTCCATCCCGCCGTAGAGATGATTGAGGAACATTTCCTTGGTCAGCGTGGTGCCCTTGCGCAGCGACAGCAGCTCAAGCATCGCATATTCCTTGCCGGTCAGGTGCACGCGGGCGCTGTCGACCTCGACCGTCTTGGCATCGAGATTGACCGCCAGCTTGCCGGTGCGGATGACTGACTGGCTGTGCCCCTTCGAGCGCCGGACGATCGCATGAATGCGGGCGACCAGTTCCTCGCGGTGGAAAGGCTTGGTGACATAATCGTCGGCGCCGAAGCCGAGCGCGCGGACCTTCGAGTCCATCTCGCCGATGCCTGACAGGATCATCACCGGCGTCTGGACCTTGGCGGTGCGGAGCTTCTTGAGCACGTCATAGCCGTGCATATCGGGCAGGTTCAGGTCGAGCGCGATGATATCGTAATCATAGAGCTTGCCCAGATCGAGGCCTTCCTCGCCAAGATCGGTCGTGTAGACGTTGAACCCTTCCGATCCGAGCATGAGCTCGATGCTCTTGGCAGTGGTGGGGTCATCCTCGATCAACAATACCCGCATGCGACTGTTCCTGCTCTAGCGTTGGCGGGGGAACGACGTGCCCCGTGCCGCCCGTGAACCAGTGATTAACCACGTCGTTAATGAAGGTAAAAGGTTAATCCGGCGTTAAAAGCCATTAGCGGTTTTTACCTAAGTAAAAATTGTATGTGCAGGCGGGCACTTATCCCGCTGCGGCCGTTCGCTATAGGCTTTGTCGAGGTAATAGCCGGCGAGGTGGTAATGCGCGCGCGCTGCAGCCGGATGGGCCGCCGATATCGCAAGTCTCAGTTCGACCTCGGCGCGGCTCGCATAATATTCATAGTCAAGCATCTGCGAATCTTCCCTGAACCTCTCCAGGTTGTCAGATTGCTTGCCCGACAGCCCGTCGCCGTCAGGAAACCCGCGATCGTTCACGCATCAAGTTGGACCCATCGGCAACGGGGGGGATGCCGATGGGTCCGGCACCGAAGAGCGGGGGCGCTTGCATCGGCTAGGGTAGAACAGCCGGTTCCATATCTGGTTCCACATGATCGTCCGTCGTTGCGACAGGCAGGGCAGCACGCGTTGCATCCTCGTTGGTCGCACCGACACGTTCGTCCGTTAAGTCCTGCGGCACGGTCGTGCGCGCGGGGGACATAACCGCCGGCGCGGACGTTGAGCGCCTCGCAGGCCGCGCGTTAGCGACGATGATGGGAGTGCGACCCGATGACGATCGAGGCTTTCGCCTATTGCGATGACGAGACCGAATTGCTCGGGGAGCTTTACAGGCCTGCCGGTGCGGCCAATGGCCGTGCGGTCCTCGTCGTCCACGAGGCCGACGGAATCGGCGGCAATGTGCGGCGGCGCTGCGCCATGCTGTCCGGCTTGGGCTATATGGCCGCGGCCGCCGATCTGCATGGCGGCGGGCGGGTGCTCGATGACGCTGAAATCGCGCCGGCCATGGCGCGCTTCCGCGCCGATCCGGCACTGCTGCTGCGCCGGATCCGGGCGGGCGTCGATGCGCTGGCAGATGTCAGCGATCTGCCTCCCGATTGCATCGCGGCGATCGGCTATTGCTTCGGCGGGCTTGCGGTGCTCGAACTCGCCCGCTCGGGCGCGCCGCTGCGCGCCGTCGCGAGTTTCCATGGACTGCTGACCACCGACTCGCCGGCAGCAGCAGGCGGCATCACAGCGCGGATCCTGGCCTGCACAGGAGCGCTCGATCCTCTGGTGCCGCCCGAGGATGTCGCCGCCTTCCAGACCGAGATGACGGCAGCGGCGGCCGACTGGCAGCTCATCATATATGGTCGTGCCCTGCACAGCTTCACCAATGAAGCCGTCGATTCCATGGGTGATCCGCGGATGGCCTATGATCCGCTGGCCGAGCGGCAATCATGGGCTGCGCTACTGGGGTTCCTCGACGATAGCTTTACGGCGGCCCGATGAGCGGAGCTTGGGAAGTCGCGGGTGGAGGGATTTGCGAATTGTTTCGCCTGTGTTTCGATTTTCTATCCTTTTTCTGAATAGGCATCACGAGAATCTTCGGGGCGGGGTGCTTGGCTTGAAGAGGCGTTATAGATGAGGCCGCGCAATGTGCTATTCCGGGACCGCGGATCTATTCATTTTCACTACCCTATTTTCAATCATCGCGCTGGTGATTATGCGGGATCGAGCGGACCGGGGGCGTTCGCGACTCCGGGGGAACTCTTATGACCGAAACCAGCTTCGATCTCGTGGACCATTTCGACTCGGATGCGCCCGCCATAATCGCCGACCATATGGGCGATGGCATGTTCGTGCTGACCGAGGCGCTCGAGAATGGGCAATCCGAGCGCGTGTGTCTGACAGTCGCTCAGATCTCCGAGCTGCATACTCGGGCGAGCGCTCTGTACGCGGCGCCGGACGGCGCTGGTACACGCAAAGCCTGAGGGAAGGGTTCGAGGCCTATTGGCAGTAGGTCTTGCCGACAATTCCCTCCACTCTGCCGATACAGACCGACGCATAATAATGCGACCGCCGGGCGTTGCGCGGCAGGTACAGGATTGCGCCCGCCAAGGGACGCATCAGCCAGTTCATCTTCGAAAGCAGTCCAAAGCGGTGCTTGCGGAGCACATGGCCCATGCCCCGCCCATATTGCCGGCCCTTGTTGCACATCGCCCGATCCGGTTCGGTGACGTTCAACTCGGCGTGATGGCCGACGATCGAGGGATCGAACACGCATCGAAAGCCAGCTGCCAGCACGCGCAGCATGATGTCCTGCCCCTCGCCGGACTGCCAGGCCGAGGACGCGCCGACGCCGATATCCTCGTCATAGCCGCCGACCTGTTCCAGGACAGCGCGGCGGAAGGTGACCACCCATTCGATCTGCGTGGTCCAGATATTGGCCCGCGTGATCTCCTGGCGCGTGGTCGCATATCGCCCGTTGATGCTGCGCCCGTCTTCATCGGCCGCCCGCCCTGCCAGCACATCGATGTGGGGAGACGCCATCGAAGCGGCGATCCGCGACAGGAAGTCGGCCGGATACCAGCAATCGTCGTCGGGGAAGAGCACGAGATCGCCGGTCGCGGCGCGCCACCCGCGATTCCGTCCGCGGCTCAGGCCCCGCTCACCCGGTGTCCGGATGTGGCGAAGGTTGAGGCTGGAACGGCTGTCGGCCAGCGCGGCCTCCAGACGGTCGTCATCATTCTGATCGATGATGATAACCTCGAAATCCTGGAAGCTTTGCGCCTGCAGGCTTGCGAGCAGGGCGAGGATTGTCTCGCCCCGGCCCAATGTCGAGACGACGAGTGAGAATGCGGGCCGTTTATCGGCGTCAGTCATGCATCTGCTCCATCAGGGCGGCGGCTTCCTCGTCGCTCACCAGCGTGCAGTTCCGGAAGATATTCTCGATCGAGGATCGGTAGATCGCCTCGATCTTGAAATAGGAGCCGGTGACGATCGACACACGCTTGCCGAGCAGCGCCGCGCCGATCGCCGCGTGGAGCCGATCGGTCACGACATGCTCATATTGGTCCAGATGGCGCAGGAACTCTTCGATCGGGCTTCCTGTGGTGCCGAGTGCGCTGATGTCGACATTGTCGGGGTGCCGGACCGCCGACGAGATGCGCGCCTCGTTGTCGGTGCGGAAGACGAGGCCGAGGCGCTTCGTTGGCGGCTTGCGATCCGCGAGCAGCCGGTCCGGATCGACCAGCGCCAGGTAGAAGGCCATGTCATGGCAGAACGGCGCCGCCGGCAGATTGCGGTGGCTCTGATACAGGTCGCGCACGAAGAGTGGCAGGGAAGGGTCGGGAAGGGTGCGCTCGATCGTGCTTGGCAGCACGAACATGTCCCTGGTTATGGCGAATTGCCGACGGACATTCTTCAGGGCGACATCGCAGACATCCGCCCAGCCGCCGCCGCCGCTGTAGATGAACAGCGCCCTGCGGTCGCGCGATCGAAGATGGTCCGCGGCGCCGCGGAGCATGCCGCGGATTTTCGCCCCGCGTGAGGCCATATCGAGCAGCGTGTAGCGGATGCCGACATCTTCCAGGAACACCTCGGTTCCACGGTGGATCAGCGCGTCGCCGAAATTCCCGTCATTGCGCATGAAATAGACGTCGCGTCCCGCAGAAGCCTTCAGGAGGGCGTCGGCGAGACTGGCGAAGGGTGCCCGGAGCCGCTCGACCGCATCGGGGTGGATGAAGGCATTCGACATATGAGAAGCGAAGTCTTTCGGTAGATCGACCGTCACCGAGCGCTCCTGATCTTGCACTGCAGCAGGCCTACCGGGTAGCGAACGATGAGGTCAAACGCTATTCGTCTTTGGCCGCTGCGCGGGCGATCGGAAGGACGAGCGGGATGACAAGCCTCGGAATTAACGGGCGTTTCAGGCGCGGTCCGCAAACCGGCGTGCAACGCGTCGCCTCGGAATTGATCGAGCGGCTGGGCGTTCGCACCGTCGAACATGTCCCGACGCGGCATGCGACGGGCATGCGCGGCCATCTGTGGGAGCAGACGATGCTGCCACTGCTCAGTCATGGCAAGCCGCTCTGGAGTCCATGCAATACCGGTCCTCTTGCTGTTCGCGAACAGGTCGTGACGTTTCACGACGCCGTGGTGTTCGACCATCCTGAATGGTTTTCTCGCGCTTTCGTTCAAACCTATCGACTCCTTTGGCCGCGATTGGCACGCCGGGTGAGGCGCGTGGTGACCGTTTCCCAATATTCACGCCGCCGCCTTGCCGAGGCGCTCGACATCGCGCCGGGCGCAATCGATGTCGTCCCGAATGGGGTTTCGTCCCGCTTCGGCGTTTCCACCGCCGAGCAGATATCACGTGTCGCGACACGATATGGCGTCCAGCCGCAGCGATATTTCGTCACGCTCTCCACGATCGAGCCTCGAAAGAACCTGCCGCTGGTGTTGCGAGCCTGGCAAAGCGCCCGAGCGCGCCTTCCCGAGGACGTGCAACTGCTGTTGCTCGGATCGGGCGGCGCGACGCATATTTTTTCCGGCAGCGGCGAAGAAGAGATCTCGGGCAAGAGCGTGCTTCGCGCGGGTTTTGTGCCCGACGGCGATCTTCCGGCGCTGCTGGGAGGTGCTTGTGCATTGCTGTACCCTAGCCGTTATGAAGGTTTCGGATTGCCGATCCTGGAAGCGATGGCGTGCGGCACGCCCTCGGTGACCACCGCGCTGACCAGCTTGCCCGAAGTGGGCGGTTCGGCCGCGATCTATGTCGACGCCGACGACCCGGCAGACCTTGCCCGACAGATGATCAGCCTGTGGTCCGAGCCGTCGTTGCGGCAGGAGCTGAGCGAGGCGAGCCTGGAGCGGGCACGGCTGTTTTCCTGGAATGCCGCGGCGCAGGAGATGGACGACATATTGCGCCGCTATCTCGATCTTTGACGCTGCGGGGAGCCGCCTGGCGGCGCCCACCGTCAGATCGGATGCTGGCCTGACCGGGCAGCGGCCACTCTGCGCGCGCCACAGCGCAGATCCCAATCATGGCCCTTGAGATCGCGACGGCATATCGCCAGCGCCTCGGCGTCGGTCTTGGCGTCGATATACTGCCCCCCATGGGCGATATTCCTGATCTGCAACCTGTAAGATGCCATTGCCTCATTATCCTTCGGACACAGTCCAGCGTACAATCGGTCTCGCGATCGACGTTGATACGCAGCTAGGTCGGAGGGCCGGCCGAGACGCTTGACGACTCATTGCAACGGCTCTTTGCAGCGAAGGTTCCGCAGTCCGCGCCAGGCTAATTCGCGACGGCGGACGGGTCGCCGAAGCTGCGCGACACACGCGTGGAGATCAGTCCTCTTCCAGCCGCTTAGCGGGCCGCGACCGCCTTGGGATGCGCCACTGGGCGATGGCGGCGGCGCTGATCGACGATGCGCTCCACCGGGATGCCGTCGGCGGCCAGCATCGCCTGCACCGAGAGCGGTCCGGCAAGGTGTCCTGCGCCGACCGCGACAAAGACGGTACCGGGCGTGGCGAGCCGCGCCTTAAGCCACTGGGTCCAGTTGGCGTTGCGCTGTCGCAACAACACCTCGCGCAAATGCGGCGTGAGATCCTTGTCGTCGGCAAAGGCCTTGGCGATCGCCGGCTCGTCGCCCTTGGCCCAGGCGCGGAGCATGCGCGCATAGTCGGTGCGGGCGTCGTTCTGCCCGTCGACGATGCTCGCCAGCAGCTCGCGCTGGTCGGCTTCGGAGAGATTGGCGAACAGGGCGAGCTGGGCGGATGCCGTCTCCAACCCCTCGATCTTCCTAGGCACGCCGCCGGCAGCGGCAGGCACTTCGAAGGCGGGAGCAATGTTGTTTTCGACCCCGGCATCGCGCTGGATGCCGAGATGCCGCATCATCGCGCCCATCATCATGAACGCGGCCTGCCATGTCGGCATGCGATCGAGCGCCGCCTGGCTCAACCCCGATCCGGCGACCGCGCGGACGAAGGCGGGACGGCTCTTGGCGGGCACCCGCTCGAGGATCGGCGGCAGGCTGGGGTCCGGCGGCGGGAACAGCCGGGCGATGGCCTGCGGGTCCTTGTCTATCACAGTCTCGATGACGAGCGTGTCGGCCTTTGCGAGCGCATCGCCGATCCTTGCGTCCTGCCACTTATAGCCGGGCGGCAGCGCATGGATGGTGCCGAACAGATAGATGGTCGTGTCGGCATCGCCGAACTTCCAAAGCGCCGGCGCCGCAGCAGCGGGGATGGCCAGCAACAGGGCGAGGAGCGACGCGAGCGCGCGGCGGAAAAAGATCATCTTCATGGTGTAGGCATTGCGCGAGCGGATTGCGAGGCCGGGGGCACTGAGCAACCCCCGGCCCGGCACCATCAGATGAAGGTGGCGTAGCTCACTGTCGACAGGCTGGTGTTGTTGAGTTCGAACGACAGATCATAGCCGGCATGGGCGGAATTGGTCTCGGCGAAGATGAACACGTCCGATCCCACCTGCGCTGCGGCCAGCTTGACCGTGCCGGCTGCGAACAGGGCGTTCGCATCGGCGCGGGCATCGGCAAGGTCGGTCGCCGTGGATTCGCGATAATTGGCAGAGGTGGCGATGAGGCCGACATTCAGCCGGTCGTCGGAGTGCCAGTCGACGATCCGGTCGAAATCGTTGCTGGAGAGCCCGGCCGAATGTCCCGCGGCGAAGCTGAAGGTGTCGATGCCGCCGTTGCCGGTCATCACATCGGCGTCGCTGCCGCCGACGATCAGGTCGCTGCCCGCGCCGCCCACGATCGTGTCGTTGCCGCTGCCGCCGATCAGCTTGCTGCCGGCCGCGCCGCCGTAAATCTTGTCGTTGCCCGTGCTGCCATAGAGGATATTGTGGCCGTCACCGCCGTCCATCACGTCGTTGCCGGCACCGCCATAGATCTTGTCGTCGCCGCCGCCGCCGTAGAGGATGTCGTTGCCGTCGCCGCCGACGATCACATTGGCCATGCTGTTGCCGTAGACCTGGTCCTGCCCTGCGCCTCCGATATAGTCGGGATAGGTCGTGGACAGGGTCGTCGACAAGAAGGTGCCGTAGGCCGCGGACGCTCCGCTGGCGTCGAGCGATGCCAGCAGCGTTGTCGAGGCTGTGTCGACCGAATAGCTGGAGGCTAATATGCTGCTGGCGGTAGTGGCCGTGCTGGTGGCGGCGGTCGTGGTTGTAGTCGTCGTCATCCCGGTGTCGGGGATATCGGTCACTTCGACGATCACCGGATGGTCTACGACGTTGACCTTGACAGAGGTGACGTCCGCATAGGTGGCGATCGCGCTCGCCGACTTCAGCGGATCGAACACCGCGATGCTGACGTGATTGCCGCCGAAATCGAAGGTAAGGGTCTTGGCGGCCGCGGTCAGTGAATGATGATTGACCTGGTCCCAGATGTCCGGCTCCGACCAGGCCACCAGGTCGGTCTTGCCGTTCGACTTCTGCATCGCCAGCACCGCGCCATCCGCCGGCAGGTTCGCCACCGTGTACGACAATGCATGGGTCGTGAAGGTAGAGGCGTTGGCGCCGTTGTCGGCCAGGATCGTCGTGAGATTGTGGATTGCCGTCGCTGCCTGCTTCGGATTGCCTGCGATGTCGAACAGGCCGACATTCTTGTCGATGCTCAACTTCGTAGGATCGGGATAGGCATCCAGCAGCTGGTAGAGGTAGGTCTTGGAGACGCCCAGCTTGGTGGCATCCATCAGCAGGTTCAGGGTCATCTTCGCCTGGGTCGGCTGGTCGACGCCGCCCCAGTTCGAACTGGCCGGCGCCGTATAATATCCGGCTTCGGTCAGGACAATCGGCTTGCCCGGCATGGCCGAAGTCTGGTCCCGGACAGCGTTGAGGAGCGTATTGAGCGGCTGGAAACCCTGTTTCGGATAGGCGTGCATGTTCGCGAAATCGACGTTCTGCACGAGGTTGGCACCGGTCAGGCCATAGGTGTCGATGCTGCTGAGCGTGGCGCTGCCGGCCAGTGCCTTGGTCCATGCCGCCATATAGCTCAGCGCGCCGGACGTGCCGGTCAGGCCCCCATAGCTGACCGGCCAATTGTTGATCTCGTTGAGGCCCTCCAGCGCGATGACCGACCCTGGATGAGCCTGTGCGAATGTTGTCACCGCAGAAACGAACGAGCTGGGCGAAAGATTTCCGGCTGTGGAGAAATCGAACTTTATGCCAGCACTCGCCATGGCGTTATCGGCTTTTGATTGATACCAAACGGTAGGAGCATGGTCTCTAACAGTATCTATGCCTAAATATTTCAGATCCGAAATGACTGTATTGTAATCTGCGTACTTACCGTCATTATATGCCATGTGGACATTAACGCCGATGCTTCCAACGAAGTCGGCCGTGCGCGTCGGATTACTCATCTAATTGTTCCCCCGTGGTTCACCTCCTGTCGTTAGGAAAAGTTTTATTAACCTCAGATTACAGGGAACCTTTTCGGCGGCCAAGCGTTCGCGCGCGCCGATGGAGCGACTGATCTGTGTTAGGAAAAGGCCCCGAATCACACGTGCGATTTTCAGCACGGCCCGTACGGTCCGTCGCGATCGGCGATGATGGGTAACGCGCTTACAAGGACATGCTCGAACGAGCGTCTTGAGATTGCCATAGCTGCGCACAGGATCGCCGGTCAATGTCGCTTCAGCGTAGCACTACTTTGGCAGATTATTTGGTGGTGCAGCACGAACGATGGCGGCTGAGCGAGATAGTCGAGGATGGCTTTCCGGACAGCGGGCAGGCTAGTGGTATACGGCGGTCCGCTCAGCGCATCCGATCAAGCGTCGGCCAGGATCAGGTCCGCCGCCTTTTCACCGATCATGATCGCGGCGGCGTTGGTGTTCCCTGAAACGATGCGCGGCATGATCGAGGCGTCCGCCACCCGCAGGCAGGCGATGCCGCGCACGCGCAAACGCGGATCGACGACGGCATGCTGGCCAATACCCATCGCGCAAGTGCCCACGCCGTGGAAGATGCCGTAGCCGAAGGTGCGGGCATGTTCGAGCAGTGACGCCTCATCATTGTCGTCCGGTTGGCTGCCGGCGGCTCCTTCTATGATGGATGCAAGCGCGGGCTGGCGGGACATTTCATAGCAGATGCGAAGGCCCGCGGTGATCTTCCGGCGGTCCTCGGCTGCATCGAGGAAGTTGAGCAGGATGCGCGGCTGTCGATCTGCGTCGGCGCTGGTGACATGGATCGAACCGCGGCTTTCCGGACGCAGTTGGCAAGCGGCCATGGTGACTCCGGGAAAGCGATCGATTTCGCCCGTGGCGGGATCAGCCGAGGCGGCGACCGTATTGATCTGGATGTCCGGCAGGTCGAGCGATAGCTCGCTGCGGACAAATCCCATGACAGACGCAGGCGGCGCAGATAACGCGCCCTTCCTGGCAACAAGATATTTCGCAACCTCGCCCATGAGTCCGATGCCGCGTGCTGCCGTGTTGATCGACGGCGTGCCCGACCGCAGGCGGAACCGCAACATGGTGCACCAATGGTCCTGCAGATTCTTGCCCACGCCGCCCAGGGGGTGACGCACCTCAATGCCTGCCGCACCTAGGATCGTAGGATCGCCGATGCCAGACAGTTCAAGCAGATGCGGCGAATTGACCACTCCTCCGCAAAGAATGACTTCGCCCCGGCAGGCGATTTCGCGCGTCTTGCCGCCCTTGCGAACGCGCACCCCCTTCGCCCGGCCCTCCTCAATGAGGATGCCGGTCACCAAAGTATCGGTCTCCACCTTGAGGTTCTTGCGGCGGATGATCGGGTGAAGATAGGCGACCGCGCTCGACCGGCGACGCCCACGCCGCTGCGTGGCCTGGATATAGGAGAATCCCTCCTGGTCACCCCGATTATAGTCATCGATCAGCTTGTGTCCCGCCTGCGAGGCGGCAGTGAGAATGGCATCCGAAACGAAGTCGCGGGGAATGTCGGAAACCGTGAGAGGGCCACCGGCGCCATGGGCGTCATCGGCGCCCCGGCATTGATCCTCGCTGCGCTTGAACAGAGGCAGGACATCGCTCCAGCCCCATCCGCTGCAGCCAAGCTGCGACCAAAGGTCGTAGTCTGCCGCCTGTCCGCGCACATAGATCATGCCATTGATGGAAGAGCAGCCACCGAGCACGCGCCCGCGCGGGAACGGCGCAGTTCGGCCCGCATTGATCCCGCCCAACTCCGAGCTGTATTTCCAGCTAAGCGGCGGGGCCTCCACCGTATAGCGGTATCCGGCGGGAATGTGGATCAGGCTGTTCAGGACGAATTGCCGGGGATTGTCGAACGGACGATCATCGCCCCCCGCCTCGATCAGCAGGACGCGGTTGCCCGCTCGCGCACTGAGACGGTTGGCCACGACACAGCCTGCCGATCCCGCGCCGACTATGATATAGTCGAACTCCATGTCGTTTTCCCGTGCGTCCTGTAAAGCCATCAGGCGGCGATCGCGCCCACCTTCTTCTCCAGGCGGAAACCTTCGTAGCCACCCGCCGCCACCGCCGCGCACTTGTTACGATAGACATCGAGACCGGCGAGATAGAAGGAATAGACCCGCGGTTTGCCGGGGATATTGGCACCCATGGCCCAGGAATCGGCCTTGGTCATCAGCGTGTAATTTGCCACCTCCCCGACGTGGGTCACCCAGTCACTCTGCGCCTCTTGGGTGGCCTCGATCGAGGTGTAACCATTCCGGCGCATGTGTTCGATGCAATCGCTGACCCATTCGACGTTCTGCTCGATCGCCAAGGGAGCGTTGACCATGATCGATGGGCTCTGCGCGCCGTCGATCATGAACAGGTTGGGGAAACCAGCAATCCCGACGCCGAGGTAGGTTTGCGGCCCCGAGGACCACACATCGCGCAACGAGAGGTCATCCTTGCCTGTGATCTGCAGCTTTAGCACGGCGCCGGTCACGGCGTCGAACCCGGTCGCCAGCACGATGTCGTCGAAGGCATGGAGTTCGCCGCCGGCGGCGATACCTTCGGCGCAGAACCGTTCAAGCGGAGTCTTCCTGAGGTCCACCAGCTTCACGTGCGGCAGATTGAAGGTTTCATAGTAATTGATGTCAAGGCACGGCCGCTTGGCGCCGATCGGATATGTCTGCGAGGTCAGGACAGCGGCAGTCTCCGGATCGTTCACCTTGGCCCGGATCTTGCGTTTGACGAAGTCGGCCGCAAGATCGTTCGCCTCCTGGCTAAGCAAGATGTCACGGAAAGACTGCAGGAAGGCGAAGCCACCCAGGGTCCAGCAGCGCTCGAACTCGGCCTCGCGCTCTTCCTCACTGACTTCAAGCGCGCTGCGCGAGCTCAGCATCCAGCTCAATCCACCCGGAGAGGCGCGGCGCACCTCGCGGTCCTTGGCGAATCGGTCGTGCTTCTGCTGGATCTCCTCTGCCGAGAGAGAGCGGTTTTCGGCCGGCAGGCTGAAAGCCGGGGTTCGCTGGAAAACCGTCAGGCTGGCTGCCTGCTGGGCTATGACCGGGATGCTTTGCACACCCGATGAGCCTGTGCCGATGATTCCCACCCGACGACCGGCAAAGTCGACCGGCTCTTCTGGCCATCGGGCGGTGTGGAACAGCCGGCCCTGGAATTCTTCCATGCCTGCAAAGGAGGGCGTATTGACCGAAGTCAGCGGCCCCACCGCAAGAATGAAGTAGCTGGCGCGGAAAGTGTCGTCGCGATCGGTCTGGACCAACCAGGTTTGCGTGCCCTCTTCGAAAGTAGCCGCCTTGGCTGTCGTCTCGAACAGGATGTCGCGGCGCAGATCCAGTGTGTCGGCGACATAGGACAGATACTTCTGGATCACTGGTCCTCTGGAATAGCGGTCCGGCCATTCCCACCCGCGTTCGATCTCGTCAGAAAACTGATACTGGTAATCGACCGATTCCACGTCGCAGCCCAAACCCGGATAGCGGTTCCAGTACCATGCGCCGCCCACGTCCTTGCCGGTCTCGATCAGCTTGGCCGAAAGGCCCTTCTCCCGCAGGCTGTGCAGCATGTACAGTCCGGCAAAGCCGGCACCGACCACGATGGCGTCTACTTCATTCGTCATTGGACACATCCTTTGGAAGCCGGTGAGATAAGGCCGTGCTGCCGCATGTCGGTGAGATGCTTGTGCAGGTACGCCTCCGTCAGAGCCGGCGGCGCTTCGCTGCCGCCGGTCCGCAGTGCGTGGGCGAAGGCACCTCCCGCACGGACCGGGTTCCGGGCCATGGGCATGGCGAAGGCAGAGAGGATCGGCAGGACGCTGGACTGACGAGCCTGAGTTGGCAGGCGCTCCAAGCGTGCTTCAAGCTGCGCCAGCCATTCCGAATGGCTGTTTGCCCGATCGAGGGCATAGCCGGCAGATTCGATCCAGTCGGCGATGTGGTCGAGCGAGGCCGATCCGGTCTCCACCGTCGGGGCAACGTCGAAGCTGCGATAGCCCTGCTCGCCGGTAAGTGCGAGATCGACCATTGCGTGGGCGACATGGTCTACCGGCAGACCTTCGAACCCCGAGGGGTTGGCCGCATCGCGATAGAATGAAGGAGGGCGTACTCCCGCCAGCACGAGACTGCCGAGAAGGCGGATGAACAGGTCCGGGACGTTGATCTGCCCGGCGAATTTGCGATGCGCCATCAGCATCCCGCACCGGAACACATTGACCGGCAGCCCGAACTGCTCGTGCGCATGGCGCAGCAGGACCTCGCCGGCCCATTTGCTGGCGGCGTAGCCGGAAGCATAGTCATCGCCGGGCGCAATCCGGGGCAGAGCGGTGCGTATATCGGCCGTTTCCAGTTCAATCCCGCTGGCGCCGGGCAATTCCGAAACCGCCCGGGAGGAGACGAAGTCGATCGGTTTCATCCGTCCGGTGAGCGCCAGCTGGATAAGGGTAAGAGTTCCCTTCACATTCGGTTCGAACAGGTCCTTGTAGGACATCCGGTGATTGACCAGCGCGCCAACGTGGACGATCCTGTCAACCCGCTGGGCAAGATCGTTGAACACGGCAGCATCGATGCCGAGGCCCGGCTCACCGAGATCGGCCGCGACGACCTCAAGATGATCGGCCGCAAGCTCGCGGAATCGGTTCGTGAGTTCGGCGTCATCCGTGCCATACGTATCTTCGAGCCGGCGTTGCGCATCCGCCTTGTCTGCACCTCGGACCAGGGCGATCACCTTGCCGCCAACGTGGGCGAGCCGCTCCAACCATTCGAGCGTGACGAAACGGCCCAGAAATCCATTGGCGCCGGTCACCAACACTACGCGCGCTAAAGCGGGATCTCCCGCAGGGCTGGTGCTCCTGCTCATGTCCTCCGGCAGCAGGCGCGCAGGATCGAGGTCCGCGCTGTCAAGTTGCTGCGCATCTTTTCCATGGACATCGGCGAAGGTCAGGCCGTGCTGCTCCTGACCGCCGCGAAGCATTTCGACCCAGCGTCGCGGGCCGCCACTCGGGCTGAGGATGGCGCCAGCGGAAATGGCGGTTCCGAAGACATCTTCCAGCAGCATGGAAAGGGTGATGGCGTCGAAGGAATCGCCGCCAAGGTCAAGAAAACTGGGGTCACCCGACAGGTCGATGTCGTCGCGCCCCAAGGTCGCACGCAAAGCCAGCGCGATGCGATCCTCGATCGTCAGGCCCGAGTCCGGATTGCGCAGCATCAGCACCTCTTCGCGCTGGCGTGCCGCGATGCCATCGTAGAGCGATTCCAGGCGCTCCTGGTACTTGCGGTTGAATGCGGCCCTGAGCGGTTTGCGAATGGTCGACAGGAGACCGCTTTCGATGGTGAAGGGTTCATCTTCGATGATGAAGTCGCGCGGGATTTCGAACTTGCGCAGACCGGCCTTGCGCGCCGCCTCGGCCAGGCCGGCGTGAAGCAGGCTGCGCAGTTCCATCTCGTCAGGGGCATGCCCTAGCCGCTCGGCCGCGAGCTCGCGATCCGGCACGATCACTGCGACCAAATTGGGCCGGAACGAGGTGCCATAGAGGTAGATCTGCCTGATCCAGGGAACCGACCCGGCGTATTCGATCTCCAACTGGCTCAGCGCGACATATTCGCCCTGTGAAAGTTTGAGCACGTTGTTCCGCCGGTCGATCCAGACCAGTTCCTCGCCGTCGCGAAGCTCGAACACATCGCCGGTCAGGATCCAGCCGTTCTCATCGCGGATCCCGGCCGTGGCCTTGGCGTCCTTGTAATAGCCGGGAATGGCGCTGCGCGTCTTGACCGCCAGTTCGCCGCGCGGCCAAGGGCGGTCGGCGTTTGAATAGCCGAGCTCCGGCACGTCGCGCAGCTCGAAATCGGTGACGAAGCGGCGGTCGAGCCGGCCGTCGAAGGTCACGCCCGAGGTTTCGGTCGAACCATAGCCTACGCATAGCGGAACGCTGAACGTATCCATGAAGAATTGGCGAAGCTCTCGCGATATCGGGGCGCCGCCGACCACGGCAAAGACCAGGCGGTCGCCAAGGAACGTCTTTGCCATGGCCTGGCGAACTTCGGCCTCCGCTTCGGCCCGATCCTGGCCCCTGCTGACGCGGTGCAGGACCTCGCCAAGGAAATACTGATAGATCTGCTCGATCACGCGCGGGAATAGGTTGAGGTGGGTAGGCCGGCTGATCCGTAGGTCGTCGAACAGTGAAGACATGTCGCTCTTGAGGGTAAAGAGCGCGGTCCCGCCCTGAGCGAGGGTACGGAACACCTGCGAGTAACCGAGGGAGTGGTTCATTCCCGCGAAAACAAGCGCGATATTGGCCTGCGCCTTTTCCACCTGGAGGATCGGCAGGCGCACGATCGCCTCGCTGTAAATCGCGCCCTTGGGCCTGCCCGTACTGCCCGAGGTATAGAGGATCGCCAGCATGGCATCCGCACCTGCAGGATCCGCCGGAAGCGGTTCGAATGTCCTCTCCCGCCCAAAGGCGATCAGTTCGTCGATGGTGGCGAGCGAGATTGCGTGGCTGGCAGCGGCCAGAGCCTTGCGTGCGCGCTCAAGAATAGCTGAATCCTCGTCGATGTGGGGATCAGCCGACAGCACCACGAAACTGCGCAGCGAGGGCGTGGCCAGGGCGAAGGGGACCATCCGCTCCACATCGCGGATGTCGACCAGCATCGCCGCCGGCGCCACCTCGTCCAAAATCGTCCGGGTGTCGTCCGCCGCTTGTGACGCCAGAAGGGGAACGTGCACCGCCTGGGCGAAGATCGCCGCGAGTATGCCGGTGGTTATATCAACTCCCGGTTGCCCGAACAGCGCAATGAATTCGCCCGGCCGGACAAGGTGCTTATCGTGCCATCGCCAGGCCGTGGCAAGCCCCGTCACCCTTTGCCCAAGTTCAGCATAACTGATCGTGGAGAACGCATCGAGGTACTCACGCACCCGCGTGGCCTCTTTGGTCTCCGCCACGCGCCAGGCCCGCTCGCCCAGCGCGGGATGAGAGGCGTAAGCATCGAAAAGGAGCGAATAGGCTTGCCGAAGCGAAAGCCCTGGCTGGAGGAGGGCAGCTGTGACGCGATCGTCAGGCTGGATGGCAAGGAGCTGCTCATCAACCGGCGCTCTCTCACCCTGAGGAGCTTCCCGGTCCGCCAGTTCGCTCGTTTCTGCGCTCATCCTCTCTTCTCCCATACGGCTTGCTGAAGCCGGCACATTTGTGAAGCACTCAGTTCTTGGTGATTACCGGCCGTTGCTGTCCTGCAATTGCCGCCTGCGCTTTCCATGTCAGCCTAGCGGTCACGCCGCCTGCTTGGGGGAGGGCAGTTCCGTCTCCTCTTCGACGATCCAGCGGCACATGCGGCGCATCGGTTCGATCGCATCCTGAATGCCGTGGTTCGCCATGCCCAATGCGCTGCCAAGCGTCACGAGCCGCTGTGCGCCCTGCAGCGCCAGTCGGTCTCGTAGTTCGCGCTTCAAGCTTTCGGGGTAGATGCCGATCGTCTGGGTATAGCTCGTTACCGCGCGAACCGGCGTGTCGACATCATCCACCGGCACAAGATTGATGACGCGGTTTGCAAGCATGCGCGCGAAATCCACCGGCTCACTGTCCTGCGACACTATTACCGCGCCGTTCCGTCCGCCGCCGATGACCTTATACCATTCGTCGCCGCCAAGTTTCAGCGCTTCGATCTCATCCGCCAGCGCGGCATCGATGCGCACTGCCGGACTGCTCAACGTCGACGGAAGCGCCTGCACAGTTTCGTATAGCCGTTCGCCGAAGCGGTTCAGCCGGGCGATGCCGGCCGCATCGGTGCCGGACTGCACATAGACGACCCGAGCATTGACGCATGCTTCTTGGTTCAGCCCGCCGGCATCGATCGCCAGCAACTGGGCTACCGCCGCTTCAGTTGCCTCGTCTGCGAATGCCTCACGCCCGATGATGGTTGAGCTCAGCTTGGGATCGAGCGAGACGAGCTCGACACCCGGTCCGATATATTTGGCGATATGCTTGATCGACGCCATGCCCCCCCAGGCGACGATCTTCTCGATGTTGGCGGACTGGTAAAGATCTTCCTCAACCTCGGTGTCGCCGCCCTTCCAGTAGGCCACGCTGATATGCTTGGTGAGCGGATGATCTGGCGCCATTTCAATCATCGTGCGGGCGACGGCCGACGCGGTCAGCGGGTCGTTGCTGGGCGTCTTGATGATCGCATCACCGCGCGTGAGCGCATTGCGGGCGATCGTCGTGACGGAAGTGCCCGGCGCGTTGCCGGCGACGATGTGCACGCTGCGCGAGCCAAAGGCACGGATGCGTGCGAGTTGACCGCTATCCAGCCGGGTCTCCACCCAGCCTTCCAGATGGGGGATGCCGATCGTCCGTTCCGCTACTTCGCGCAATGAATCGCGATTGAGCAGACTGCCCATATTTTCATACATGTTTCGCAGGATATCCGCGCCCAGTCCCGAGGTGCGGCACGAGATGTCGAACGCCTGTTGCACCCAGCGATTTTGCCCCAAGGTCAGCCGCTGGCCGAGTGCGCCGAGAAAATCGAGGATCTCCTCCATGCTCAAACGGTAGAGATCCGCCATTGCGCCGGGCGAGCGGAGCGGGAGTCGGTCGATATAGCGCCGAACGTCAGGCGAGCGGAAGCTTATGTCGCCGCCACGACCGCCATGTTCTACGTCGCCGTCCTCGATCACTTCACCGCGGATGATAAGCGGCACACTATAGCCGGTAGCAGTCATGATATGCTCACTCCATCTCGGTCAGGAAGGCCAGGGCCTTGTCATGCGCTTCGGGCGCGCCGGCGCAGGTAATCTTGTCGTCGCCGCCTTCCTTTTCGCTGAAGCGGCGGATCATCGGCTCGATGAAGGGGCCGGACTTGCCGCATTTGCAGGGGCCGAACGTCATCGTCACCTCATCGCCACTCAGCACGCCGCCCCAGCGGCTTTCCTGCGCCAGATCAATCACCCCAAAACGGCCGGTGTGAGTGCCGTTACGCGGGAAGGGCTGACCCGTCTCGGGATCGAGCAGGTAGACGATCATCCACGGCAGCGCGTGGAACTTGCCCTCTGAACATTGTGGCATCAGCGTCGACATCTCGCTCATGCCATAGCCTTCGAAGAAACGCGGCACGCCGAGGAACTCGCGGATTTCCTCCTGATAGCCTTCCGGCAGCGTCTTGCCCTTGGTGCCGCCAGAAACGGTGATGCGGCTTTCTGGCGCGAAAACAGCGGTCAGTCCACGCTCACGCCCGGCCTCCATCATCTCGTAGAGCATGATCCAGTTGGCGGCCATCATGATGCGCTTGCCGCGCAGCGTGTCAAAGACCTTGTCGTAGAACGCCCTGCGCTGGGCGGGCGCCTGCTTCTGGTCCTCGATGAACTTCTCGCGCCGGGCGAGGAGCGAGGGCGAGATGGTGGAGCGGTCGCCCCGGTCTTCGGCCGCCGAAAGACGACCGCCGAGCGACACCATGTCGGCGCTCATCCGCCCCGGATAGAGCGGGTTCAGCATCGATTCGTCACCGTCGTAGAGTTCGTCCACGATCGAATCGATCATCGCGCCATAGGCGTTGTACATGTGGCGATAGCCGATCAGGATCATCGGCATCTGGTCCAGATCGGCGGGGTCTTCCTCACCGTCCCGCGTGATCGGCAGATAGGTGTAGCGGACCTGCCGCGCAGCTTCCGCCGGACCGCGGGGAAGGAAGGACAGCTTTCCGCTGGTGCCGGTCGTATGCATGACGCGCACGCCCGCGTCGCGCCGCACGGCGTCGAGCCAGTCGTCGATCGACTCGACCCCCTCCGTCTTCACGCCCGACAGGTCGCACGTCGTGAGCTTGGCCAGCCAGGCGGTCAGCCGGTCGAAGCGATTCTTCTCGATCAGCGACATAGGATAGGATTTGTAGATAGAATGCTTGAACAGCAGCGCCGCCGCGTCGTTCAGCGTCTCGATCTCGCCGATGCCCTGCTCGGTCGCCAGGCTGTCGAGCGCCGGGATCTTCGGCCGCAACTCGGCGAATCGCTTGCGCAGACCTGCGAGCTGGATCCGCTCAACTTCCTTAGGGTCCATGGTGAGGCTGGTAGCGCTCTTTTGCCAAACCATTTCCTCCGGATGTTCGGGAAAACGCGACGGATCGACGGGACGCGACGTGCCCACTTTGGCCAAGACCCTTCTCCTATACCTAATGCTATAAACTAGTGCCTGTCGTCTCTCATATGACAACCAGGTTGTCAACTCCTTTGCGCGATTTGGGCTTGCCGACAACGGCGACGCGCGTCATCGGCTAGGCATTTGATGAGGCTGTGGAGCATGCATGAGCGAGCGATCGCCTGATGACGAAATCGCGGATGAGCTGGTTGAACTGACCCGCTCGATCAGCCGCGCCTATTTCGCGCTCAAGGATTTCGGCGACCACGTAGGATTTTTCCATGAGTATGGAAGCAATGTGACCGAGGTCCTGAACCTCCTCTATCTGCACGGACCGCATAGCATCACGGAAATCGCGCGCTTTCGCAGGGTATCGCGCCAGTTCGTGGTGAAGCTGGCCCGGCAGTTCGAGGATCGCGGTTGGGTGACCCTTGAGCCGAACGCGGCGGACAAGCGGGGCTACATCATTAAGCTTACGGCCGAAGGTGTCGCTCATTGGGAAACGAGACGTCTGATGTTTCGTAACAGCTTAGGTAATATAAATTTTCGCCTGGCGATTTACGAGTTGCGGGCGATACGAGACGTGCTTGACACGTTTTCCGACGACATAGTGGACAGTATACCTTTGCTGGCGGATGATCGGACAGCAAGTCATTGATTTCTAATCGCTGATCAACAGCGCTGGCGGCGGCATTCAAGGTGTTACCGCGCAATTTCACGCACGAAATCGAGGAAAGCCGTGATTTTTGCCGGCATGATACTGGCGCCGTGGTGATAGGCATAGAGCGGGAAGGTCTCATCCGACCATTCTGGCAAGAGGTGGATAAGCCGCCCCTCGGCAATGATCGGGCGCGCACAGACCTATTGCGCAATGCCGGCGCCCCCCAGGCATGCGCCCAGCAAAGACCCTGTGTCATTCACAAGCAGCCTGCCGCTGGGGGCAACCGGGACCCTTTCCTCCCCCCGCTGGAACTCCCACTCAAAAGGCCGCCCGGTCGCATCGTTGCGGATCAACAAAGCCTGGTGGCCATGCGCCACCTCTTCCGGTCTTTCCGGCGCGCCATATGATGCCACCTTCGACCAGAGCATTGCCATCAACCTGAAGGGCACCTTCAACATATGCCGAGAGGCGGCCCGGCGCGTGCGCAAGGGCGGCCGGATCATCAATGTCTCGACCAGCTTGGTCGGGGTGTGCCTGCCCACCTACGGCGTCTATATCGCCACCAAGGCGGCGGTCGAAAGCCTCACGCAGGTTCTGGCGCAAGAGCTGCGTGGCCGCTCGATCACCGTCAACGCGGCGCGTCGTCACCTTCCTCGCGGGTCAGGAAGGCGGCTGGATCAACGGCCAGGTCATTCGCGCCAACGGCGGCATGTGCTGAACCAGGCGTTCCGGCGGGCCGCATGGCACGGCCGCTCCCACCAAAAACACCATCAAAGCTGATGGTATGCCGATGGTTCCGGGCGGATGAGCCCGGGTTCCAATCGGCGATTCTCTCTAAGAAAATGCTGGAAAATCAGCCACTTGCTGAGCGATTCCAGGTGCCCCCGGAAGAACAAAATGGTGCCCAGGAGAGGCGCAAATTTGGACCCCTGAACCTGCTCATATCGTGCCATGCTGACCCTAAGTTACTGAAGTAGGGTCAGGGGGTTAGCTCATACCTCTTCCTGCCTGCTTACTACATCTCGGATCAAAAGGTGGACTAGAAGGTGGGCTGGGGGAGGCGAGGCTGGGGACAGTTACAACATCAACTGACCGACAAACGCCATGAGCGCCTGGAGACGAACATCGGCGCGAAGCCATCGGTCGCGGTCATGAGGATGGCAGATCACGAACGGATCATCTGACCCAAGTGCCCATTCGAAGCTCGCGGCATGGACGATCTTGTTCGTCATGTCGCGGAACCGGAGATCGGTGGTCGAGCCATCCTTCTGCGTCACTGTCCCGAATGGCGTTTGCGGTGTCTGGCTAAGATAGTCGGCATTGAGTTGGTATGCGTCGTCGAGCACTCGCAACTGTACGCCCAGTTCAAGCAAGGCGCGATCGGCGCGCCTCTCGGCGTATTCGTCGATCGTCTGGTGAAGGTATTGCCATTCACCATAGAAGCGGTCGCCCATAAGCTTCTTTGCGGCCGGCTGTGCGAGCGCAAAGGACAGCACGATCCAGAAGTTCTCGTGGATTAGCCGCGTGATCTCCGGAGTTTTGTGCATCTGGCATCTGATAACTGATTCCGGATACGAAATCACCTGATCGGCAAAGGTGGGCCGGAAACTTCTTCGAACTAAGATATTGAAGTATAGTCAATATCTTAGGAGAAGTTGTGGTGCCCAGGAGAATATTTCCATCGGTCACCTAAGCCGCTGATTTCTCCTGCAAATTGGCAATGAGAAATCACCGTAGCCAGCAATACCACCATTTTACCGTCTGGAAAAGGCTGGATTGCAGCGGACAAGCCCGCGCCTGCTAAGCCATGAACCCGTCCACAAACGCCGACGGCTGAGATGGGTTGGAAGCCGAAGGGCAGGTTTCGGCTAGCCCGCTCAGAAAGCGGACGACGCAACCAGTTCGGTGGCACTGCTAAATCGCTCGATAACAGGCGCCGCAACGCCAACAGCCACAGCACCCAAAGGGTTGTGTAAGCGGGTCAGAGGTGTTCGTACCCAGGCTGGACGACGATGATCCCGCCGATAACTCCGCTGCAAGCAGAGCGGCGATCCCACCGAAAGCCAGCGTGACCGCTAGGCTCCAGCGCCCAGATGATATCAAAGCGGCAGAGGCAGAAGGCCGGCTCTCGGTTCAGATTGCGGGTGTGAAGCTCATATGCCCTTGCGAGACCGTAACCGCCGCGCGAAATAGCCAAGGGCCGCCAGCGCGCCAATTCCGAGTCCTGTAACGGGTGCGGGAGTGCCTTTGGGATCCCCGCTACCCCCACCGTTCGAGCCGACATCGACTGTGCCATGACTTGGAGCCGGTCCGACGCTGGCGGTAGGCGTGCCGCCCTTTGCAGCCAGCGCAGGGTGTGCGTTAGCTAGGAAGACCAGTGCCGCCATCACCGTTGCTCCCCGGATGACCATCGACATCACAGATCCTCCAAAAAAAGTGGTTCTCTGGGATGAATACGCGCGAAGTGCCCTCGGAGGGTGAAACCCTTCATGTGTAACTCGAAAGCCTTGGTCGGTCTGGCGACGAGGCTTCCACGGCGCGGTTTCACAAATAGAGGGTGGCTTGTCTGTGAAAGCGTAGCTGGGAGGCGTATGAGGTCAACCGTGATCCGTTATGGGCGGTCGAGATGGTGAATTCCGCCAGATAGGTTGGGAGCGGACATTGTGCTTTGGCGCGCGATCGATAGTCTCAAGCCATGCACACTGGCGACGTTCGCCGCAGGGTAGGAGCGATCCTCGCCGCTGAGGAAAGGCAGCCCCCGGATTGGGCTGAAGTGGCTCGGCTAACCGACGAACTTCAGCGGCAGTTGATGGCAGAGCCGAACACCGAATGTCCTGAGATAGTCGACCGCTACCTTGACGACGCCGATATCCGATCTTCGGACGCCGCCTATGGAAAGCACCAGCGGCACCAGGTCGGCCGGTTTGTAGCTACTGGAGAGTATGAGGACAGCACGCCTGTTCCCTTCTGGACATGTGCGGTCGCTCTAGCTGTGTTCGTCGGGGTGATCGGCTGTTTGGTCTGGCAGCACTGATGCTCGTTTTGGGTCCAGAAGCTGCCTATGATCCGTTCCGGGCAGGAATGACCGAGAAGGGTGGATTGCCGACAGGCGTCTTTCGATCGGCAAACGACGGCACTGCGTAGTTCACAATAGGCTAAATATGTTCGTCGAATACGAACGGAATGGTTCCCCAACCACCCTTCGCGCGATCGGTTACTCGGGCGTTTGTGATCCCGGCCTTGAGGTTGAGCGCTAGGCGAGCGCCAGATTCATTCTATCAATGTTGGGAACAAAATGCAAACATCTTGAGCGAATCGAACAAGGATGTTGAACATGCTGCTGTCAGATGGATCTTTGCTCATGGGGGTGGCGGCGATCGTCACCAGCCTCGCCAATCTCATCGCAGTGCTGCGGCAATCGAGTGCTCGGCGTGAGATTGATGGAGGTGGACGGGGAGGCCACCGCGATGATCGATGACAAGGAAATCTGGGCCTGTGCCCACCATGTTATGAAACGCTATGGCGACGCAGCGTGGCTCCATGCTGCGCAGCGCGCAGATGAGCTGCTGGAGGCAAATGATCAGGAAGGGCATAAAAGCTGGATGCGCATTCTCGAACGGATCGAGGAGCTGGAGGAAATGACCCCGCCAGGAGCCGTTCATTGATTCGGCGGGATCTGCCTTTCCTATGCGTTGGGGTGGTTGTCGGCACCCTGTTGGCGACAGCCTATTCTTTCCCTGCGGGCAACTTCATTGGTGTGCCGATCCAGGCTCGATGAGCAGCGGCAGTTGTCGTTCTCTATGCGATTCCAATCGCAGCGATCTGCGCACTGCTTTGGCGCGCGATGATATCCAAAGGACATCAAGGCTGTAGAGATGCTGCGGCTTTAGGGTTCGTTATCACCCTGCTGGCGTGGGTCAGCACACATTATGGGGGCAACGAGTTACTCGGTGACGTGCTGTGCTCACCTTTGCCTTATGCAATTAGTGGCGCGTTAGCCGCGGTGGCGGCATGGCTGGTCGCACGGCCTCGTTCGCGCCGCCGCTAGATCGGCTTGGCACCCGGCACACCGCATTTTGCAAACTTGCCCTTGGCATCCTTGCAAACCTGCTTCTTGGGCGGCTTATCAGCACACTTGATGAACTTGCCGGTCCTGGGATCTTTGCAGGGCGCCGCGATGGAAGGCGCTGCACTTGAGATCACCAACACAGCCGCCAATGCGAGTGAAAGAGCCTTCAACTTCCTTCTCCTTCGAGTCGATAACGCGAATGTACGTGCTTCCGGCCATCGACAGAAGTGAGGGCTGTAACGCGATATCGGCAGCGGCCCCCAGTGGCGTTGGGAGCTGACCTTTCCAACGCCTGCCGCTTCGTGGAATCGGTTTGGGCTGTCCCGGAACCTCCTCGCGACCACCAAAACAGATCGATTATCAGCTAGGCGCCGCTAAACGACCCTCGTCGTTAAWCAGGCAGGCTTCTCTCGACACGATCAGGGGGGCTAGCGAATGGCGATGACGTTGACCGCCGCGGCGTCGGCTATTGCCTTCCAGGCTTTGTCGGCTGTCCAGGCGGGCAGGCCGTCTCGGTGCGCAAGCGCTAGGCAATATCTGTCTCCGAGCGATAGCCCGGCCTCGGCTGTTACGGCACGAAGGCGCCCGGCGAGCTTGCCCAGCCCCTGGTCCGCCGGCACGATCGTTATGGGTAACGGGTCAAGCATTGCATCTACCTCGCGAGCGGACATCCCCAGGCGAATGAAGTGGCTCACGACTTCGGAATAATTCACCACGCCCATTCTCGCATTGGCGATCACGGCGGCGACTTTCGCGCCGCCGCTCTCGTCTTGCAGCATTGCCAGAAGGGCTGATGCGTCGAGAACGACTTCGCTCATTCACCGCTTTCCGCGCGACGACTGGCCAGGAAGGCATCGACCGAAACCTCCGGCTTACCCGAAGAGAATTCCCGGGCAATCGCCTGGGCGCGTGCGACGGCTTGCGCCGCCGTCCGGAGTACGAGGCCGTCTTCGGTTTCTTCCAAAAAAATCGAGCCTCCCTCGTTCAGCCCCAAGCGCTTCCGGATGTCCGCCGGAAGGCTCATTCGTCCAGTGGGCGTAATGTTCACTTGAATGGTCACGGGCGGCTCCGGCTCTGAATGCTCAAAGCACGATATTCTGTCCTCAAGAATATGGCAATATGGCCAGTTTTGGGCATGATCTATATTTTATGGCATAATCTCCCCCCTGGGCCATAAACGGCTATGCGGTACACTCGGGCGCTTGTGATCCGGGCCTTGAGGGTGAGCGCTGGGCGAGCGCCAAATTCATGCTATCAATGGGCGATTATATAGTTTGCAAACACGGCCTTGACCCTGTTTGGCTGGGCGAGATCTCCTCCAGCTATGGACAAACCGCGAGACCGCCCAGCTATCCCGAAGCTTCAGCCACGGAATGCTTCTATCCGACCTGAGAAGGCGGACACGATCTGCTCCCATTGCAGCAATCCGTTTGTAGGCCATCAGGGCATGGTAGTGGACGGCTTTGCTCTCTGCCCGGTTTGCGATAGCCGAGACTAAGCGTCCGACTTCTCGACTGGCTTGTGCTTGACGAGCTTCTGTAGCCGCTCATCCTATTGCGCCTCGTCATCGTCCGCCTCTAGCTCGCGGGCGAGTTCCTTGAACTTCTCACTTTGGCTTTTGTGACCCATCGCCGGTCTCCTTTCGAGCCGATAACGTGAATGCGCGCGCTTCTGGCCATTTGACAGAAATCAGGGCTATAACGCGACATCGGCAGCGGCTCCTCATGACGTTCGGAGCCGACCTTTTCAACGCCGGCCGCTTCGTGGAGTCGGTTTGCGCTGTCCTGCAATGATCGGGAGAAGCCGATAATCGATCCGCTTGCCCAATTAGTGAAGCGTAAAGGGTGCAGCTTGTAACAACCGCGCTCTCACGTCGCGGAGGCAGATCGATTTCGATCGGGGGAGATTATGCTTAAACTGGCAGGGCTGAAATCCGTGGCGCGCAAAGTGCAGCGAAGGCTGTTTATCTGGCTCGCCATCATCGTCGTCCTGAGCGTCGCAGCAATTGAAGTGGCCGCAGATCATCTCAAACAGTTGACAGTGAGAGCGTAGTCCCGATCATCGCGGCTTGCTGGGCTAACCGCTCTGCCCGCCGAAACCTTCAGGTCTGAAGCCATGAGTCATTTTGCACCGAAATGGATGCAAAAATGGGGCGCGACCCGATCTGTTCTTTGATGGTTCGGGACCTGGCAGCTGTCGCTGTTTCTGCAGGACGGCGCCGTGCCATGCAGGCGAATGATCACATGGCGGTTGGTGAATCTTCTCGAGAATGAAAACCATATATCCGAAGACGGCCCAAATAACGGGCTTCATTCAGCCTGCTCTGAAACCGGAGCGACAGCAATTCCGACGATGAGCCGCTAACTATCCACCCGTTTAATCGCTTGCGGTCTCGTCGGCTACACGCAGGGTCTGGCGGGCGAAGGGAGATCCTTTGGCTCCGGGGCGGATAGTATTGCTTCTTGGAATCAGGATGTTAGTCTCGGTACGCGCCGCGAGGGCGGCGCCGAGGCTTGAGAACCTCGCTTGAGAGATTTTTTGACCCGCCATCGAGCGGCCGGGTGGCCGATGCGCATGTCCAAGCCGCTTGCGGCCAAAGGCATCGGCGCATGTCTCAAGCATGTTCTCATATAGGCCGTCGAGGACCGGAACATCCCATTTGAGCAAGTCGACGAAGACCGATTTGCGCGCAGCGAACATTGCGAGGAGGATAGTTTGCGACATGGGGCTGCCGGTAGATTGAAGAACATGCAGCATGGATGTGGCTCCCTGGGCCTGTGATCGGCGCAGGGTGGGCGAGAAGCGGATGGCGCCGCTATGCCGGAAAAGGGGTATATCAGCGGCGGGAGAGATCGGTGAAGGTCAGCGTTCCGTCGTACAGCGTCCGGATCGCCAGCAATGTCCGCTTGTTCACCCCGTAGCGCTCGCAGGCGTGCCTGATATGGCGAGCGACCGTCTCCTCGCTCAGACCGAGAATGCGGGCGATCTCCCAGTCGCCCTTGCCGTGCGCAACCCACAGCACGCAGTCACGCTGACGGTCGGTCAGCGCCCGTGGAGGCGGGACCGGCAGATGGCCGCGCTTGGTCCACAGACGTCGCGCTGCCTCGAAGGCAAAGTTGCCCGCAAGCTGCGCGACCAGCAACATCGTCTCGGCTATTGGCCGGCCGGCCTGACTGGCAAAGGAGCAGGAGCCCCGTGCCTCTCCGGGGACATTGGCGGGCACGGTGAAGCCGTCGCCAATACCCTGCTCACGACCCAGCGCCAGCATTCGGCGGTCGGCCGCGGTCAGCGGAATCATGCGCGGCATCCGCGACCAGCGGAAGCCCAGGCTCGTCACATGGCTCGCGCGGTGCACCGGGTCGGCGACGCCGAGCGCATTGCCATCATAATAATCGGCCCATTGCGGGGGATAATTGTGCAGTCGGATCGCGCTGCCGCTGGCCGCAACGATATCGACATGATGGGTCAACGCAAAATATTGAAAGCCGAGTTCGGTCGTGATCGCGGCCATGGCCACGGCGAGGTCATCGGCGTTTCCGGCCGCCTCGACGAGGTGCATGAACCGCATCGCCATTGCGTGCAGATGCATCGAGCCGCATCGCGACCGCGGGCGGCGTCTCAAGCCACCGCACTCCCGGCGATCGTCCTTTCCTACGCCTACGGGCCAGAGGGCGGGCTCTCAGTCCGACACCCGGCGGATTCAACAGTAACAATGCGCTATCATAGCGCACTCAGGGATGGAATCCGTAGATTATCGTTGTGCGCTATGCACTGGGACGGGCTGGCAAATGCCTCCATCATGGGTCTTCTTCGCGTCGGCCGGTTCTCGCCGCGGGCACCCAGCCGGTGAGCGATGCCGCCGAAGAGAGCCCTTCACCGGATTGGCGCAATGTAACGGACTATGCGCGATTGCGCGGCATCGACCGAACGGGGCTTATGTGGGAATGGCTGCGTCGCGATCCGGGTTATATTGCCTGGTATGTTCGCGCGAGCACCGCCACCTGCGGAATCCACCCTGCGGGCCGCCAGGACCCGCTCCAGTGGGGGCTGCACTTTCGCCGAGCATCCGGACCGCGCAGCACCTGCGGCCCGGATCATCTGGCATGCCGATCTCGATCCCGGCACGATCGCTGTCGCCGCCATCCCCGCCGACCCGGCCGACCCCGACTCAATTCGCATCGACCGGTTCTCCCCTTGGCTCAGCATCGCGATCGACGAGGCAGGACGAGAGCATGCGGTCCTCTCCGATGGCTGGCATCATATAAGGCTCGACATCGAGGAGGGGCGACTGGAAGGTCAGGAGGCGGTTCTGTTGCAGTATCGGGTTCGCGGGCTGGCTTCAGCGGAGGCGTTATTGCTGCCGTTGCGTCGCTTTCTGTACCTATGCCGCCATCACCGCTTTGCCCGATCGCTATTTCCCAGTGATCCGCGTATCGATCGCGGGATTGCGACGCTGCGAGTCCATGACGCTCTGCGGCAAGGAGCGAGCCAGCGCGAAATCTGTGCTGTGCTATTCGGCAGCGAGCGGGTGGCCGGCGATTGGGCCGGAGAATCGGATTCGCTGCGTTCGCGGGTCCGGAGATTGGTGCGCGAGGTGCGGATCATGGCGCGGGGCGGTTATCGTCAGCTGATGCGGCGCGGACCCTGACGAGCCCTTTCGAAGGTCAGCGTCGATGGATCTGCGCGGGCAGCTTTCGGCCGGACGTTGTGAGGAGCTGCCTTTCCGCCCGCGCAAAAGACTGGCCCTGGACTGATTGAGGGGTGTTGGGCGACGAACGAGCGCTGCGCAAGATCAACCGAGTGGCCGAGGGTGGGGAGCGGCGGAAGGGAGGGCTTCCCATAGCTGGGCGCATTATCGATGTGGCGATCGCTAAAAGCGCCGTCGACTCAGCCGAGAAAGCTCGTCGGGCTTGCCTGAGCGACGGTGCGCTGCATACCGGGAGATGACTAGCGAGGTCGGCTTTTCGTTATTGGCGGTGGCGAGGCGCTGGCGCACATGGTTTCTCTGCCAGACGTCAAACACCTCTTCCCCAGAAGAGCAGGACAGGAACAATCGCGAATGCCGTAAATAGAGCCGAGAACGGATAGAGTTCGTAGAACCAACTAGCCTTCCGAGAGAGTAACGCCGCCAGCGCGGTTATCGCCAGGAAGAAGGCTGGGACAACAACATATAAAACCCATTGTCCGGTTGCTGGATAACCCGGCAAATGCTGCGCTTCGATTGCCAGAACTCCCTCAACGCCTGATAGAAGCAGGAGTGTCCAGATGACTGCAATAATGATAGTTGGCAGATCGGCCCAGCGCATGCTGCAATATACCTGCTTTGAAGGATCTCTGCCAGTGCGAAGCATCATTCAGCCGGCGAGGGCGTCATGCACCTTCAGCCGGTTCGTGACGGGAACGGTTGACGCGATCAGGGCTGTCGCCCGGGTTTGACTTTTGCTGCTACCATTGTTGCTGGTGACGATGACATCAGATCAGTGCAAACTCACGTCAGAGAACAAGAAGGACTCTGTCTCGGTGAAGGCTGCGGCTGGTACCGCCGTCATGTTGTCAAAACAGAGGGTTTATGAAATTGCCCTCAAAATCCCAGAGACGTTTCAGCGAAGATTGTAAATAGTCAATGAGGTGGTCGATCCATATTGGAGGTATCTTCTCCGCCAGCTTCGGTGTCGGCAGCCTGTTCCTCTGTTGCGATCGATCGCTAGGCAGATCAAGCACCGGTTATGCTGACGATCCGCCACCATGCCTTTGTCAGCGCATTCGCGGCTTCAGCGGTTGCTGGCCAATGAAGTGACCCGCGGGGAGGCGTTCCAACTTGCGGGTTGCCGTCTCAACTCCCGGGTGACGCCTGTCGGCGCCGCATTGGGGCAAGCGCAAGGCAACCGTTGACCCAATCGGAGATTGCGGCGGCCTGGCCATCAGGCTGAAACCAACCGTTTTCCTTCAGCACCATTTTCATTGACGAGTGCAGAACCGTCCGTAAGTAATAGGGTAGAGGGGCGTAACGAGGGCCGGCGATCGGCCATGCGACGGGCGTAGTGGGCCAGGGGTGTACTCGGATGAAAAACTATCTGGCTAGGGCGTGAGCTGCGTGCGGCGCACATCATCTTCACGACTGGCGGTCTCCTCTCGCAGCGAACCTTCCGGATACACAGACACAGCTGGCCTCAATGAGGGCCGGCGGCTACCCGAGCCCCGTCCTTATAATGTCGGTGGAGTTCATCGTCTGCGTTGGGCGAAGCCCGATGGTGCGAACTATGAATGCGCCTATCTCGGAGATGTAGAGATAGCGATGATTGGCGCCGGGACCGTCGATTACATTTCATGGTGGTACACCATCTATGGTGTCACGATGGAAAATGTAGCAAAGCGCCGTGGCGCAGTCAGTACCAAGGCGCAGGCAAGGGATTCTGTTGAGAGAGCCTGGAAACTATGGTGCCGGACTGCTGGGCTGTGCCCGTGAAATGCTCGGTGACGTGAATGGATGTCCGGGAGGTCGACCCGAGGTTCGTGAGTGGCGGGTGAAAATCAACAGCTGACAGACCCGCAATGGTCAAAAGCATGATAGCGGATTTCGTTCGGCTTGTTAGGCGAAAGTAAACCTGGTCGAACTTCACTGACATGATTCTTGAATGGGTACGGGAACTCGCGTGCCTAGGATCTGCGTCACATAAGTGCGCAGTGCATCGAGGCCTCCGAGCTCATGTTTATTCGCTAACATCGTTACGCACACTAACAGTGTTAATGTTGTCGTGCGATATTATATTATCGATCGAAGCGCGGCGGGCCGATCTTCTCCAGCAATGCGGGGAAAGCCTTCCCCTGCCACCGAGCCGAGCCGAGCCGTCTCGGCGGACCCCTTCTGCGGGGGGAGCCCCCCGCAACGCCCCCCTTGATAGTCGCCGTGTTCCGCGGCGGCGTTGTCTGTAGCCTCTCCCGGCGGCGCGCGAGGTGGGCGTCGCGTCGTCCGGTTCGCGCTTCCGCTTTCGATCCGATCGCATCGAGCCGCTCAAGAAGAATGCTGACATCGCCGGCGGTCATAACCTGCTTCGACATTCGCTCGCCGCTGCCCGGCGACAAACACGTGATCAGCCATTTCGACCGGCTAAGCTCCATCGAAAAGAGCATCGCTGAAATCGTCGTCTGAATTGGCGCGTCGTTGAATAGATTGATCATGTCCAGGGAGACCTTCAGTCTTGCCACCGACGTTCGGGGTGGACGTCGGCTTGTGGTCATCATAGTCGGACCGCTGCGGTCATCGCTGCACGATGGCGTTGTTTGAATCCTAGCCTCTGGTCGGGGGTGGGCGGTGCTTCCTGCTAGGCCCGCTTCGGCGCGCCGCAACATTCGCTTCGCTCATGTCCTTCACTCCGTTTCGGCCCTTCGGGTGCGGCCCGCCGCGCGCAGCGGGCCTTTTCGGTCGCACCTGCCGCCCACCCCCGACCGGGGCCAGGAACGCGCGATTTGGTTTCGTGTGTGGCTCCGGTCTGGACCTCTCCCATGGGGTCTTCGGGGGAAGGCCATGGTGGTTTTGGGGCGGTGCAGGAGGTGAACGATGCCTGTCTTCCCGAACGTCCGCGCGCGCGGCAAGCGTGACAAGCACAAGGCGGCCAGCGCCGCTTGCCGGCCCGCAGTCGCAGCCCGGACCAGTCACGAACCGAGCCGCACAAATCTTTATGAGGAGGTGACGGCACGGATCATCACCGAACTGGAGGCGGGGCGCGTGCCGTGGGTGCAGCCTTGGGGGCATCCCGGCGGAACCGCGCCCGGACTGCCGCGTAACGCACTGACCGCGCGCCATTACTCCGGCGTCAATGTGCTGATCCTGTGGGGCGCGGTGATCGAGCATGGCTTTCCCTCGCAGGGATGGCTGACCTCCAAACAGGCGCTCGAGGCGGGCGGCGCGGTCAGGAAGGGCGAGCGCGGCACGACCATTGTCTATGCCGACCGCTTCACCCCCCGTGATCGGAAATGGGAGGCGCTCCGGGGGAGCGACTCCTCCGATCGCGCCGCGAAGGCGCGCGCCATAAAAACCGGCGAGGACGCCAAGACCATAGCCTTCCTGAAACGGTTTACCGTGTTCAACGTCGCGCAGTGCGAGGGGCTGCGCCCCGGCCTCGCGCCCGAGCCGATCCCCTTGCCCGAGCGCCAGATCGTGCCCGTCGCCGAGGAGGTGATCGCGGCGAGCGGCATCGAGTTCCGCGTCGGCGGCAACCAAGCCTTTTATGTGCCCTCGCAGGATTATGTGCAAGTGCCGCCGCAACCAGCCTTCGTCGAGCAGATCAACTATTACCGGACCTGCCTGCATGAACTCGCCCATGCCACCGGGCACCGATCGCGGCTGAACCGGAAACTCGTCAACAGCTTCGGATCAAAGGATTATGCCCGCGAGGAATTGATTGCCGAAATGGGCTCGGCCTTTCTCTGCGCGGCCCTCGGCATCGTCCCGACCGTGCGCCACGCCGATTATCTCGGCCGTTGGCTGGACGTTCTACGCGAGGACCTGAGCGAAGACCCGGCAGTCCGGGGGACTGCCGGGCCGCGAGGGCGAGCGATCTTCCGCGCGGCCAGTGCCGCCAGCAGGGCCGCCGACTGGCTGCTGGCGCGGCACGCCTGTCCTGAGCAGGGTCGAAGGGCCGAAGCCCGAGCCGAAGCCGCCCGAGCCGACACCGGCGAACGGAGGGCTGCGGGATGATCCTGTTGACCTCGGAGCTTCACGCCGCATTGCGCGTGAACGCCGACCACTCCGCCGAGAGCGGTCATGATCCCGTGCCCGTCGTCAAATTCTTCAATCCGCTGGGCGGAGCAGCCCAAGGTTCCACCGATGCGCAGCATCGTTGGAATGGCTGCGGAGGGGCGGCGACATGGCTCGCGACCGAGCTTTACGACGACGGCGACACCCTGTTCGGGCTGGCCGACCTCGGTTTCGGCTGTCCCGAACTTGGCTGTTTCAGCCTGTCCGAACTGGCGAGCATCGCCCTGCCGTTCGGCCTCGGCCCTTCGACCGTCCGCCTGCGGCGGTCGCTCGGGACAGGCATCGAGCGCGATATCGGCTTTTCGACGAGTGTCAGCCTGTCGGTCTGGGCCGACACCGCGCGCCGCGCCGGTTCGATCAGCCAAGCCCAATCGATCATCCGGCGCATCGAGTCCGCGCCGGTCCCCGAGCTTCCGACCGATCCCGAAAGCGGGAAAGGCGGATGACGCGCGGCGCGTAACGCCGCCTATCGTAAGCCGGTCCGCCCACCCGGAAAGATCGACGGACCGGCACTCACAAGGAGTGACGACAATGAAACTCGATTTTATCCCGCTCGACGAGCTGGTCGTGAGCAAGGCCAACATGCGCTACGGCAAAAAGGCCCCGGACGTGTCCGATATCCTGCCGACCGTGCGCAGCCGTGGCGTCATCCAGCCGGTCATCGTTCGCCCGAACTGCGCGCCGGACGGTTTCGAGATCGTCGCCGGAAGCCGCCGCTTCCACGCCGCCAAGATCGTCGCCGAGGAACGGCGCTTGGGTGGTGATACGACGCCCGAGCCCCAGGACTCACTGCTGCCCTGCGCGATCCTCGACGAGGGCGACGATGCCGCCGCCATCGAGGCGTCGATGATCGAGAACATGGCGCGGCTCGACCCCGACGAGGTGACGCAGTGGGAGAATTTCACCCGCCTCGTCCGCGAGGGTCGCAAGGTGGAAGACATCGCCGCGACCTTCGGCCTGCCTGACCTTACCGTCAAACGGGTGCTGGCGCTCGGCAATTTGCTCCCCGCCATCCGCGACCTATACCGCAAGGAACGGATCGACGCGGCGACAGTGCGCCATCTGACGATGGCGTCCAAGAGCCAGCAAAAGGCGTGGCTGGCGCTGGCCGACGACGAGAATGCCTATCTGCCGACCGGCCACCAGTTGAAATCATGGCTGTTCGGCGGGCAGTCGATCCCGGTGAAACATGCTCTGTTCGACGTGGAGGCGAGCGGCCTTGCGACCATCGCCGACCTGTTCGGCGAGGATCGCTATGTCGCCGATGCCGATGCGTTCTGGACGGCGCAATATGCCGAGATCGAGGCGCGCCGCGCGGCCTATGTCGAACAGGGCTGGGCCGACGCGATCATCGTGCCGCCGTCCGATCATTTCTCGACTTGGGAATATGAGAAGGCCGGCAAGCGCAAGGGCGGGCGCGTCTATATCGACGTGCGCGCGACCGGCGAGGTGATCGTCCACGAAGGCTATGTCTCCGGCAAGGAAGCCCGCCGGATCGCCAAGGCCGAGGGGTCGGAGAACGGGACCGGCCAGAAAGCGGCGCGGCCCGAGGTGACATCGACCATGCAGACCTATGTCGATCTGCATCGCCATGCCGCCGTCCGTGCCGCGCTGACCGGCCATCCGGCCATCGCGTTACGCTTGATGGTGGCCCATGCCATCGGCGGTTCGCACCTCTGGCGCGTCACGCCCGAGCCGCAATCCACGCGCAACGACGAGGTGCGCGACAGCCTCGACAACGCACAAGCCGAGGCCGATTTCGACGAACGCCGCCGCGCGGTGCTGGCGGTTCTCGGCTTTTCCGCCGAGGAACCGACCGTGACGGGGGGCAATGGCGCCGACTATGGCGTCGTCGGCATTTTCCAGCGGCTACTCGACCTTCCCGATGCGGTCGTCATGGAGGTGATCGCCATCGTCATGGGCGAAACCTTGGCGTCGGGCAGCGCCGCCGTCGAGGCGGTGGGCATGGAGATCGGCGTCGATATGGCACGCTGCTGGCAGGCCGACGACGCCTTTTTCTCGGCTGTCCGCGACCGGGAAGTGCTGACCCGGATCGTCGCCGAGGTGGCCGGCGAAACCATCGCCAGCGCCAACCGGCAAGAGAAGACCAAGACCCTGAAACGCATCGTCCGCGATCATATCGACGGCACCAACGGGCGCGAGCGGCGCGAGAATTGGGTGCCGCGCTGGATGGCGTTCCCGCCCGCCGCCTATACGGCGCGCGGAGGCGTCGGCACCGTTGCGGCCCATGCCAAGGCGCAGGCGGCGCGCAAGATCGAGCGGCTCCGCCCAAGCGAGGACGAGCCAGTATCGGGTCGGTCATGCCCCCAGCATGACCTGAACAGCACCGGGTGCTGGTCACCCGAACCTCCGACCGCACCCGGCGCGGTCATGGCCCTGCCGGATCCCGAGGCCCTCGCCCTGATGGGCTCGGGCGCGCGGGAAAGGAGGGCATCATGGCCGACCGCGTATCCGCGAGCATCTCCATCGGCGGCACCCTGCCGCGATCCCTGCTGATCGATCTCGCCGCCCTCGTTCAGGCAGAGGGACTGTCCACCGAATGGGATGCCGAACCCTTCACGCTCGCGATGTTTCGCGAGGGTGCGCCGCTCGAACTCATGGCGCATGAAGTGGCCTGGGGCCGGTTCGAGCGCCTCGAAAGCCGGTGCATCACGCATGGCCTGCCCTTCGCGCGCTGGTCGGGCGCCTATTGCGGCCAATGCGCCAAGCACGCCCTGTTCACCCGCGAGGGCGGGGTGCAGTCCTATGCCGCCGACGAGGACGATTATCTCCTGATCGGTCGCTGCACCGTCGAGCGTCTCGGCACGCTGGCCGGGGCGCGGCTATTCCCCTTGTTCTCATCCGCGTGCGCGCCCGCACCAGTCGGGTTTGCGCTGCCAGCGCGGCCACCAGCGCGCGACGCCGGTCGCCACCAGTTCGGTTCCCACATCGAGACCGGCCAGCGTCACCCGCGCGACCGTGCGGTTATAGCTGCGCCCGACCCGCATGATCGTGACATTCTGGCCATCAAGCAGCATCCGGGCACGCGCGGTCGCGGATCGTCCGAGCGCGATCTCGGCCCTGCATCTGGCCTGTCCCGCATGTGTTTCCGGCGCGTCGATCCCGGCGATGCGAATGCGCTCGCCGCTCTCCAGCCGGAATGTGTCGCCATCGATGACGTAGCCGACGCGCCCTTGGTCGGGCGGCGCGGCCGCAATCAGCAACAGCGCGGCGCAGCTCGTCGGCAGGCGGATGGCGATCATCGACATGGTGCTGACCTTACCGTCTTTCGTACCGCACCGGGAACCCTTGCCCGTCCTTGTCCGCCGCACAACCGGCAATGGCGGCAGCGTCGCCGTGCGTGCCCTGGACGATCGATCCGATGGCGCGATGGTGCGTCCGCGCAGTCCACGACCAATCCATCGGGCGCCCGCCCCCACCCCCCGCGGCCCGCCGCGTGGGGTGGGCGCGGGCTCCTCGCGGTCGCTGCGCTTCAAATAAGCCTTTGGCTCCGGTCCTCCGCTGTCGCTCCGGCCTGTCGGTTCGCGGGGCCTGCTTCGACCGCCCCTCTGGTCCGCCCATCGCCCGGAAACGGTTCGGGGCGACTTTTCAGGAGACGAAATATGCCAGCCATCGGTTATGTCACCCGCGACGGAAACGGCTTCAAGGGCCAGCTCAGGACGCTCTCGATCCGCACCGACATCGAGATCATTCCCAACACCCGCAAGTCCGGCGACACCCAGCCCGACTATCGCGTGTCAGCAGCCGGCGTCGAGGTCGGGGCCGGGTGGGTCCGGCGCGGCGAAATGAGCGGCAAGGACTATGTGTCGCTGTCGCTCGCCGCCCCCGAATTCGGCCCGCGCCGGCTCTACGCCAATCTCGGCCGCGCCGCCGGTCAGGACGACGACGACGCCTTGGCGATCATCTGGAACCCGGCCGATTGAGCGAACTGCCCCGCGTCCGCCAAGGGCGCGGGGCATGAAGCGGTGCGCCGGATTTGCCATAGCTCGCGAGGGACTCTGCAGGCGGGGGCGTCTGCACCGTCCGCTTTCCGTTGCACGGACAAAAGCCCGTGCCACCCGGTTCAACCCACACCGCTTTATACGAAATCGAGCCTCAAGAACCCGGCCGCCTGAGCCCGGCGGCCCGTGTCCAGCAAGGGCGCGGGGCATGGCCACCGGCCCGAAACGAGGGGGGCGGAATCGCATGGGTCGATTTGCGACCCTGCCGAAGACGGTCGGATCGATCCAATCCGCGCTCATCAGCCGGCGCACGATGCACTGGCACGGATGGACCGAAATCATGGACGACACCGCCGAACGTGCGCAGGCCGCGCGCGAGACCTGCCCCTTCCTCACCGCCAAGCAGGCGGCCTTTCATCTCGGCCTCGCCTACTCGACGCTGAAGCGCCTGCGCCAGACGGGAAAGGGTCCGAAATGCCGCCTGCATGGCCGCACCTGGCGCTATCATATCGACGATATCGAGGCGTGGTCGGCGGCCCGCGCGCGCGGAGGCGACCGTGGTTGAGCGCCGCGACCTGCCGCTCTTCGCCTGGGGCAACGCACTGCGCGCCGCCCGCGCACGCCGCACAAGGCTGCGCCGCCGCGCCCTGTTGCTGAGCGCCGGCATCGCCTGCCTCGGCCTCACGATCGCGCTGTCGCCGTTGCCCCGACTGGTCTGGAACGCCAGCGCCAGCGCACCCATCGGCCTCTATGCCGTGTCGCCCGGCGCAGCGCTCAAACGCGGCGACATGGTGATTGCCTGGCCGCCGGTCGAAGCGCGGCACCTCGCCGCGAGCCGCCACTATCTGCCTTCCAACGTGCCGCTGGTGAAGCGCGTCGCCGGCATCGCCGGGGACATGATCTGCGCGGTCGATCGCGCGGTGACGGTGAACGGCCGGCGGGTTGCGGTGCGCCGTGCCGTCGACTCTGCGGGCCGCGAACTGCCCGCGTGGCAGGGATGCGTTCGGCTCGGGCCGGGCATGGTCTTCCTGCTCATGACCGAGACCCCGGACTCGTTCGACGGACGCTATTTCGGTGCGACGCTGGCGCAGGATGTGATCGGCAAGGCGACCCCGTTGTGGCTGCGCTGAAGCCGCTCGCTCTCGCCGTCGCGCTGCTGATCGCGCACCCCGCCGCCGCCGATCCTGTCGATCGCTGGCAGGCAGAGATCGCGCAAGCCTCCATGCGGTTCGGCGTGCCGATGGCGTGGATCGAGCGCGTGATTCAGGCTGAAAGCGGTGGCCACACCATGCTCAACCGACGCCCGATCACTAGCCGCGCTGGCGCGATGGGGCTGATGCAGTTGATGCCGGCGACGTGGGCGGCGATGCGAGTGGCGCACGGACTTGGGCGCAATCCCCATGATCCGCACGACAATATTCTTGCAGGCACAGCCTATCTGCGCGCGATGTATGACCGCTTCGGCTATCCTGGGCTGTTCGCCGCCTATAATGCCGGTCCCGGCCGTTATGCCGCCCATCTCGCAACAGGCCGCGCGCTGCCGACCGAGACGCGCGCCTATCTCGCGCAGGTGTCGGGCACATCTTCGGTGTCGTTGCCATCCCTTCCGCAGCGGCCGCCACCGGCATTGTTCATCGCGCTTCGGACTAGCAACACATCGGCCGATCCATCGCCATCGCGCGTGTCGGATGAACCGCCCGATACCCTGTTCGCGGTTCACGCACCTCGCTGACCTGGCATATCCGGCAGCCTCAAACAGTGCCGGTTGAGCGGGCACCGCGCGACGCCAGACGTTGGAGGGGCTCGTCTCGGCAAGGCCCAGCATGACGGGCGCCGAAGCGGCTGTGCAAGGCCGGCGGCCCCTCCAATTTTGCTGCGAGCCGGAGGCTGCTGCGCAGCCGAGTCTGTTTGTTCCAGCGCAACAAAATCGGTTCCTCCGCCGCCGCTGCGCGGCGCTTCCGGCTTCGCCTCCAGCGGCCCTGACAGCCGCTCCGCCACCCGTCTTCGGAGGTCTGTCCTCAATGAGGAGGATTTCAAGCGAAGGAAGCGATCATGACCATGTTTCAATCCATTGGTGCGGCGTCGGACCGCGTAGTGGCAACGCTCGTGGCAGGGCTCGAGATCGAGTTCGGACGGGACGCGGGCGAGGCGCTGGCGCAGCGGTTCCTGGAGGCCGAGGAAAGCGATTTCCTGTGGGATGCGAGGCTGTCGGAGCGGTGGCTCGGGGCTTACGAGAGCATCGATGAGGAGGATTTCGAGCTCGATCGGGTGGCGATTGTCGGGCGGCTGGATGGCCGCTGGTTCGTCGCGGTGAGCATCGTCGATGGCGATGGCAACGCGCATGGATTGATGGGGCGGCGCAGCTTCAGCAGCGAATGCCAGGCACGCGAAGCGTTGGCAGCCATATATTGATCGGTGGGTGGGGGAGGCCGGGCAGGGTGCGGACAGCATCCTGTTCCGGCTTCATTTTTGCCTCGGCGCGCGCGGCAGGGGGGACAGGAGGATGACCGGCATCGGCGCGCGCGGCGGGGGGACAGGAGGATGACCGGCATCGGCGATCGGAGCGGTTCAAACGGGAGAGCGGCGTAAGGCAAGATAAAGTCATGGCACTGGTGCGCCATAAGCCCTTGTCTGCACATCCTTTTTTGGATCCGTGGCCGGCACTGCCTCCGCGGCGCCAGTGCCGGTGCGCGTCGGAATGACGGCATTCCGCGATGTTCGATGGCACCGGTTTTCACGGGACCCGCGGCGCGGCATGCTTGCCGTCCGCGCCCCAGGATCAGGACAATGGCCGACGACGACAGCTTTGTGCCCACCCTTGGGCGTCAGCGCCAGCAGGGCAGCAAGCGCGCCCGGCGCTATCTCGGCCGCGTGCTCGCTGCCGCCAATCTTGCGCGCGGTGGCGCGGCTGCTCCGCGCTTCCCAGACGGGGCCTTCTCGGGCACCCGGATCGGGCGCGGCGCGGGGGTCGGCCGGCTGCTCGCCAGCCGCGGCGGTGATACCGCCTCCAAAGGCCGCCGCGTCATCGTCAAGGCGAGCATCGTCAAACTCGCCGGCAGGGGCGCGTCCGCTGCCGCTGCGCACCTGCGCTATCTCCAGCGCGACGGCACCACTCGCGACGGCGAACGCGGCACGCTCTACGGGCGCGAGTCGGACGCCGTCGACGCCAAGCCTGTCTCGAGCGAAGTCGAGAGGGCTTTCGGCGAACGCGGCGCCGGCGATCGCCATCAGTTCCGCTTCATCGTCTCGCCCGAGGACGGCGACCAATATGACGATTTGAAACCGCTGACGCGCCGGCTGATGGACCGGATGGAAGAAGATCTCGGGACCAGGCTCGACTGGGTGGCGGTCGACCATTTCAACACCGGCCACCCGCACAGCCATATCGTCGTGCGCGGCAAGGATGATCGTGGCGCGGATCTCATCATCGCCCGCGACTATATGACGACCGGCATCCGCGAGCGCGCCGTGGAGCTCGTCGACCTCGACCTTGGGCCTCGTACCCACCGCGAAATCGCGCGGACGCTGCGCGCCGAAGTCGAGCAGGAGTGTCTGACCTCGATCGACCGTGCTTTGCTCAAGAGGGCAGGCGCAGAGCGAGTAGTGGCAACCAGCGGTCGCGACGCCTTCGACCAGACGCTGCGCGTCGGCCGGCTGGCGAAGCTGTCGCGCCTGGGCCTGGCCGAGCCGCTCGGCGCCGGCCGCTTCCGGCTCGCGCCCGACCTCGCCGATATACTCCGCGCATTGGGCGAGCGCGGCGACATCATCCGCACGATGCAGCGCGAATTTTCCCGCGCCGCGATTGCCCGGACGCAAGCCGACCAGGCGATCTACGATCCAGCCGCACCCGATGCCCGCCCGCTGGTCGGTCGCCTGCTGACGCGCGGGCTCGCCGACGAGCATGCCGACCGCCATTACCTGATCGTCGACAGCGTGGATGGACGCAGCCACTATGTGGCGATCGGCAAGCCTGTCCTGAGCTTCGCCGAAGGGGGCATGGAAACCGATGCCAGCCTGCCGCATGGTGCGATCGTGCGGATCGATCCCGTTAGCCCGACAGTGCGGGAGGTGGATCGGACCATCGCTGCGGTCGCCGCTGCCAATGATGGACGATACGATGTGGATGCCCATCTTCGCCACGATCCGACCGCCACGCAGGCCTTCGCTGAAACCCATGTCCGGCGGCTGGAGGCGATGCGACGGATATCGGGTATCGTGGAGCGCGAGCCATCGGGCCGCTGGATCATCGCGCCAGACCATCTGACACGCGTCGCGGCCCATGAGGCTGCGAGGCTGCAAGACCGTCCGGTCGCGATCACCATGCTGTCGGCTCAGCCGCTCGATCGGCTGGTCGATGCCGAGGCTGCAACCTGGCTCGACCGCGAGCTTGTTTCGGCCGCGCCTGAGCCCGTCCGAGATGCCGGGTTCGGCCACGAGCTGCGCGAGGCCCAGGCGCGCCGGCGGCAGTGGCTGGTGGCGCAGGGATTTGCCGAGGAAAATGGAGGGAGCACGGCCTTCCCGAGCGGGATGATCGCCGCGCTCCAGCGCCGCGAGCTGCTCCGGGTTTCAGGGCAACTCGCAGACGAGGTGAATATGCCATTCCGGGAGGCTGCCGAGGGCGCCCGGATCGATGGGGTTTATCGCCGTTCGGTCGACCTCGTCAGCGGGCGCTTTGCGCTGATCGAGCGCGCCCGGGATTTCACGCTGGTGCCATGGCGTCCGGTGCTCGAGCGGCAGGTCGGCAAGTCGGTGTCCGGACTGATGCGCGGCGAGGGCATCAGCTGGTCGATTGGGCGCGGTCGCAGTGGGCCGACCATTTCGTGAAAGGCCCTATCAGGCCACCGGCGTTCAGAGAGAGGCATCCGCGCGTCGGCAGCCCACTATTTCGAGCGCCAGCGCGAGCGCCCCCGGGTGGTGGTGGTTGGGGTCGACTCACATGTCGGCCGATCGTCGATCCAGGCTGGATCCGCCCCGGCAGCCCGGCAGCCCGGCACGTTGCCGCGATCGGAGGCTCGCGCCGACGACCATGTCGGGGCGTAGGTGAGATCGATATCGCCGCGGCGAATCTATCGGAGGATCGCCCGTAGAGGCGTCAACCTGTCCTCGGATATCTTCCAGATCGTCAGACCGGCTCGCGTGACGGGCTGGCGCCGTGCGCTGATGGCCCGTGGTGCAGCCCCCACGATCAGGACTGGATCGCAACCCAGGTCGGACCGCGCGATGCCTGGCGCATGTGGAACCGATAGCCAACCTGCTCGAGGCGCTGCCATGACATGATCGTGGGAAAGCGGCTGTCCAGGACCAGGGTCGCCTGCGATCCCTGTCGCGCCACGTCGATCGTGAGCACCGTGTGATAGGCACGCTGTTCGGTCCAGGCGGTTGCAAGGCGCACCGCGGACGCCGGCCATCCCATCGCCAGGAGTTTCTGGCGGGCCGCCAGCGCGATGTCCTCGCAATCGCCCTCCTTGGTGGCGACGGTCCAATATTCGGCGCGGTGATATTCGCGCTGATCGTCGACCGCGCGGATTTGTCGCACGCTCGCCTGGACCGCCTGAAGCTGCTTCATATGCGCGTCATCGAGCTGCACCACCTTGCACGACGGATCGCTGGCATTGCGGCCGCAAAAATCGATCCAACCGGCCGGCGGCATTACGAGCCCGCCATCGCGCATGGCGGATGCACCCGAACTCGTCGTGGCACAGGCCGAGAGTGACAGCGAAAGTGCCGCGCCGATCCCGATCGCTACAACGCGCATCGTCTTGCCGAAAGGGAGCTGCCGAGCTGTGCCAAGGATGTTGTACGCCATGCTACTGATCCGCCTCTGTATGTCTGCGGACCTTACTAGCGTTTGATCGGTCAAAGCATGGCTACCAAGCCTAGTTAGCGGGGCGTTAGGATTAATCCGTGCGCCGCGTCTTGGATATATTCGGTGTTGCGGGGCGCCAGTCTGGTTATCGAGTTCTTCGACTCCGCCCTGGGACGGCATCCCCGCATCTCTACTTTAGGACCGCGCCGTGATCCTGTCATCCCTGATGATATAAACGGGAAGTGTCGCGATGGACACTTCCCGTGTTGCAACGGCTTCAACGGCCGACAAGCCAGTCTCGCTAGTCTGAACAGCGGCATAACATTGCCAAAGCTTTTTCCAAGCATAGTTGGCTTCGCCCATCAGCCCGTTGCAACCCCATCATCTGAATGTAACGGGCTCCGAACGGGCCTATATTGTTCATCCTTAACGATCATTGCCCATGCGATACGGGCCGTTTTGTTCGCGAGCGCCACGGCGGCGACGCGCGTCGGCTTGCGGGCAAGAAGCTGAGTCAGCCACGGATCGGCCCGCTCGGGCAGGCGCCGAGCCCAGCCGATACGCGATATCATCCCGCTCACCAGCAGCCGGCGAATATATTGATCTCCCATGCCGGACATCCGCGTTGAACGCGCCCGCCCGCCGGTGGAGTGAAGCAAAGGCGTCAGCCCAAGCCACGCGGCGAAGCTCCTGGCGTTGGGAAATCGCCTCATATCCGCGACGGTACCGGCTAAGGCCGTGGCGGTCATCAACCCAATGCCCGGAACGGCCAGCAACCGCTGGGCGATGGGATCGCTTTTTGACCATGAGCGCAGCACGTCTTCGAGCTCCCCGACTTTCTTGTCCACATTGCGGACCTGGCTGCACATCGCCGATAGCGGCTTGGCCGCCATCCTCGGTATGCGAGGCTGCTTGGCGGAACGAAAGTCGACGATCCACTGCGTGGCGTCGATCTTATTGGCGGGAACCTCAAGGCCGAACTCGGCAACCAGCGCCCTGATGGCGTTAACGAGCTGAACCCGTTGCTTTATAAGCAGCGTTCGCGATCTATGGACCGACATGACGGCCTGCATCATCGGGCTCTTCAGCGATACGAAGCGGATATTCTCCTTGATCATCGCCTCGCAGATGGCAGCGGCATCATTGGGGTCGTTTTTCCCGCGGATGACGAAGGGTTTGACATATTGAGGGGGGATGATCCGGGCCTGATGACCGAGACCTTCAATCTCTCTCGCCCAATAATAAGCGGAACTGCCCGCCTCCAGGCCAACCAGGGTTGGTGGGATAGTGGCAAAGAAATCGAGAAGCTCTTCGCGCTTGATCTTCTTCTTCAGCGCGGTTCGACCATCCGCATCGATCGCGTGCACCTGGAATGACCGTTTGGCTATATCAAGACCTATGCGCGAGATCATAGTCGATGGACCTTGTTCAGCCGTAAGGTCGCGATACCGAAATAAAATCATAATATCAAGATATAATGATATGATGGCTATGACGTCGAACGATGTAGAGACGCATGCCGCCATCGACGGATCGGGCAGTCGCCGCACACCGCGATAGCCGACGGATATTGCTAGGGGTGAGCAGCCGGTGATACGGGCGGGAAAGTGCTCAAACTCAGCAATTGCCGGCGTAGACAAATCCAATGCGCAGGGAAGGATCGGCGATTGCCACATGTCGGCACTCACCCGCGAGGTCAGCGCTTTACAGGCCTGTCAGCCGCCGCCGCTGCGGGTGCATTCACCCTGGCCGATAGCCGAGCGGCATGTCGTTTGCAGCAGCCGCGAATGACGGATCAATCGGCGTGACGGAGCATATTCTCCAGGACGCCGATGAGATATTCGACGGTTTCCCGGCGGGCATGGTAGATACGCTGAGATCCGCGTCTTTCCGCCACTACCAATCCAGCTCGGGCTAAAATGGTGAGGTGGGTCGAGGCCCCATTTTGCAGAATGTCCAGTTCCTCGGCGAGCGCATTCACGGAGCGCGGGCCACCATCGAGAAGCTTGCGGACGATGCTGAGGCGGGTTTCCTGACCCAAGGCCGATAGCAGCTCGCAAAGCCCTGCAGTGGGGGCGGCGCTCACAGGCAACACCGCGCGGTGTTCGAGGAATTGGCGCAAATGCTGGGAATCGGTCTCGTCACGGGATCACAAATACCGACAATGCACTATATCATGAAATCAAGATATAATGGATTATCTATATTTATGTTTTTGTTTCAAAGGTGACCTTCATGATGGCGGCGGCGTTTCTGATCCAGGTCACTTGCTAGACCCGACCCGCCGATCCCAAGCGGTGCGGCGTTAGGCACGTCGGAAGGGTGCAGCGCGCCGCGCTCGCCGATGATCGCGGCGATAAGCTGCTGCGGAACTCCCATCTGGCTCTCGGGTCCTCCGCGAACGCGCAGTGGATCAGCGCATGTTGGTCAAGCAGCGCAACATCGGATATCGGCAGGTGAGCTAGGATGGCCGACAGCCTGCCAGGCGCGAGACTCGTCCTGCTGCGCTGGGATGCGAGGCCACAAGGAAATGCGCTCTCGGCAACGGGCACAGCCTGGAAGCTGGCGGTCAGTCGGCATCGCAAGCTCGATTTCGGATGAGTCTTCTGGGGCGCTCGATTTCAGAGCAATCTGCTTTCGTCAGACCGGTTGCTCGGGGCGCTTCCAACGACGCCTGTCGTGGAGCTACTCTGCGGCGGGGCTGAGGATGGGACTGCCGTGCTGCAAAAGATTTTTCTGGCGATCCATATCCTTTCGGCAGCACCCAGCTGTGCAGCGTTGTACACGAGCGATAGGTGCGTCCAGACGGGAACAGACCAACCAGATTGGGTGGAGCCGATGGCGCGTTGGGGGATGCTGATATTCCTGGCATCCTCCATCCCCCCGACGATAGCCGTTGCCTGGGACATCGCTGAAGCGCGGACGCGCGGCCGTCGCCCGCAGTCGCGGAAAAAGAAAGCAGGTCGATGCTTGTTGTTTCCCTGCTCCGATGCGCTGATCTGCCGGGGGATGGGCGGGCCGCAGGCAGAGGACTGGGTTTGACATAGCGAGGAGCCGCTAATCATTGGTCACATGGGGATATGGATCCAGTTTGGCACCGAATCCATCGGCCCAAGGCAGCGCTAGCCAGAGGCAGGCCGCAGACATTCGCGCAGCTGGCATCGGGATCTTCGCGGTCAAGCTTCCGGGATAGTCCAATGTGTTGGCGTCCAGTCGATCGGGCGCCCTTCGATGTCCACCCAATCCCCCGCCGAATAACGGGCGCCGCCCAGTTTCCCGCGCCGTCCGGCACCCATATCGTCGACCATGCACAGCACTCCTGTCGGGGGTGTTGTCGCCACCGGTCTGCGGACGATGCGCATTGGGCCGAAGCGATAGATTTCGCCGGGAGGTGGTCTGCCGTGCATCTGCGATTCCCTGCTTGGGTTTCGGACTAGCCTGTCCGATGTTGCCGCACTGATTGCGCTGTCCGGCTTGTCAGAAAGCTAAGGGAGCTTGGTCGCCATGCCAACTAAAACCGATGATAACTGATGATCCCGCAAGGGGGGCGTCTATGACTAAGTCGGAGCCGAGCGCCGGCCACGCGATGCCTGGCGGAGATCCGAGCTGTGGAAGAAGACGAAGGAGGGAGAGGCATGTCGGCGAGGCGCGCGCATTCGGCATGGAGAGCACCGCGTCGATATTCAAAATTGGGCCGGTAGCCGAGGCTATTGCTCTGATTTCACCCAGATGGCACCAATTGACCTGGAGGTGTCATGATAGCGGGGAGCATCATGATAGAGGGGGGATCATGATCGAGCGAGTCGATATAGTCTGCGCGAAGCAGCGGATGGATAGCTTCGCACAACAGCTCGGAGCGGAGCCGCGCTACTTGCCGACTTGCGGAGAGCCGTGGCACGAAGGCCGGCCGCATATCGAAGTTGACGGCGAATATCATCTCGTCACCTATGAGAATGGGATCGCGTGCGAACGGCGCAGTACCGAAGATCTTGAAACATTGCTGTACTGGATTTTCGAAGAGGTGACGTTCGCGATGGCGGCCGAATATGAGCTGCGGCATCGCCGCACGGCAGAAGATAGCCGTCGCCAGCTATTTTCAAAACAGATCGAATTATTGGGCCGATTGTTGCCGAGATGGACTCTCAGAAAAGCGGCGGAGCAGGGCGATATACTCAAGCGCTATCCGTATAGCGATGCCGTTGATAAAGCATGTCACTGATGCTGAGCTTGTCGGCCGACTACCGTTCAGCGTCGCCGACGGGCGTCGTGCGGCCAGGACCGGTAGCCATGGGGGTCGATCGAACCTGCCGTCATGTCCGGTGCCTCGCTTGACCTTGGCATGTCGGCTGGCAGGAGTTGCCGATAGAGCTTAGCTCATGTTTACCGACGGCTTGAATTCCCCCTGACCCGAGCTTTATGGCTCGGAAGCCTGAGTTTGAAACGGAGCAATAACAAGCATGGACGGCCTAGACTCAATGTTCAGAGCGCTCGGGAACTCGATTCGCAGAGCGATCCTGTTGCGCCTCGCCTTGGGCGAAACCACTGTGAACGCCCTATGCGAGTCCTCTGATATCTCAGCACCGGCAATCTCTAACCATGTTCAGATACTCGAAAAGGTTTCTCTCCTGACTCGGCGTCAGCAGGGTAAACAGCATCTTTTGCGACTTACGCCTGAGGCGCTCGACCACACCAAGGCGTGGATCGACTTCATCCGGCGGGCATAGCCCTTGGGATCTGTTTTTCTACCTCGAGCATCGAGCGCAGCCACGCGTTCAGTGGGGAGGGGGCAAGGCGTGGTGTCGCCTGCAGGGTTCCCAGCGGGCTGCTGCAGTGTCAGCACAAGGGCAGGGCAGGGCAGCGTAGATTGGCGCAACTCATTGATATAACAGGTCGGTCATCCAGGCCGGCGCTGCCCGTCAAGGGTGGAAGTGCAGCATGGGCATCCGCGAGGACGTTGGTGCGGGGGCGCAGCAGCTCGGCAAGCTAGTCGAGGTCACGCTTGTCTGATATCCGACGCTGCTGCTGATCACGCTCCTCGCATGATCCCGCTGGCATCCACATGATGATGGCGTTGTTCAATATTACCAGGCTAGCGCAGCCGAGCGTTGATCGCTGCATAGAGGCAGGCAATATTCTCGATTCGATATTCCTCCATTCGATGACCTCCCTCGGTGAAGCAGGTCTTGCCGCATTTGGGGATGCGAGCTGCCGGGATCAGGTAGAGGCGCTGGACCAGTTGGTTGGCTGGGTCCATCAGCCCGACAAGCATGGCTCCGACCTCTGGTCCGGCACGGTATGACACGCGCCAGAATGGCTCGGCTGATTTGATGTATCGCGCGACGGTGACGCCCAGCAGGAGGTCGCCATCGATATGCAGCAAGCGGCGCCCGGGTAGCTCGGAAACGCCACCCCCATCGCCCCGGATCGCGGCGCGCGCCTGACCAAATAGTTCGAGGGCGTGACGAACCATGCCTCGGCCGACTGAGACGTGGGAAAACTCGCCAATTTGGAAATCGACCAGCCGATAGACCGCAGGTAGTGAGCCAAAGCGTTTTCGATAGGTCGACACGGATGGCACATCCTTTGATCGCTGGATGATCGCCCCAGACAACTTGCCCTCGCGTTCGAGAAGCGTCTGCAGGCGGGAGGTCAGCTCGTCCTCCTGGTAAATGTGCAGCACCCGACCGCGTGCGCGCTGGGCACGATCGAACAATCGGCGGCTGATGATCGGCTCGAAGGCACCCTCGCAACGAATCCATGCATCTCGGCTGTTCCGCCGCGAACCACCGCGGAGCTTGCTTGAGGACTGGTTGAACACATTGGTGCCAAGATAGCGCTCCGACTGCAGGATGTGACTGATCATGGATCGGCTCCAGGCCCCGCCGGTAGGGCCAGTGCTGCCTTCGGCATTGAGGAGCCGGACTATCTCACAATCGAGCAGCAGCTTGTCGGCTGAGAGCCGGAATATCCGGCGTACCATCTGGACTTCGCGCGCAGGCCCGGGGACCAGGGCAACACGGTCAGAGCGCAGATTTTTGACCTGCCCGGACTCAAGCGCGCCTTTCAAATTGCCATGTTCGTCGAGTAGGACGCGACGCATTCCATAAGGCGGTCGTCCCCCCATTTTGTGCCCATTGGATGCAAGCCGGCATTGGGCGGCAAAGACTTTGTCGGACAGGTCGCGGCTGAATTCACCGGCCATGGCGCGCCGCACATTCTTGATGATCGTGCTGGCCAGGCTGCCATCATTTTCGAACAGCTCGGCACAATAATGGACCTGTACGCCCGCGCTGCGGCAAATGAATTCATAATGTGCGCTCTCGTCCGTATCCTGAAAGCGCCCCCATCGGCTGACATCGTAGATGAGAATCGCATCGAAGCCCCGATCCTTTGCAAGCACGTCGCTCAGCAATTGCTGGAGCGCCAACCGACCCTTGAGATGGAGACCGCTGCAGCCCTCGTCGCGGTAGGTTTCGACGATCTCGAATCCGTTGAGTTGAGCATAGTCAGTGATCTTCGCCATTTGGTTGGCGATCGAATAGACCTGCTTCTCCGTCGACATTCGCACATATTGCACAGCACGGGTTGAAGGCTGATCGACTGGCATACCCCCTCCCACGGCTGAGAGCGCTCATTGATCATGAAGCTGGTTTGCGAGCATACACCTTTTGCGGCGGTTCAGCCAAAACATCCCGGCGATCGCATTGGTGACGGATCGGCTTGCTTCGAACGACAGTCTCTTGTTCGTCGCATTGATGGTGCCGCCTGTCTATGCGACGCTACTGACAGTAGCGAAGCAAACAAGGCGGCTATCGCGCGGCCTTCACCGCACCCATCAGGAATTCGACATTGCCTTCGGGGCCGGTGATCGGGCTCGGCGTCACGCCCATGCTACGCCAGCCCTGCGCCTCGATCCAGCCGACAGCTTCGGCGCAGACGCGCGCGTGGATCGTTGGATCCCGCACAACGCCGCCCTTCCCCACCTCCTCGCGTCCGGCCTCGAACTGCGGCTTGATCAGCGCGATCAGCCGCGCGTCGGGCCGCGCGAAGCCGATCGGCGTCGCCAGCACTTTCGCCAACGAGATAAAGCTCGCATCGCACACGATCATGTCGATCGGCTCGGGGATGTGCGCGGCGGTAAGGTGCCGGGCGTTGGTCTGCTCGAGGACGATCACGCGCGGATCGCTGCGCAGCTTCCAGGCAAGCTGGTTGGTGCCGGAATCGACCGCATAGACCCGCGCCGCGCCGCCGCTCAGCAGCACGTCGGTAAAGCCGCCGGTCGACGACCCGACGTCGATCGCCACCGCGCCCTCTGGGCTCCAGCCGAAATGCGAAAGCCCATGGGCCAGCTTCACGCCGCCGCGCGACACCCAGGGATGATCGCGCCCGCGCACCTCGATCGCGGCATCGGGCTTCAGCGCCTGCCCGGCCTTCTCGATCTTCCGCTCGCCGGAGAAGACCAGCCCGGCCAGGATCAACGCCTGCCCGCGGGCGCGGCTCTCGACGAGCCCGCGATCCACCAGCAACTGATCCGCGCGCACGCCGGCGGCCATGAATGCCCTTTGCATCTGGTGGGCGGTGACGGGCTCGAACCG